>CAZWUX010000001.1:0-37490 GCA_964637665.1 uncultured Anaerolineae bacterium
CCGACGAGCGATCACCCGGACGGCATCGCGGAGATGACGGCCACCATCGTGTGGAACGCACTGATCGAGCACACCGACGTGCCGCCTTTGCTGTGGAACACGGTCCCGCTCCACCCACATAAGGCGGGTCAACCGTTGACGAACCGCGCACCCACCGTGCCGGAGATCCGCATGGGGCAGCCGTTCGTCGAGCGGGTGATGGACCTGTTCGACATTCGGACGGTGTTAGGCGTCGGGCGGAAGGCGCAGCGCACGCTGCGCGAGCTTGAGATCGAGCACGAGGAACTGCGCCATCCCTCGCAGGGCGGCAAGGCGGATTTCATCGCCGGGTTGCGCGCGGCGCTCGCCTGATCGGGGTTTAGTAGAACTGCGGGGGCGGGCTGGCGACGAATGGCGGGCGGCCTTCTGCCGCCTGCTGCCGGCTCTCCTCGGCCCGCCGTGCCTCAAGCACGTCCAGTGGAATCACGACCGAGATACGCGTGCCCTCCCCCGGCGTGGAGTCGATGTCGAGCGCGCCTTCCACCAGCGCGGCGCGATCCTTGAGGTTCAACAGCCCCAGATGGCCCTCGCGGTTGTGCGCCTCCGCCAACGCCTGCTCCACGTCGAACCCGCGCCCGTCGTCCTCAATCATGAGCACAAGCGCGTCCCCCTGCACCCGCACCGACACGGTGATGAGGTCCGCGCGGGCGTGCTTGCGGGCGTTGTGCAGCGCTTCCGTCACGATGGAGAACAGGGATACCGTCGCGTGGGAATCCAGCAGGTGATCAACATGGCGTTCGACGTACACCTCGACGTTCTGACCGTATGTCTCGTTCATCTTGTCGGCCAGCGCTCTGAGGCCGGGCTCAAGCCCGTGATCGAGCGACTTCGGGCGCAGCTCGAACAGCATCATACGGACCTCCCGCGTCGTCCGCCGCGCGAGGTCCTCCACCTTGTAAAGCTCATCCGGCGCCTTATGAGGCTCCCGTTCAAGCAGGCGGCGGATGTAATTCAGGCGCATCGTGATGGCCGATATGCTCTGCGTCGGCCCGTCGTGCAGCTCGGCGGCGAGCTGCGCGCGGGCGTATTTATCGACCTCGACCAGCCGGTCACGCTGCTCGCGAAGCGCGACGTACAGCTTCGCGTTGTTCAGCGAGGCCGCCGCCTGATTCGCGACGGCGCGCATCAACTCGACGTGGATGTCGCGGAAGGCGTCCTCCTGGCGGCTGCCAACCAGCATCACGCCATATGAATCCTGCCCCGCGTTGAGCGGCAGCACGAGCACCGTCCCGCACGCCCGGAAGGTTTCGAACTCGCGAAGCTCGGCGTCCGTGCCGGGATTGCCCGCGATAGTGGGCTGGACGTTCGTCAGCGCCCGGTTGATAGCCCCGCCGATGCCGGGGATCGCGATCTCATAATCAATCGGCTCCACACTGGCCGACGCCCACGCGATGCGCAGCATCGTCGCCACGCCGTCCTCGTCGCTCGCGAATAACAGGATCGCCCCGAACAGCGGCGGCTCGACGCCGACGCGCTCCAGCCCCTCCAGCCCGAACGTCACCGCCGAGTCGAGCACCCGGTTCGGGTCGAGCTTCGACGCGCTGAGCACCTCCGTCATGTCGTACACGACGCGCATCGTCTGGATGGCCCGCCGGGTGGCCGCGATGGCCTCCTCCTCGCGGCGGCGCTGGCGACGCTGGCTCAACTCGTCCTCGCGGGAGCGGCTGGCGGCCAGCATATAGGTCGCTGGCCCGGCTACCGGGATAGCCACGGCCAGCATCGCCACGTAGGCCGGGCCGAGCGACGGCGGGGCCAGCGTGCTGACCTGAAGCGCCGCGAGCAGCGCGGCCAGCGCGATGCCCGCCCACAGGCTCGTCAGCCAGCCGAAGTAGATGCCCGCCACCGCCGCCGGGACGATCCCCAGCCACGCGAGGCGCGCGTCGATGAAGTACACCGCCACACAGATCACCGCCGCGTCGATGGCGAGCGCCACAACGGTCAGAGGCCGGTTCCAGATGCCCATGACGAGAAAGAGCAGCAGCACCAGGTTGGCGAGCAGCGACCCGATGCTCGCCAGCACGACCGGCGATGGCGCAGGCAGCCCGCCGCCTTCCGGGCTGAGTATCGTCACGGCGATGAAGGCCAGCGGATACAGCCACCGCAGCCCAAACAGCGCCCACTCGCGACTCGTTACCGCAGCGTGATCGGACACAGGACTCCTACCAGATCATCACAGCTAAAAAGGAACGTGCGTCTCTTACCGATTCCCTATTATAAAATAAGCGGCTGACGCCTGCCTGACTGGCGTAGCCGCTACACGGAGTAGCTATCAGATGGGCGCGACAGGACTCGAACCTGTGACCTCACGGATGTGAACCGTGCGCTCTAACCGGCTGAGCTACGCGCCCGTGAACGGCTGAATTATAGCATTGGCCGTGACAGGCAGCAACCTTATTCTATCCAAAATGGGCCGTAACGTAATGGTGGGGAATATACGGAGATCACCCGGCGGGGTCATGTTCCTCCGGCTGCCGGGGGCGCTCCGCCGGGGATCGCTCCGGGGCGAGCGCGCGCAAAATCGCCTGAACGTCCCGCCTGACCTGCGATTCAGTCTTCATGAGGTCCGCAACCCGGTCACAGCTGTACAGCACCGTGCTGTGACTCCGTCCATCCATCCGCTCGCCGATCTCCTGCAGCGGGATGTCGACCTCGTGATGCGCGATATACATCGCCACCTGCCGCGCGGCGGAGACCTCACGCGGGCGCGCCCGTCCGAACAGGTCCGCCGGATCGACGCCGTAGTACTCCGCCACCGCCATCACCACGTCGTCCAGCGTCGTCTTGCCCGCCACCGGGGGGGAAGCCGCCTCGCTCAGCGCTTCCTCAGCGAGATCCATCGTGGGCGTGCCCTCGACCAGCAGCGCACGGGCGATGACTCGGTTGAGCGCGCCCTCCAGTTCGCGCACGCTGCCCCGCGCGTCCTCCGCGATGCGCTCCAGCACGTCGAGCGGCAGCCGCCCATCGAAGGCGCGCAGGTCTGCCTTGATTTCGAGGATGTCCACCCGCGTCAGGAAGTCCGGCTCCGCCAGATCGACGATCAGCCCGCCCTCGAAGCGCGACCGCAGCCGCGCGTCCAGCCCCCGGATCGCGCCGGGCGGCAGGTGTGCGGCGACGACGATCTGCGCCCCGTCGTTGACGAGCGTGTTGAACGTATGGTGGAACTCCTCCTGCGTCGTGTCCTTGCCCGCCATAAACTGCACGTCGTCCACCAGCAGCACGTCCACGTCCCGGTATTTCGCGCGGAACGCGCCCGTCTCGCGCTTGCGGATCGCGCCCACGAGGTCGTTGGTGAAGCGCTCCGCCGTCGCGACCATCACCTTGCGCCCCTTCTCCGCGCAGGCGTTGCCGATGGCGTGCAGCAGGTGCGACTTGCCGATCCCGACGCCGCCGTGTATGAACAGTGGATTGAACTGGTGGGATGGCGCCTCGACGACGGCTTTCGCCGCTGCGACGGCCAGCCGGTTGCAGTCCCCTACGGCGAGGTTATCGAACGTGTGCCGGGGGTTCAGGCCCGTGACGCCGGGCGGCAGCCGCTCGAAGCGCGGCGGCTCCTCCGGGGCGGGCGCGATCTGCTCCATCAGCGGCCCCGCCCCCCGCACGTCCGGGGCATCGTCCTTTTTCTTCTTGTGCTCCGGCGCGAGGACGAACCGCACCTCGACGGTGCGCCGCGCGAGACGGCTCAGCGTCCGGGCGACGACCTTCTTCAGCCGCTGGTCGAGCCACTCACGCGCGTAGATATTGCGCACGCCGATGATGAACGTCCCATCCTCGTGCGCGATCAGGCGCGCGTCGCGCAGCCACGTGTTAAACGTGTCGCGTGGAAGTTGAAGCTCAAGCTCGCCGTATGCCGTTTTCCAGATGTCGGCAGGGCTGTAGGGTTGGTCGGCCATCCTCGTCACGGGTAAGGTAGGCAGGCACGCGCCGGGGATGGCTCAGCCACCTCCGGGTGTCGCCCGCAGGGAAAACATCGACTCGTTGTAGCAGGTACAGCCGTCGGGTTATGGTGTGTGGTGCTGCACAACCATCTTAGCAGAGGCCCCCGGCCCAGACAACGCTGCCAGCTTAAAGATTCATATTCTTTAAGATTCGGGAATGTTAAAATAATTTAAGATAAGTTAACGTCCGCCATCTCGAACATCCGAGCGGATTTCAGCGTCGCCCCAACCCACCTGTGGGATGTTCTCTCGGCGGGGGCCTGTATATGGGGCGTGGGGGCCGGATCGCCCGCCCCGGCGGGCGTTGTGTTAAAGAATTTGCAGACATCCCGGCGGGGCAGACGGCGGATCGTGTCATCTCCCGGCGAGACAGCCGTGCGATCAGCACGCAGGCCCCGGCTGCTGGGCATCAACCGGGGCCTGCACTCCGCCACTACGAGAATGCCGGAATCGCGCCCATCTGCTGCATCAGCCCCAGGGTATCGACGTTAAGCCACCATTCCACGACCTTTCCGTCGGCGATTCGCCAGATGTTAGCCATCCAGGCGGACACCTTCTGGCCGTTGGGCGGGATGCCCATTAGCTCGTTCGTGAAGGTGCCCTCGATTGGCATGTGAAGAACGACCAGATCGCCTTCGGCGATCATCGTCCAGTGAGGATGTTGGATGTCGGGCATAGCCGCGCGGAAGGCGCCGAAGAAGCCTTTTAGCCCTTCCGGCCCCCGGATGTCCTCGGGTAAAAAGGGATTGTGACCGACAAAATCGGGTGCGACGTATTCGTCCAACAGGTCGAGATCTCCCTCATTGAACGCCCTCGTGAGGCGATCAGCGAGAGCTTTGTTCTGCTCTGTCACAGACTTGTCCACGTCCGTTCTCCTGACTTAAGGCAGGTTAATATGGCGACGGCGTTATTCAACGCACACGACCCGGCTGAAATACCCCATCTTCACCCCCTCCAACTAATTCAAAACAGACTGCTATCCCACTGATGTCAGTCTGACATATACGCACGGCGTATCCGTTTGCTGTCGACGAACCCGTTCTTCGATGACGTAAGCACGCCGGGGCATCTGCTAGCGCCTGATGGATTTTTTTGCCGCAATGAGGATAGTACAGGGACGGGAATTTGGAAGTTGTGAGAATTATCTTTCGTGGTTCACATAGATGTGGCAGGCATCATCCATATTTTATCACAGGCCGTCAACCGACCGGCGTCTGTGGCCCGCTATGGTTATCTAACGTTGCGATCCGGGCAGGAATCGGTATAATGAAAACCACAATGCGGGTATAGTTCAGCGGTAGAACGTCAGCTTCCCAAGCTGAATGTCAGGGGTTCGAGTCCCCTTACCCGCTCCTCTATAAAAACGGCCCGGCGAGATTCGCCGGGCCGTTTGATTCTAGCAATGTCGGTTGTGTTCCTCACCGTTAACCCCCTGTGAGCCTTACGGCTCATCCGTCCCCCTTTGCAAAGGGGGACAAATCTGAGCGCTAGCGAAGATTAGGGGGTTAGAACTAATAGGAATCGCCACCCTCCGCTTCCGCGATCATCATCCTCGCCGCGCGCCGCCCGATCTCGACCGCGTAGTTAGTCCCCCTGTCCCAGGGATAAACCTGGCTCATCGAGGCGAAGTACAGACCGTCGACCGGCGTCTGGATCGGCGGGATGTTCTGCGAGTGGTTCACGAGCGGCACGGGCTGCGCGTACGGCGCTCGGAACAGCCACCGCTTCCGCACCCAACCCGGTGAGAAGTCTGGATTCACTTTGCGCAGAGTCGGCAAAAACCGCTCGGCAAGTTCATCCTCACTGAGACGGAAGTGCTCGTGGTCGCGCGGCAGGTAATCCCCTAAATACACGATGTGATCCCCGCCGAAATGGTCGGGTGAGACGTAATTGGTGTGCTCCACCAGCGCCAGAAACGGGAAGGGATTCTCCGCGCGGTCCGGGCTGCGGGCGGGCAGGTTAAGCCAGTACGTGCCATCCGTCATGAGCTGCCGGTCGAGCGCCAGCACGAGCGCCAGCGCGCCCAGACTCTTGAGCGAGGCGCACTTCTCGGCGTAGTCGCTGCCCCCCAGCGCAGGCACGAGCCTGAGCAGCAGCCCCGGCCCGGTCGTCGCCAGCACACGGTCGTAATGCGCGGTCTGGCCGCCCGCCGCCACGTCCAGCCCGCCGCCTTCCGCCGGGGCGATGTGCTCGACGCGCGTGTTCAGGTGGATGGCCGCGCCGCGCGCCCGCACCGCCCCGGCGAGGTCCTCCAGCATCGCCTGGAAGCCACCTTCGTACGTGCCCAGCCGGGCGGTGCGCTTGTAAGCCCGCGCCCAGAACCACGCCATGTTGACCTGATCGTACAACGCCCCGAACTTGCCGATCAGCAGCGGACGCCACGTCAATTCGTGCGCCCGCCGCCCCACCCAGCGGCGCAGCCACGCGTCGGCGGTCGTGCGCTCCAGCGTGATGCCGTTCGGGTACAGCTTGAGCAGCGCCCCGACCAGCCCGAAGCGCAGCTTGTCGATCAGCGTCAGTTCCGGCAGACGCAGTACGTTCAGCAGGCGGCCCAGGGTCGCGTTTCCGGCGGCGGGCGCGTCGAGCGGGTAGATTTTTCCCTCATGCCACAGGCTGGTCGTCGGGCTGGGGAAGCGGACCTTGTCCGCGCACCCGATCTCGTCGATCAGGCCCAGCACGTCCTCATCCGTCGAGAACCAGTGATGGTAGAACTTCTCCAGCGTCCAGTCCCAGCCCGGCTCCTTGAAGCCCGCCGCCAGCCCGCCGACCTCCGCCCCGGCCTCGAACACGGCGACCTCATGCCCCGCTCCGGCCAGATCATAGGCGGCGGCCAGCCCTGCCGCCCCTGCCCCGATGATCGCGACTCGCATAAAAATTCCTCTACTCGGTGATCGTCCCTGTGTGCGGCGACTCGGCCCCGCTCGCCGCCGTCGCGCGCCGGAAATCCCGCCAGCTTACGCCGCGCCGCGCCATATAATAGAAGCCCAGCAGTGTGATGGGCAGCCACAGCGCCGCGTGTAGCACGATCGTATACGCCGCCGCGACGTTCTCGTTGATGCCGAACGTCTTCAGAATCTCGATCCCCGGCTCGTCGAACGTCCCGATGTAGCCCGGCGAGCTGGGCAGCGTCGTCGCGAGGTTCACGACCGCCGTCATCAGCATCAGCACGAAGAACGACACCGAGAAGTCGAAGGCGTGCATCACGAACCAGTATTTCGTCGTCTCCGTCAGCCAGATCGCGACCGACGTGACGAGCGTCATCAGCATGTCCGCCGGGCTGCGCAGCGACGCCAGCCCCTCCATGAAACGGTCGGCCTGTGTCTGCGCGAACGTTTGAATCCGCTCGGCGGGGATCAGCGCCCGGAACAGCGCGGTGTAAATCCGCCGGGTGAAAGCCGGGCGCAGCGCCAGCGCGAAGAACGCCAGCAGCGCCCCGAAGAACAGCGCCGTCATCCAGATCACGATCCGGTCGAACGGCGCGGGGATGGGCGCAAACGGCAGCGCCGCGAAGACGAAGATCAGCATCACCAGCCCGTCGAAGATGCGCTCGACGACGATGGTCGCCAGCGACGCGCTGATCGGCACGTCCTGCTCGCGCTCCAGCATGTAGGCCCGGATCACCTCGCCCGCCCGGAAGGGGTAGACGTTGTTCCCCATGTAGCCGATCACGACCACCGGGAACAGGTCGCGCAGTTTCACCCGGCGGATGGGCCTCAGCAGGTAGTGCCAGCGCCACGTACGCGCCCACACGGCGGCGAAGTAGATCGCCACCCCCGGCACGAGCCATCCGTAGCGCGCCGAGCGCAAATCGGCCCACACCGCGTGCAGCTCCAGCCCGCGCACCGCCAGATAGAGAAACACCGCGCTGATGGCGAACCCGGCCAGCAGCAGCGCCCAGCGCCGCCAGCCCCTCAAGATGATGTCACCTTTTCGCTTCGCCTCCGTATCTACTTATACACACCTGCGCCGGGAAAGGCGCGCCCCGGATTGTACCACGTCCGTCGCGGGTCGCCCCCCTTGTTGGCGCGCTGACCCTGTGCTAGACTGCATATACATTTATCATGGCAGCCGGTCGATCATCATACACGCGCCGACGGCGCTGGCCGGTTCCACATCATAAGCCCCGCGCGGCGACGCCGCTCCCGGCGTCTCGCGTCTGGAGGTGGCAGAATGGGCATTAATCCTTATTTAAAAGAAGAAGTCGCGCGCCTGCGTGACGAAAACGAGGCGCTGCGCGACGAGCTTGCCTTGCTGCGCCCGGTGGCTCACGCGCTGCGTGATCTGGTCGACGCGATCGAACATCTCACGCCCAGCGACGACACGCTGGCCTTCCTCGATCAGGTGCTCTATAACGCGCTGTCCATCATCGAGGCCGAGGAGGGATCGCTGCTCGTGCCGGACGATGACACAGACGAACTCGTGTTTGTCCTCACACACGGCTCGACGCGGGAACGCGTCGTCGGGCGGCGCATGTCGGCGGACAGAGGCATCGCCGGGTGGGTACTGAAGACCAACCGGCCCGCGCTCGTCAACGACGCCTATACCGACGACCGCTTCTATACCGGGATCGACGAGGCGGTTGGCTACCGGACTCGCTCGGTGCTGGCCGCACCGCTCACCGGCAGCGACCGGATTCACGGCGTGATCGAGTTGATCAACAAGCAGGACGGCGAGCGTTTCGCCGAGCACGACTGCGACCTGCTGACGATCCTGTGTACGTTTGCAGGCAAGATGGTCGACACGATGCTGCAAGAGGAATAGGGACAGACGCAGGCCGCCCGATCCGTGCGCGCCGCTTTCACTCCATTTCCAGGAAGCCCCCACCTCTGGTGGGGGATGAATGGACGGGCCGCAGGCCCGCCGGGCGTAGCCCGGATGGAGTGTCAAGCAAATCCGCATAGCGGTTTGCCATTCATTCGATCCGTATAGTTCAAGGGAACGCCATGACGACCAACCGACTCGCCGTCGCCTTTCTGGGCTTCGGCAATGTAGGCCGCGCCCTCGCCGACCTGCTGCTCCGCAAGCTCGACACTCTGCGCGCCGACTACGATCTGGAGGTTGTCCCGGTCGGCGTCGCCACCGGGAGCCACGGCCTCGCCATCGACCCCGCCGGGCTTGACCTCACCGCCGCGCTCGTCGCGGTCCGCTCCGGCGGGGACCTCGACGCGCTGCACGCCGGGGAGCCGCTCGACGCAACGGCAGATTTCGTCGACGCCTGCCCCGCCGACCTCGTATTCGAGACGATCCCGACTAACCCGCACGACGGCGAGCCTGCCCTCAGCTACGTCCGCGCGCTGCTGGGCCGGGGCGTGCACGTCGCCACCGCCAACAAAGGGCCGGTCGCCTTCGGCTACCGCGAACTGAGTGCGCTCGCCCGTGAGCGCGGCGTCGGCTTCTTCTTCGAGTCGACCGTGATGGACGGCGCGCCGGTCCTCGCAGTGGGGCGCGAGGGGCTGCCCGCCGCGCGCGTCCGCCGGGTGAGCGGCATCTTCAACAGCACGACGAACTACATCCTCACCCGTATGGAACAGGACGGCATGACGTTCGACGAGGCGCTGCGCGAGGCGCAGACTATCGGCATCGCGGAAACCGACCCCACGCTTGACGTGGACGGCTGGGACGCGGCGATCAAGACCGTCATCCTCGCCAACGTCCTGATGGATGCCGATCTGCGCCCGGCGGATGTCGACCGGGAGGGCATCCGCGACATCGCGCTTGCAGACGTTGAATCGGCGGAGGCCGCTGGCGAGCGCATCCGCCTGCTGTGTGAGGCGGTTCGCGGCGAGGACGGCGCGGTGCGGGCCAGCGTGCGCCCCACCCGCGTGCCCACCGGCGGCGTGCTGGCGGGCGTCACCGGCACGACCAGCATCGTCGACTTCGAGACGGACACCCTCCACCGGCTCACCCTGCTGGAGCACGATCCCGGCCCGGAGACGACCGCCTACGGCCTGCTCGCGGACATGGTCAACATCGCGCGCGGGCGATATCGCTAGCCCGGCGGAGCGGCCCGCCGGGAAAGGCCATCACAGCCCGAACGCCCGACCGTAGAAGGCGCACCCTGCCCGAACGTCCTATGAGAAACGCTCCGCGTTTCTCAACGTTCATTCACCATTGTCCTGAGCAGACTCAAAAGGGCCGCCAAGTTGCATCCCCCGAAAAGCGATGCTATAGTGCTCCTTGCTGAGATGGTCACTGACAGGTTCACCTGTTGCACCGTATCTGGGAGGCTTTCATGAGTGGGTCCGCGCGTCGTACTGTCATTCTGGCGGTAGGGGTGCTGCTGCTGGCCGTCGGGGTCGGGGGCTGCACGCTGGCGGGCGCAAGTGCCGCCCCGCTGACACCCGTCGAGCCGGGCGCGGTCGTCGAACCGGCTGACTCCGGCGAGGGCGAAGCCCCGACCGACGAGATTATCCCCACACCAACCGAAGTCGCACCGATTGATGTGTTCGGCACGCAGACCGCGATGGCCCCCGCCCCGGAAGGCGCGGAGGGTGAGGCGACCGCGGAACCGACCGAGGGCGAAGGCGCTGAAGCGACCCCCGAACCCGCCGAACCCGCAGAGGCCACTGAGGCCCCCGCGACCGAAGCGCCCGCCGCCAGCGGCGAGGGCTGCCCGGCCACCTACACCATTCAGGGCGGGGATACGCTGTTCAGCATCGCGCAGCGCTGCGGCCTGACGGTCGACCAGCTCGCCTCGGCCAACGGCATCAGCAATCCCGACCAGCTTTCCGTCGGTCAGGAGTTGTCGATCCCGACCGGCAGCGGCGCGGCGGCAGGTACGAGCACCGGGACGGGCGCGACGAGCGGCAGCGGCTCGGTCCACGTCGTGCAGGCGGGTGAGAACCTGTTCCGCATCGCCCTGAGCTACGGCCTGACCTATCAGGAGCTTGCCAACTACAACAACATCACCGACCCGGCCAGCATCGTCGTCGGGCAGGAGATCCGCATCCCGTAGCGGACATTTGAATCGACTCACTAAGAGGCTATTGGCGCGCGCCAATAGCCTCTTTATTTTAGTAGTTTGACGGAACCGGAAAGGAAGCGAACCGATGGCAGATGAGCGCGTCATTCACTCCGAGCAAATCTACGACGGCAAGGTCGTCCACCTGCGGGTGGACACCTACGAGCGCGACGGCGTGACCTTCGACCGCGAGATCATCCAGCACGGCGGCGCGGTGGCGATGATCCCCTTCGACGAGGACGGCAACGTGATCCTCGTCCGCCAGTACCGCGCCGCAGCGGATCAGGAATTACTCGAACTGCCCGCAGGCGGTCTGGAGCCGGGTGAGGCGCGTCTCGACTGCGCCCGCCGCGAGCTTCAGGAGGAGATCGGCTACTATCCCAACACGCTGATCGAGCTGGGCGGTTTTTTCGTGGCGGCGTCGTACACGACGGAGTACATCACGATCTACATCGCGCGCGACCTCAGCCCCTCGACGCTGCCCCCCGACGTGGGCGAGGACATCGCCGTCGAGCGAGTGCCTTTTGAGGATGCCCTGTCCCTCGCGGTGACCAACAAGATCGAGGATAGTAAGACCCTGATCGGTCTGATGTGGGCGGCGCAGCAGACTCCAGCCAGCGGCCCGCCGGGAGGTTCATAAGCGACCCTGCGGCTCCCAACCTGCCCGAAAGGACGGTGCAGAACGCGCCCCCAACGGCCAGAATCATCGTAGCGAAAAAGCGATCGGCAGGGGTTTAGCGGGGATCAACATGGTTTCCAGAGCAGATTTGAGCGCGCAGGTCGAGGCCGAGGTCGCCGGATGGGAGGGCGTGACGACCGAGCCGCACCGCTTCGGCGGCGTGGAATTCAATATAGGTAAGCGGGAGATCGGGCACATCCACCGGCGCGGCGGCGTGCTGGACATCCCCTTCCCGAAGCGAATCCGCGATGCGTTGATCGCCGCCGGGCGGACCGGGCCGCATCACGTTCTGCCGGAGACAGGCTGGACGACGTTTTACGTCGACTCGGCGGAGGCCGTAGCCGACGCGATCTGGCTGATGAGGATGTCCTACCTGCTGACCGTCATCCGTCGGCCTGACCGCGCACCCGATGTGAACGTCGCCCGCGAGGTGGAGCGGCTCGCCCCCTCCGGTGAATTGGCGATCCTGATCGAGCGGCAGCTTACCCGAAACAGGCGGGAGGGCGGTGCGCGGTCCAGCGCGTGATCGGGTCGCGCCGAGAAGCGATCCACATAAACAAGGGGCGCACCATGCGCCCCCTGTCTTTTTCCGTATTCAGGCGGGCATCAGTCCGCCAGCGCGTCCGCCAGCACCTCGATGGGATGCACCGCGTCGCGCGCGGTCGTGTGGTCGATCTGATCGCGGCAGGACGTGCCCGTCGCGCAGATGATGGTCTGGCGCGGGGCGGCGCGCACCGCCGGGGCGAGCGTCATCTCCGCCAGCGCCATCGACAGGTCGTAGTGCTCGGTCTCGTAGCCGAACGATCCCGCCATCCCGCAGCACCCGGAGTCGATCATCTCGACCTCGGAGTTGGGGATCAGCTTCAGCATGGCGAGGCTGCCCCCCGCGCCGAAGGTCGCCTTCTGCTGGCAGTGGCCGTGAAACAGCACGCGGCGCGGCGCGCCGTCGAAGCGCAGTTCGAGGTTCCCGGCAGTCGCCTCCCGCACGATGAAATCGTCGATCGGCATCGTCGCCGCCGCGACGGCCTCCGCATCCGGTCCGGGGATCAGGTCGCAGTACTCGTCCGCGAACATCGCCAGGCAGCTCGGCTCACAGCCGACGATGGGGATGCCCGCGCGGGCGTACGGCGCGAGCAGCGCGAGATTGTGCGCCGCCAGCCGTTTCGCCTCGTCGATCAGCCCCTTCGACACCGCCGGACGCCCGCAGCACTCCCGTTTTTCGAGGACGATCGGCTCGTAGCCCGCCACCTCCAGCACGCGGATCGCCGCCTGCCCAACCTGCGGGTGGTTGTGCTCCATGAACGTGTCATGGAAAAACACGACCTGCCGCGACGTGTCGCGGGCGTGCCCGTTCGCGCCGTCGTGATGCGCGAGCCATGCGCTGAACGGCTGCGAGGCGAAGCGCGGCATCTTGCGATCCGGGTGGACGCCCAGGCTGTTCATCACCCACTTGCCCGGCCCGCCCATCACGAAGTTGGCGAGCGGCGCGACGGGCTGGCCCAGCCGGTTCAGCTTGTGGATGTTGCCGAACAGCCGCGGGCGCAGCGGCGTGCCGTGCTCCTCGTAGTAGTTGTGCAAAAACTCGGACTTGAGCCTCGCCATGTCGACTGCGGACGGGCATTCCGATTTACACGCCTTGCACGACAGGCACAGGTCGAGCACGCTGTACACCTCATGCGAGGTCATGCCGTCCGCGCCGAGCAGGCCCATCATCGCCGCGCGCAGCGCGTTCGCCCGCCCGCGCGTCGAGTCGGACTCGTTGCGCGTCACCTGGAACGAGGGGCACATTACACCCTCACCCAGCTTGCGGCACACGCCCGCCCCGTTGCACATCTCGACCGCCCGCGCGAACCCGCCGTCGACGGTGAAGGCGAACACGGTGTCCTGCGGCTCGTAGGGCGTCGCATAGGCCGATCCATAGCGCAGCAGCGACTCGTCGTCCATGCGCGGGCAGTTGACGACCTTGCCGGGGTTCAGCATCCCCGCCGGGTCGAAGGCCGCCTTCACCTCGCGGAACGCCTCGACGAGGCGCGGGCCGAACAGCCGCTCGGAGAACTCGCCGCGCACCAGCCCTTCCCCGTGCTCGCCGCTCGTCGTCCCGTGATAGCGGGTGACGAGTTCGACGGACTTCTCCGCGATGGCCCGGATGTGCCGCACGCCGTCTTTCGTTTTCAGGTTGACGAGCGGGCGGATGTGGATGCAGCCCGCGCTCGCGTGGGCGTACATCGCCACCCGGCTCACGCCGACCTCGTGCGAGAAGTCGACGATCTCGGTGACGTAGTCCGCCAGATGCTCGATGGGCACCGCCGCGTCCTCGATGAAGGGGATGGGCTTCGCGTCGCCGCGCACGCTCATCAAAATCCCCAGCCCCACCTTGCGGACGGTCCACACGTTCGCCTGCTGCTGGGGGTCCGACACGATCACGACGGGGTCGTGATGGTGGATGCTCGCCAGCTTCCCCCGCAGCCGCTCGATGCCTGCGTCGAGGTCGGCCTCCGTCTCGCCCGTATACTCGACGAGCAGCACAATTTTCGGATCGCCCTCGACGAACGTCAGCAAACGCCGGTATTCGATCTTGTCCCGCGTCAGGTCGAGCAGCATCTTGTCGAGCACCTCGACGGCGGTCGGCCCGCTCTCCATGATGACCGGCACGGCCTCCATCGCCGCCCGCAGCTCGGAGAAATGCACCATCCCCAGCCGCTTCATCGTCGGGATCGGGACCAGATTCAGCGTTGCCTCGGTGATCACGCCCAGCGTGCCCTCTGAGCCGACGATCAGCTTGGCGAGGTTCGGTTGATCGATCCCGGCGAGCTGGTTCAGGTTATACCCCGCCACGTGCCGGAACGTCGCCGGATACCGGGTTGCGATGTCCTCACCATACCGCTCGACGATGCCGGGCACCGTCCGGTAGACCGCGCCCTCCAGGCCGGGCCGCTCGCCCATCGCCGCCCAGTCGTCGACCGGGCCGAACGTCACGCGGCGGGCGTCGGCCATGACCACGTCGGCGTCGAGTACGTGGTCGACCGTCATCCCGTAGACGATGGAGTGCGCGCCGGTCGAGTTGTTCGCCATGATGCCGCCGATCGTCGCCCGGTCGGCGCTGGCCGGGTCGGGGCCGTACTGCACGCCGTGCGGACGCAGCGCCCGGTTCAGCGCGCCGAGTGTGATGCCCGGCTGGGTGCGGACCCGCCGGGCCTCCGCATCGATCTCGACGATGTGGTCCATGTAGCGCGACAGGTCGAGGATCAGCGCGTGCCCGACCGACCCTCCGGCCAGGCTGCTGCCGCCGCCGCGCGGCAGGACGGGCACGCCGTGCTTCCCGGCGATCTCGACCGCCGCCGCGACCTCGTCCGCGTCGCGCGGCAGGGCCACGCCGACGGGCATCATCTGGTAGATCGAGGCATCCGTGCTGTACAGCAGGCGCGTCATGCGGTCGAAGTGCGCCTCCGGCACCGCCGCGCGCAGGTCGTGGACGAACGCCTCGTTGGCCTCGCTTATTTCGTGGGGGATCATAGTGATCGCTTCCTCATATCCCTTGCCGGTTGGTTGAATCTAAGCCATCAGGTACTCAAGCGCGCCGAGCAGCGTCACGACGTTCTCGCGGCGGCTGGAATAGCCCATCAGGCCGATGCGCCACACCTTGCCCGCGAACGCGCCCAGCCCGCCCGCGATCTCGATGTTGTACTCCGCCAGCAGACGGCGGCGGATCGTCGCCTCGTCGAGTCCCTCCGGCAGCCGGACGGTCGTCAGCATCGGCATTCGGATGTCGGCGGGCAGCAGCGGCGTCATGTCGAGCGCGGCCAGCCCCTCCCACAACATCTGCGCGTTCTGCATGTGCCGCTCGAAGCGCGCCTCCAGCCCTTCCTCGGCGGTCAAACGCAGCGCCTCGCGCAGCGCGTAGTTCATGTTGACCGGCGCGGTGTGATGGTAGCGGCGGCTCTCCCCCCAGTACGTGAGGAGCAGCGTCATGTCGAGGTACCAGCTTCTGACCTTGCTCTCGCGCGCCCTGAGAACCTCCATCGCGCGTGGGCTGAGCGCGAGCGGGGCCAGCCCCGGCGGCGCGGAGAGGCACTTCTGCGAGCCGCTGTAGCAGATGTCGATCCCGATCCGCTCGAACCCGACGGGCGATCCGCCCAGCGACGCCACCGTATCCACCAGCAGCAGCGCGCCGTGTTTATGGGCCGCTTCCGCGATCTCCTCCAGCGGCTGCAATGCGCCCGTCGACGTTTCGCCGTGTACGATGGCGACGATCTTCGCCGGGTGCGCCTGCAGCGCCTCGTCGACCTGCTTCCCGGAGATGACCTCGCCCCACGGCGCATCCACCCTGCGCACGTCCGCGCCGTAGCGGGTCGCCATTTCCGTGATGCGCTCGCCAAAATACCCGCTGACGCACATCAACACCGGGTCGCCTTCCTCGACGAAGTTGGCGACCGCCGCTTCCATCCCGGCACTGCCCGTGCCCGACACGGAGATGGTCTGCGCCTCGTCGGATGTCTCGAACACGTAGCGCAGTAACCCCTGAACCTCGTCCATCACCTGAATGAAGTCTGGATCGAGGTGCCCGACGACGGGCATCCCCAGCGCGGCCATGACGCGCGGGTGGATCATACTCGGTCCCGGCCCCAGCAAAATGCGGGCCGAGGGGTTCAGATCGGTAAGTCCGGTGGGGGGTGTTGCTGCCATAAGTGGCTCCTTTGACTGTGATGGGAAACTGGCCCGGAGCGATGCCGGGCCTACCATTGATACACGTCGGGCCGCCGGTCGTCAAGTACGGGCATTTTCGCCCTGACCCGCGCCACGTGATCGAGGTCGACGCGCACGGTGAGCAGCGCCTCACCCTCCCCGCCCTCGATCAGCGGTTCGCCCCACGCGTCGAGCACCGCCGACCGCCCGCCGAAGCGCGTGTCGCCGTCCGACCCGACGCGGTTGCACCCGACGACGACCATCTGGTTCTCGATGGCGCGGGCGCGCAGCAGCGTCCGCCAGTGCGCCATGCGTGGATGCGGCCATTGCGCGGGGATGACGACCATCTCGGCCCCGGCCAGCGCGTATCCCCGGAACAACTCCGGGAAGCGCAGATCGTAGCAGATCGCGACGGCAGTCCGCCCCCACGACGCGTCGACGATCAGGGGATGCTCCCCCGGCCCCAGATAACGCGGCTCGTCCATCAGCCCGAACAGGTGAATCTTGCGGTACGCGCCGCGCACCGCGCCGTCCGGCCCGAACCAAACAGCCGTGTTGAACGCCTCCCCACCGTCCGCCGGGGCCGTCTCCAGCATCGATCCGAGGATGTGGACCCCGTGCTGCCGGGCCAGCGCCGAGACCTCCGCGAACCGCCCCTCACCGCGCTTCCCGCCGAGCGTCTCCGCGCGGTCGAGCGCATAGCCCGTATCCCACAGTTCGGGGAACACGACGAGGTCCGAGCCACGCCGGGCGGCCTCCGCCGTCCATTCGTGCACGCAGCCGAGGTTGCGATGCGGCTCACCGGCTCGCACGTCCATCTGGCCGACACTGATCGTGATCGTTCTGTCGCTGCTGGCTTCACTCATGGGAGCTTCTATTCACCTGGGAAAGCGTTCGCGGAACATCTGTTCCGTTGCACAGCCGGAGGGACCGCTTATAATGGTTATTATCATTGTACATCATTCCTGCGGCACCGGGTTAGGACACATACCTGTGCGCGATTCTCGCCGCATAGTCCCCATTGTGCTGACCGCTCTGGCGGCAGCCGCCGCGGTCGTGGTCGTAGCGCTCCAGCGACGCATCCCCTTCCAGTACGCCTACTACCAGAAGACCGGTCACATCGTGCGCGAGCCGTTCCTCTCGGAATTTGCGGAACGGGGCGGCATCGAACTGTTCGGCCTGCCGATGACCGACGCCTACCGCGCGCGGGACGGCGCGCTCGTCCAGACGTTCGAGCGCGCGCAGATGACGCTCACCGTGCGCGGCGTCGAGCTGTCACCCATCGGCGTCGCGCTGCGTCTCGGCCTGCCGGACGCTGACATCCCCGTCGACCCGGCGCTGTGGCATTTTTACCTGACTCACGGCAGCGCGGATTTCTTCGGCTTTCCGCTCGGCCCCTCTCACGTCGAAAACGGGGCGCTCGTGCAGGACTTCGAGCGGGCGCGCCTCGTGCTCATGCCGGACGGAAGCGTGCGGCTGGCGAATCTGGGCGTGATCTACCTCGCCGCGCACCCCGCGCCGCCCGCCGGTCAGGGCGCCATGCACCCGCCGGGCACGCCCACCCCACCCCCCGGAATCAGGCCCAGCGCCAGCGTCGAGCGGCCCACCGTCGGTCAGGGCGACCCGCAGACTATCTACCTGATCGTACAGGACGGGCGAGGCCAGCCGGTCGAGGGCGCACAGTCGCTCGCCGTGCTGCGCTTCGACGACCGCGCCGCCGAGGTCACCCTGCCCCCGACCGACGCCAGCGGCCTGTCGCACACGTCGTTCATCGCGCCGCCCGCCGCGCCCGGCTCCCGCGTGATCGTCGAGGTCCACATCCTCGCCGGGGAAACCGCCACGACGATCGAGACGGTCTATTTCCAGTGGTGGTGATCCATCGCCCGCCGGAATCACAAGCAGGCTGGCAAATTCGCCAGCCTGCCGCATGTTTGGCTTTAAGGATGTGGCTCGCCGGTTAGTCCGCGTCAGACTCCTCAACCGGCTCGTCTTCTTCATCTGCCCAGCTAATGATCCAGATGCAGACCCCGGCGACGAGGATCGTCGCGACGGTTAGCGCCGCCCACTGGAAGGGGCGCAGCCCGACATCCCGCGCCTCGATCACGAGCAGGATCACCATGCCCAGCGCGAGCACGAACCACGCCGACAGGCGCGGGTGCGCCTCGACCAGCCCTACGACCGGCCCCAGCGGCCCCTCGCGCAGATTATCTACCGTCCGATTAAAAAAGTCAGCCATCTGGCACGACCCTCAGCTTTCCGTTCCGGTTTATATCGGCCTGAGAATGCGATCTTCCCGCAGGCGCTTGAACAGCATATCCGATCCCGGCGGGGCGGATTCCTCCGCCGCCTGCCGCCAGTCCGGCACGCGCAGGTCACTCGGCGTGCGATCCTCGTACCCGGCGGCCCGGATCACCCGGTGTAACCCGTCCGGCGCATCGCCGGGCAGGAACAGCAGCGCCACCTCGCTCTGCAGATCGCTCGCCGCCCGCTCGATGCCGTCGAGCAGGCCATGCGCCACGTCTTCGAGAGGCGCGTTGGACGCCACGTAAAACTCATCCACCCGTGTGATGAGATTCTCGACCTGCCAGCCCGCCAGCCCGACGGTCGAATCGCCGATGTGGGCCAGCATGTACGCCTTCTCGCCGAACGCCCGCCGCACGGACTCGTCGTCCGACGACGCGTCATGCATCTGCCGGATAAAAGCGGCGATCTCCGGCGCGTGGTGCATCATCGCCCGCCGCACGACAAGCTCGCCCGCCGGTTTCGCGGCGGCTGCCGCCTCCGGTCTGGGTTCGGGCCGGGCGGGGGCCGCCGCCTCGGCTTCGACCTCGACCTGATCGCGGCCCGTCAGCTCGCTCAGGCCGCGCTGCACCTGATCGTAAGTCTGGAGATAGGCGCCGCTGTTGTCGATGACGCGCGCCGCCCGCGCGATCTTGTCCTCCTGCGGGGGCTGGGCGTCGACCCGCAGCCGCGCTGCCTTTTCGGCTAATCCTCGCACGCTGACGAGGCGCTCGATCCGCGCCTCGCGCGGCGCATCGACCACCCACACGGCGTCACACGCCCCGGCCAGCCCGGATTCGAATAGTTTGATGGCCTCGATCACGACGACAGGCTGCTTCGCCCGCCGGATCAGCAGATCGACCACCTCCACGACGATGGGGTGCGTGATGTCTTCGAGGATCGCCAGCGCCTCCGGCTCGGAGAACACGATCCGGCCCAGCCGCCCCCGGTCGATCTGCCCGGAGGGGGCCAGCACCCACCGCCCAAACCATTCGATGATCGGTTTATAGGCGGGCGCGCCGGGTGACATCGCGCGGTGAGCCAGCCCGTCGGCGTCGATGCCGAACGCGCCGAGGTGCTCCAGCATACGGCGCACCACGCTCTTTCCGGTGGCGATGTTCCCCGTCAGCCCAATAACGGTTTTGTCCGGCCAGCGCTTACTCACGCGCCGCTCCCATCATTGAAACGCTCAGTAAGAAAAGGTTTGTCCGGTATTCTAGCGGCAGGGGGAAATGGCGTCAAGCGGGGCGATCAGACCATCCGCCCGTCGGCCAGCATATCGACCATCGTGCGGTTCTGTGGCTGCTCGACGAACTCCAGAAACTTCGTCCGCACCGGGGAGGCCGGGCGCGAGGTCGCGTACACAAGCTGGACCGGGTTCGACAGGTCGAGCCCGCAGACGTTGACGATGGCGAGCCGCCCCAGCGCGAGGCGGGGGCTGGCCGCCAGCAGCGACACGAACGACACGCCGATGCCATGCTCGACCGCCATCGCAAGCGCCTCCTGGTTGCCGACCTCCATCACGATGTTGAGGTCCTCCGGGTTCAGGCCGACGCTCGACAGCCCCCGGTCGATGATGATCCGGCAGGGGGCCTCCGGCTCGCGGCAGATGAACTGCTCGGCCAGCAGCGCCTCCGGATCGATGCTCTCGTAGGGCGTCCACTGGTGGCCCGCCGGGACGATCAGCACGAGGCGGTCGGTGAAGAAATCGACCGTCCCCAGATCGCCCTCCGCCGCCGCCGCGCTGACGACACCCAGATCGTAAACGCCCGACGAGACGCCTTCCAGCACGGCGTCGGGCGTGACGACCGGGATCGTCACCCGCACCTGCGGGTACAGGCTCCGGAAGCGCGCGACGAGGCGCGGCAGGATGTACTTACCCGACGCCGTGCTGCACCCGATGGTCAGGTTGCCCGCGACGCGCCCGTTCGCGCTGCGGATCGCCTCCTCGGCGGCGACGGCCATCTGCACGATCTGCTGGGCGAGCGGCACGAGCGCCTGCCCGGCCTTCGTCAGCCGGATGCTGCGCCCCTCACGCTCGAAAAGATCGACCTGAAGGTAATTTTCCAGCGAGCGGATCTGCATACTGACCGCAGGCTGCGTTAGATTCAGCAAGCGGCCTGCCTCGGTGAAATTCTCGGTCCGGGCGGCTTCGAGGAATACCCGAAGCGCATGATTATCAAGCATGTTGGCGTGTCTCTCTCGTCGATGCCGGTACGTGACCTCCGTTATCGATATAGTAGCTTTAAATTATCCAGATAAGCAGTGAGGGGTGTCACCAGTTCAGGGTGCCTTCCGGCACGTCTGCCTGCGCCATTTGGCGATTCTTACGGCAGTTTTATGGAGTTTTTTAGAGGCCCCGCGCGTGGGTAGGTATAGTCAAAATGACTCGCATCGAGTTGGTGCTAGCACGCTGAAAAAAGGAGCTGTATCTATGTCTCTCAACGAAATCCCCTTGAACTATCGCGACCTGCTGGAGGACGAAAAGCGGGCCTTTATGGACCTCGCCACGACGATGCCCGACGGCTCGCCGCAGGTCACGCCCGTGTGGTTCAACCACGACGGCGACAGCCTGCTGATCAACAGCGCGAAGGGCCGCGTGAAAGACCACAACATGCGCACCCACCCGGAGGTCGCCTGCCTGATCGTCGATCCCGACAACCCTTATCGCTACATCCAGATCATGGGCCGCGTCGAGGAGATCGTCGAGGACAAGGCGGTCGCCGAGAAGCACATCAACGACCTGAACGAAAAGTATCACGGCAAGCGCGGCTACCCCACATCGGGGACGCCGAGCGCGTCCAGTACCGCATCAGGCCGGAACAGATATCCACGATGGGCTGATGCGCCTCATAGGGCCGTATCCGACAGGCGGGCTGGTATAGCTCACCTGTTCGATTCTATGCGGCGAATCGGGTAAAATGGGGTAGGCCAGAGTTAAACGGAGGAACACCCGATGTGCGGACGTTTTACGCTGTGGATCGACCTCAACGAGCTGGTCGGGGCGATGCCCTGGCTGACCATCCCCGGCGGCCTGGAGACGCTGACCCCACGCTACAACATCGCGCCGACGCAGCCTATCGCCGTCGTGCCCAACGACGGCGAGCGGGCGCTCGACTTCTTCGTCTGGGGGCTGATCCCATCGTGGGCCAAAGACCCGAAGATCGGCAGCCGCATGATCAACGCGCGCGGTGAAACCGTCGCCGAGAAGCCCAGCTTCCGGGCGGCCTACAAACGCCGCCGCTGCCTGATCCTGGCCGACGGCTTCTACGAGTGGCAGAAAGTGCCCGGCCAGAAGGCCAAGCAGCCGGTGTACATCCACCTGAAATCCGGGGAGCCATTCGCCTTCGCCGGGCTGTGGGAATACTGGCAGTCCGAGTACGGGGACGAGGTGCGCTCCGCGACGATCATCACGACGACACCCAACGACCTGCTCGCCCCCATCCATAACCGGATGCCGGTGATCCTGCCCCCGGCGGCATACGATCGCTGGCTCGACCCCGGCGAGCAGCCGCCTGACGCGCTGGACGATCTGTTGGCCCCTTACCCTGCATCCGAGATGGAAACCTACCCCGTGTCGACGATGGTGAACAGCCCGGCCAACGACATACCGGCGTGCATCGAGCCGCTGGGCTGACCGGGCCAGCGGGAAACAAAAAACCGGGCACCGCGCCTTGCGGGGCGCGATGCCCGTTGTGCGTCTTACAGCGAATCACGACGGCGGCATCTGGACGCCAAGCTGGCCGAGCACGCTACCGAAGCCCGTCTCCGGCGAGTCGAAGATGCGAATCCACTTGATCCGGCCATTCTCGACGACGCCCTCACTCTCCTCTTCGCCTCCGACGAAGGCGATGCCCGTCGCCGGGATGACGCCCAGCCCCATCGGGGTGAGGTCGAGGTCGCCGGTGTGCGTGCCGGTGATGCGGCTCGTCACCCGCGCGCTGTCCCCCTCCATCTCGACGAGGCGCAGGTTGAAGCGCAGGTCCGGGGCACCGGCCCACCAGGCCCCCAGCAGGCCCATCCAATTGTATGCATCCAACCCGTCCGGAAACGTCGACGAATAAAAGCGAAAATCGTCGGCCAGATACGTCATGGCCTCGTCCAGCTTACCTTCATCCAGCGTCACAAGGAAGCCCTCAACTAATTCCCTGTTATCCACTTCGTGCTCCTCTCAGAACGCAAAAACCGAACGCGGCTGCAAAAGTCGGTCAGGCTGCCTCCTTTCCTCTATTCGGGCGCGGCGGCACCTCTCCCGCACGGCGGGGCGTACGGGGATCAGACGGTGGGTGGATCAGGGTGATGGGGATACGGTCGGCGGCGGGAATAATTCGGATTGCTTCTATCCATTATAAGCCGGAACCGGGCGAGGACAAGCGGCGGGTGTCCGGTGAACGCCGCTCCGATCGGCTGTCAGGCTTCAACCGGAAATCGGGTGGATGTCACCCCGGAATCCCGGCCAGCCGGTCGCGGTTGCGCTCCATATAGGCCCGGCGCGCGTCGCGTTTTTCGGGGGTGTTCAACGCGCGTTCGGGTTCGATGTCGACGTGGGCGATCACGTTGTCAAGCCGCCCGGATGTTTCCGCATCGTAACGTCTGTCACGGACCTGCCACCTGCCTGCCATCGTCCCATCACCGCCGGGCGCTATACTGTGGGCAGTTTCACAGGGGAGGTAATCTCAACATGACGTTCCCGCCCATTAAGCGCATCTTCATTCCCTGGATCAGCCTGCCGCTCGCCTTCCTGATCGCGGCGGCCTGCGGCACGTTCGAGGTGATCGTCGAGGGCACGGCCCCGCCCCCCGGCGAGGTGAGCGTGTCGCCGACCCCGGCGCACGCCACGCCGACGGCCACACCCGATTCCATCTCGGCGGGCGTCGATCCGCGCCTGCTGGGGCTGATTTACCGCTACAGCAGCAGCGTCAACGAGGTCACCGAGCGGTTCACGATGGACCAGCTTTACGACCGGGCGGCGGTCACGCCATCACCCGACGGCGCGCACGCCCTGTACGAGGACCCCAACGGCATCCACCTGCTGACCGCCGCGACGGGGGAGGATCACCTGCTGGTTGACGCCGGTCAGGGGGAGGTTTGCTGCGCGGTGTGGTGGCCCGCCCGCCCGGACATCGTGCTGTACGCCGTGCTGCCATCGCTGGACGAGCGCGGGCCCGGCGCGCTGGGCCAGCTTGCCGCAGTGAGCGTCGACGGGACGGATTACGGTGTGCTCGACGCGGAGCACGATCCCGGCCCCGGCCTGCCCGCCCCCTCGCCGGACGGCGAGCGGATCGCCTACGGCGGCGGTGAGGTAGGCTACATCAAAACGTGGGGCGGCGGCGTTGAGGTCTTCGACCCGCGTGACTACGGTCTCTCGACGGCGACATCGCCGCATATAGGCAGCCCGGCATGGTCACCGGATGGCGCGAAGCTGGCGTGGGTGATCGGCAATGTGCCTGAGCCGGAGCAGATCAGCACGGTCGTATTCGACGTGGCGGCGCGTACGGCGACCATCGTCCACACGCACGTCGTGGTCGGCGGGCGCGGCGGCTGGTTCCCCGCCCCGGTATGGAGTCCCGACGGCGAGTGGCTGACCGTTCAAACGGACGACCTGGCCGACCGGCGGTTCAGGACGACGGTCGTCCGCGCCGACGGGAGCGAGGCGCACGAGATCGGCGCGGGCAGCGTCGTGTGGCACCCGGCTGGGGAATGGCTCGCCCTGAACCAGCTCGACACCCCTGACGCAGAGATGCAGATCCACCTTGTCGAGGTCGGCGAGTGGGAGCGCCAGCCAACCAACATACCCGCCGGGAGCGAGGCGCTCGTGTGGGCGGCGCACTGATCCCCCATCCCCAAAATATAAAGCGGGCTGCCGCGTGGCAGCCCGCCCTGTTTCGCGCAAAATTACAGCTTCATGCGGTAAATGTGATGCGTCTTGTAGAAGTCCACGCCGAATTTCTTCATCTCGTTGAGGCTTTTCGCGTTGAACTCGGATATCTGGACCACGTCGGCGTGTTTGAAGCGTGGGAAGTCGGCCAGCGCCCGGTACAACTCGGCGTACATGACCGCCGTCCCGCCCATGCCCTGATATTCCGGCTGGATGCCCATCCCGTTCAGGTTGAGCCAGTCGGAGGTGCGCAGCGAGCGCAGCAGGTGGAACCACCCGAACGGGAACAATCGCCCTTTCGACCTGCGCAGCCCCTCCGAGATGTCGATGAAGCAGAACAAAAAGCCGATGATGTCGTCGTCCTTCGTGAGGAAGCGGATCAACTCCGGATCGGTGATGGTCAGCATCTTGTCGGCCAGCGCCTTGATGGCGTCCTCCGGCATCGGCGGATCGCCCGCGATGTCCGTGAACGATCGGTTGTAGACCTCGACCAGCCGGGGCGCGGCCCACTTCAGCAGCGCGCGCTTCGAGGAGAACATCCGCTCCTCGAACCCGTAGCGCTGCCTGACCTTATCCGCGATGTCCAGCACCCGCTGGGGGAAGTTCTCCATCATGTACGGCACGCTCAGATAGCCGGAGTAAACGCGTTCCTCAAGCTCGAAGCCGTAGTCCGTCGTCAGGCGGTTGTAGTATTCATAATTGTAGGGGATGGTCAATGCCGGGCGACGATCGAAGCCCACCGCCAGCATGCCGATCCCGTCGAACGGCAGGAAACCGAGCGGGCCGCGCAGCAGATCGAGGCCGCGTTCCCGCGCCCACGCGGAAACGGCGTCGAACAGCGCATTGGCGACGGCAGGATCGTCCACCGCGTCGAACAGAAAGAACCTCGCCTCGCTGCCCCCTTTGTACTCGTTCTCGCGGCGCGGCCACAGCGCGGCGATGCGCCCCACGTCCCGCCCATCCTCGACGGCGAGGAAAAACGCCGCGTCGTTTTCTCTATAGTAGGGGTTTTTCTCCCTGTCGAGCTGAAACCGCGCGTCGGAGATAAAGGGCGGCACCCAGTAGGGCGAATCCTCGTACAGGCTGAGCGGCAGGTTGATGAAGCGGTTGGCCTCGCGGCGGTTGGTCGTGTCGATCTCGTGGATATCCATCCCGTCCTCCGGTGTGATGTGTTTGCAGCGTGAGGGAAAAACAATGCGCCCGGCTGAAACTCTCCGGGCGGTTAACGTCCGTGCGACGCGCGGGCTGGGCGCGCCGCGATGTGAGTGAATGTTAAGGGATCAACCCCGTAACCGTGTGGAACGGTTTCCTGGCTTTGCGAGACCCCTCTCCTGACCTCGCGTGGGGGGTTCTGGCAGGCAGATAGAGCAACGCTTCAGGCAAAGTTACCGGGTTATTCAGTAAAACGCCATATGCGTCCCGGCGTTACGCATCGCGCGAGAACATGAGGCCGAAGCCCCGGCGCGTCACGACGTAGTGATCGGCGTCGTAGCGCGCCAGCCGCTTGCGCAGGCGCGAGACGAGCGTGTCGATCATCTGGTCGGTAATGTGCGCCTCGTCCGGCCAGACGGCCCCGGCGATCTCCTCACGCGTGACGATCTCGTCCTCTCGGCGCACGAGGGTGGCGAGCAGCGCGTACTGGCTGGGCGAGAGCGGCGGATCGACGAGCTGGCCGTTGACGAACACCTCGGCGCGTGTCTCATCCACCTGCACGCCCTCGAAGCTGAGCGCCCGCAGATCGACCTGATCCGTCGCCGCCGGGTCGTCGAAGCGGAGGACGACGGACGACGCAAACTGGATCTCGTCGCCGTCGGTCAGCAGCACCTCGCCCTGCACACGCTCGCCGTTGACGAACGTGCCGTTCGTGCTGCCCTCGTCGGTGACGGTGTACTGCCCGTAGCTGCGGTCGATGCGCGCGTGCAGCCGGGATATGCCCGGCGCGTCGAGCGTGAGCAGACATTCCGCATCGCGCCCGATGGTGCACGGGCACTTCTCCAGCACGAATCGCTCGCCTTCGTGAGCGCCGCGTATGATGATCAAGGAGGCTGGCATGGCCGCCATGTCGGACTCCCTCAGCCTGTCTTCGCCCCTGCTCTAATATGTATAACCCCTGCGCGGCAGCGCTACACGAGCGCCTGCGCGCAGTGTGCCCGGACCGCGCACGCCCGGCAGATGGATGGGTCTTCGTGCGAGCGCGGAACCTCCGGCGCGGCGGCAGCCCGCCGCATCTCGCCCAGTAGATCGGTTAGCCCCTGCCGGGGCGCAGGCCCCCACTCCAGAGGCACGTCCCGGTCAGCGTAGCGCAGCAGCGCATAGGGTACGCTGCGATCATAGACCAGTTCGGCCAGCCTGCAAAGTGCGGCGGCCTGCATCCGCGTGCCCCGCGAGGGGGCTTCCGGCGCGGGGCGGTCGATGACCTGCACGGGGATCATCTGACCCTCCGCCACGAGGTGCAGCAGCCCATGCGGCGTTCCTGCCAGCCCCGCTGCCGGGGCGATCAGCGGGCCGCGTGGCACCAGCGCCTCCGCCGCCCGATCGGCGAGGTCGACGCGGGCAGCAGGGCGTACGCCCTGCCCCAGCCGGTAGCCCGCCACGATGAGCAGCACCCCGCCCACGGCGCACAGCAGCGCGCCTATTTGCAGGACGACGGGCATCGCACGTTAAAAGACGAGCAGGCCGAGCGCCAGCAGCAGCACGGCCAGCCCGATCAACACCCCACCTGCGATCATCAACCGGCGGGCCAGCCAGCGCCGCCGAACCAGCGTGGCCCGCGCCTCGCGGATCGCGCCGCCGGGCGCGTAGCCCTTCACGTCGGCCAGCCACCACGCCCGGCGGCAGGTCAAATATGCGGCGATCCCCTCGACGGTGATCAGCGCGGGCGGCGCATCCCCGCTGTGGGGGGCGGGGATTTTGCCGGGCGAGGTGGGGCGCTTCACGACTCGCCCAGGTCCAGCCGCTCCTCCAGACTGAGGAGCGCCGCTTGGAGCCGCTGCTGGCGCAGGCTGTTCGTCAGGTCGCCGCGCGTGCGTTCGAGCACGCCGCGCAGCACGTCGACGCGGCGGCGCAGCCCGTAGGTGATGGCATCCGGGAAGTCGAACGTCATCAGTTCGTTGTAGATGTCCTCCATCCGTTCGAGCAGCAGCTCGGCCTCGTCGTCATGCTCCTGCCGGATGATGTCGAGGATCGTCCGGCGAATCTCGGTGCCGGCCTCGGCCAGCCCGCTCAGGTAGGTCGCGCCCGGCACGTCAAGCTCCTCCCGCGTGGGCAGCGCCTCGCCGCGCACCAGCGCGTAGGTGGCAAACGCCTCGACGTACTCTTTAAGCGCGTCCTGTGTGTAGCCGGAGTGATACAGGTCGGGGAAATTTGCCACGCCCTCTGACAGGTTGCGCGCCGCCGCGCGCGCCGTCTCCAGCCCGGCCTGCGCCTGCTCCCAGTTCTCACGGTGGACGGCCTTGATCGTGTTCGCGCACTGGCGGATCAGCTCCCGCGAGCGCGCCAGCGCGTCGTCACGGGCGGCGTTCATCGCCTCTAGTTCCTCGCGTATCGCGTCCGCAATGGTGCTCAGGTTGTCGGTCATGAGTGCTCCATGCTAAAGGAATGGTTGCATAAGTGCGCCTGAACGATAGCGTTCGTCTATCGCTCAGGTCTATTATCGTAAGAAGGCTCTGCTTCGACAAATAAGCCCGCCGCGTTCTCCCGCGCAGACACCAGGGTGATCCATCTTTGCGCCGCCTCTCACACCGGGCGGCGACCTTCTGAGTAACGCCCTCACCCACACGAAGAAGGCGAGATGGGGAAACCCACCTCGCCGAATACTCACTCACCAACCTACGACGGTCGATGCGCTAACCAGCCGTATCGACCGCTCAAGCGCTCACTCGCCTAGAACGGGATGTCCTCCTCGTCGGTGGCGTAGTCCATGCCGGACCCCATGTCCTGGTCCGGCCCGCCCGTTCCACCGCGCGGCAGGAACTTGACCTCACGCGCGGTCAGTTCGAGCGTGGCGCGCGCCTCGCCGTCCTGCCCGGTGTAGGCCGACGCCTCGACCTCGCCGATCACCATGACGGGGCTGCCCTTACGGAGATACTGGTTGGTCGTCTCCGCGAGGCGGCGCCAGCAGGTCACGCGGAACCACCAGGTTTTCTCGCCCTGGCTGCCGTCGGCGCTCGTCCAGCGCCGGTTGACGGCGACGGAAAAGCTCGTGACCGGAGTTCCGTCGGCAGTGAAGCGCATTTCAGGGTCCCTGCCGAGGTTCCCTACGATGATACATTGCTGAAACACGGCTGCTCCTTTCGTTGGGATGCCGGTTGCCGTTGGGGGTGTCCCGGTTCCCTTTTCAGCCAGCCCCACCCTGCGTGGATGCGGGGCTGGCGCTGGGTTCAATTGGCGGTTCTGAACCCGGCCCGGTGGCCGGGTTGAGGCGAAAAACGACCTCTCAAGGCGAGCGGTCACATCCTGATAATACCACATCCCTGTGACACCTTCTGTCACAACACGCTGCGGCGAGTGCTGCCGCTTAGAGTACAGCAAAGCAGGGTGCCATGCAACCGGCGTAAGGACGATCTGCGGGGCTGGTGGGCAGGGTGTCATAGTCAGGCTGTGATATACGTCACTTGCCGGGGAAGCGCCCATGAACTACGCTTAAATTGATATTTAAGATATCTAGTGCCTGATTTTCCGAATTACAGGTGATTTACATCCTGTCGAAAGCCAGCCGGGAGCTAGAACGAGGTAAACTATGCTAGAAATCACACGCCAGGCCGACTACGCACTGCGCGCGACGATGGAAGTCGCCCGCATGGACTTTGGAGAGCGCACGCCGACCGCTACGATCGCTGAGGCCCAGAACATCCCCCTCCCCTTCCTCGCCAAGATCGTCTCCCAGCTCGTCGTGCGCGGGATTCTAGAGGCGACGCGCGGCGCGAGCGGCGGTGTCAGCCTCGCCCGCCCGGCGGATACCATCACGATGCTCGAAGTCGTCGAGGCCATCGACGGCCCGATCACCATCAACCGCTGCACGCGCGACCCATCCGTGTGCGAGTTTTCGATGACGTGCCCCTTCTGTGAGATCTTCACCGACGCACAGCAGATGCTCGTCAACAAGCTGGCTAACACGACGCTGGGCGATATCGTGAACCGCGTCGAGGCCATGGAGGCCGCTGCGGCCTGAGCCTGTCTCAGCCAGCCTCCGGCCCACAGCAGCGCAGTTCATCTACCCCTTCCCTGACCGGCACGGCCCATCTCCCGGCGAAACCTTAAGCCGGGAGACGGGCCATGTCTGCGTCAACCAACCTGACCGCCCACCCTGTTTTGCCCCCGCGCAGGTTCAGCCTATACTGCGAACGTCACATCTCAGCGTGGTCCACCTGCGCGCTGAAGCGGGCGGCAGATTGACGCATCGCAGGCGGGTGCTCACGACCCATAGAAAGAGGCAGACGGATGGATAAGACGGTCCGGTGGGGTATCATCAGCACAGCGGATATCGGCGCAAAGCGCGTCATCCCGGCCATCCACCATTCGCAAAACGGCGAGGTGGCCGCCGTCGCCAGCCGCGACCTGGGCCGGGCGCGGGCCTTCGCCCGCGCCAACGATATCCCCACTGCGTACGGGAGCTACGAGGAGCTTCTCGCCGACCCCGATATCGACGCCGTCTATAATCCGCTGCCCAACCACCTGCACGCCGAATGGAGCATCCGCGCCGCCGAGGCGGGCAAGGCCACCCTGTGTGAGAAGCCCTTCGCGTCCGACGCCGCCGAGGCGCAGGGGATGGCCGACACCTTCGCCGAGCGCGGCGTTTTGCTGGCGGAGGCGTTCATGTACCGCTTCCACCCGCGCACCCGGCGGATCAAGGAGCTGATCGACGGCGGGGCCATCGGCGACGTGCATATGATCCACGCGGCTTTCAGCTTCGACATCGACGACGAGGATGACATCTGCCTCAAGTCGGAAATGGCGGGCGGCGCGCTGATGGACGTGGGCTGCTACTGCATCAACGTGATGCGCTTCGTGACGGGCGAGGAGCCCGACCGCGCCAGCGCGCAGGCCGAGTTCGGCGCGCGGAGCGGCGTGGACGAACGACTGGTGGGCGCGCTCGGCTTCCCATCGAGTGTGCTGGGTGTGTTCGATTGCAGCGTGCGGACTCCGGACCGGCAGATGGTCGAGATTCGGGGTGCGAAGGGGCGGATCGCCGTCGATCTGGCATTCGTGCCGCCGGAGGACGAGGCGGCAACCTTTCAGTTGTGGCGCGGCAAGAAAGTCGAGATCATCGCCGTCCCGGTCACTGACCAGTATCAGTTGATGGTCGAGGACTTCGCCGACGCGCTGCTCAACGACCGCCCGCCGCGCTTCCCCCCACAGGACGGCGTCGCGAACATGCGCGTCGTCGACCGGCTGCTGGCCTCGGCGCGCGGTTAGCAGGGCGCGCCCTAGTCGTCTTTCACCCGCTCCAGCGGCTCGCCGCCCCGGATGCGGTAGTGGTCGAAATCGCGCGCGACGACGGCCTCCGGGAAAACCTCGCGCGCTTCCTGCACGATGTCGCGCTCCCGGTAGCGGCGGGAGATATGCGTCAGCAGCAGGTGGTCAATATTCTGCTCGCGGGCGAGCGTCGCCGCCTCCTGGGCGGTGATGTGCCCAAAACGGCGCGCCAGGTCAACCTCATAGTGCAGATAGGTGGCCTCGGTGACGAGCGCGGTCGCGCCCCCCACGTAGGGGGCGAGGTCGGGCGCGCTGCCCACGTCACCCGTGATGATGATCTTATCGCCGGGGGCCGCCGGGCCAAGAACGTCGTCGGGCCGGACCCTCCGGCCATCCGCCAGCCGCACGGCCTTCCCATTGACCAGATCGCGCCGCTCCGGGCCGCGCGGCACGCCCAGCGCCTCCGCCCGCTCGTTGAGGAACGGGCGGCGCGGCTTTTCCTCGAAGGCGAACCCGAAGCAGCCCGGTCCCCGGTGATCGACCGGGAAGGCGCTCACCCGGAACTCGTCGTCCTCCATCAGGACGCCCGGCTCGATCTCGATCAGCTCGATGTCGACCGGGGTCCGCGCCCCGCGCAGCACGACGCCGAACAGCAGGTCATTCACCCGGTTGAGCGTCGCCCGCCCGCCCCATATCTCGATCTGCTCCATCGCCTCCCAGCGGGCGAAGGTCGAGATCAGCCCGGCCAGCCCCAGAATGTGGTCGAGGTGGCTGTGCGTCAGCAGAATCCGGTTGAGCCGCCTGAAGCCGATGCCGCTCTTGAGAATCTGGCGCTGGGTGCCCTCACCGCAGTCCACCAGGAAACGATACTGCTTGTGCAGCACGGCCTGCGCGCTCAATCCGCGCTGTATGGAGGGCGCGCTCGCGCCCGTTCCGAGGAAGACCAGCTCAAACACCGGAGTCGTCTGCTTTCACTGTCGGGTGAGATGGGTTGAGAGAGAAAGTTGTGCGCCTATCTTACATCGGCGCGCCCACAATCAGCCACATGCCGCCGTGTGAACGGGGCCGGGCGTCGTGCAGTGGGGGATGGCGCGGGATCGGGGGGCCGGGCTAGGTCTGCCGGGCTTTGAACCAGCGGATTTCGAGCCAGTCGATCAACTGGCGCATGACGGGGTGCGTGATGCGCACCGACGCCTCAAGCTGGCGGGGTGAGAACGCATACAGCCGGACGTAGTGCGGGCGCAGCACGAAGATGGCGTAATCGTCCTCCCAGCGGCGGCTGTTCCACAGGAAGGCCACCCCGGCGTTGCGCCGCATCAGGTCGAGCCAGCGCCGCCGGTCGTAGTCGGTCAGGTTGGACAGCCGGAAGCGCAGGGCCAGCATGTGGTTGAGCGTGAAGGTCGCCTCCGTCACCTCGTCCTCGTTGTACACGTCGACGGTCAGCATGGCGGACTGATCCTGCGTGGTCAGCATGGCGATCGAGCGGCTGGCCGGGCGCGTGTCCTGCGGGGAGCGGTGAATGGTCGCCATCAGCGGGGCGCGTGCGAAGCGGCGGGCCAGCTCAGTGTCGAGGTCGATCTCCCCACGCAAAAACTGCTTGAGGGTCAGCGGCGACTGGCTGATCCGCACGCTGCGGCGCAGCGACCCCGTCCCGCCGAGGTCGCGCAGCAGGCGCTGGCGGTCCTGCGAGGTGATACGGGCGTGCGTCGCCAGCGCGTCGGGGTTAAGCTGCCCGGTGCCGGGCGGCAGGGAATCGTGCAGCGTTCGTGACTGCGGCTGCGGCTGGCTCTCGGTTTGAAGCTCGCGGCGGACCTCCGGGTCGAGAGGCCGTGTATCGCCGCCAAACTCATAATCACTCATCCGCCGCGCTCCCCCGCTCGTACGCCATCAGATACCTGTGGACGCACTCATCATAGCACGGCGCGGCCCCGGCGAGCAAATCCTCAGGCGGCCCGCAGGTGGTTGCCCGCGCGCGGCCTATGGTACAATCCAGCCCGACTTCTGACCGCACAGCCCCGGTAAATCGCGGAGCCATCTATGCCCGACGAACGGCCCGGCCTGATCCGGCGCATCCGCGCCCTGAAGCCCGGCTTCCTCACGGTGTTCATCGCCGTAGTGGGGGTGTACTGGTTCTTCCAGCCCCCGGAATACATGACGACCGACGGCGCGATCCGCGAGTTCGTGGGCCGCAACATCTGGTACGAGCACGACTTCGCGCTGCGCCAGATCGAGGACGGGCAGTTCCTCAACAACATGTACGAATACGGCCCCGATGGCCGCCCCTACGCCTATTTCGGCATCGGCCAGTCGTTGATGCAGATGCCCTTCCTGCTGATCCTCGACACGGCGGACGCGCTCGGCGTGCGCCAGTACCTCTCGCCGTCAGAGGGCATCCCGGCCATGCTGGCGATGCTGGCTGCCAGCGGCCTGATCGTCGCTTTCATCTTCGGCGCGGCCCGCGCGCTGGGTTATGGGGATAAAACCGCGCTGCGCACGGCGCTGCTCGCCGGGTTCGCGGGCATCCTCTGGCCGCTGTCGCGCCAGTCTTTCGACATGGTGCAGGAGGCGATGGGCGTCACCGGCGCGGTGATGTTCATTCTCGCGGCCCGGCGCTCCGGGCGGCTGCGCTGGCTGCGCTGCGCGGCGGGCGGGATGCTCTACGGGGCCGCCCTCGCGACGCGGGTCTCCGCCGCCATCGCCGCGCCCGCGCTGGCGCTGCTGCTGCTCGGCCCCGGCGCGTGGAACGGCTGGGGCGAGCGGCTGAAGGCCGGGGGCTGGTTCGCGCTCGGCGTGCTGAGCGTCGCATGGCTCGTGCCGTTCTACAACGCCGTGCGCTTCGGCGATCCGTTCGTGCTGGGCTACGCCAACCGCGCGCCCTACCCCGGCGGCGCGCTGATACCGGGCGTCGCGGGCTGGCTGGTCAGCCCCTGGCGCGGGGCGCTGATCTACATGCCCGTCCTGCTGATGCTGCCCTTCGGCTGGCGGCGCTTCGCCGCGCGGGATCGCCTCGCCGCATGGTCGCTGGCGGCCCTGTTCGCGTCCTACCTCGTGTTCCACGCCGCGCTGCGCGGGCTGGGCACAGTTAGCTGGGGGCCGTATTACCTGCTACCGGGCATCGTGCCGCTGTACCTCATCTTCGCCGGTCTGCTCGACGACTGGCGTGCCCTGCCCGGCTGGACGCGCGGCGCGATGGCGGCGTTAGTCGCACTGACGGTGCTGGTTCAGGTCCCGGCGATGATCAACCCGCCGGAGCGCTACCAGAGTGTGATGACCGTACGCGGCATCAGCGCGGTGGATGAGCAGGGCGTGTGGAATTGGCGCTGGAACCCGATCACGCTTCAGGCGGAGGGATTCGCCGAAAATATGCGCAACCTGCCCCACTGGCGGGAGCACATCGACCCGCCGTCCGAATACGACGCCGAGACGCTGCTCCGCGAGCTGCCGGTCTATCTGCTGCCCGACTGGCGGTGGTTCCAACGATTAGTACGCGATGCGATATCCGGCCTGACGACGCCCGTGCTGTCCCTGATCTGCGGCGTCTGGCTGGTCATTCAGGCAGGGCCAAACCGCCGCCGTGACCCCGCCCCAGACCTCGAACCCGCGCGGGGCTGAACCCATGCCCTCCCCCACCGACCGCCCGCACACCTGCATCCTGACGCTTCAGGCCGACCGCCCCGGCGGCGTCCCGACCGTCGTGGACTGGTGGCACGCCCTGCTCGACAACTGGGGCCACCGCGCGACGACCGTCTATGCCGCCTTCGAGCCGGAGGACATCCCGCGCGGGCAGCGGCTGCGCGGCATTGCCCGGACGTGGCGTTTGCACGAGCGCCCGGAGCACCCCAACCCGACGCTCGCCAGCGCCGCGCCGCCCTTCCCGCTGTGGCTGTTTTACGCCGTCCCCCAGTGGATCTTCGGATCGGCCCTCGACCGGTTCGATCAGATCGTCGTGGCGGGCGGGCCGTGCCTGCACGCGCTGCCGCTCGCCCTGCGCGGCGATCCGTACGTCGTGTGGATGGGCACGCTCTACGAGGACGAATTACGCGGCAAGGTGTTGATCGGCGATCAGTGGGCTGAGCGCGTGCTCAACAGCCCGTTCTGGCCCGTGCTGGCGTGGCAGGAGCGCTTCGTGCTGCGCCGGGCGGCGCGCATCCTGCCCCAGAGCCCGTACACGCTGCGCCGCATCAAGGAGACGATGCCGGAGGTCGCCCGCCGGGTCGAGCTGGCGATGGTCCCCGTCGACACGTCGCTGTTCCGGCCCCTCTCCTCGGCGGCGCGTAAGGGCAGCCCACGCACGATCCTGAACGTGAGCCGCATCAACGATCCGCGCAAGAACATCCCGCTGCTGCTGAAGGCGTTCGCCCGCGTGCGGCGGCGTCACCCCGATATCCGGCTCGTGCTGGCCGGGGACGATCCCGGCCCGGCGCTGCTCGCGCAGGCCGATCAGCTCGGCGTGCGCGATGCGATCGAGTTCCGGGGCAAGGTCCCGTTCGACGAGCTGGTCGACCTCTACCAGCGGGCGGACGTGTTTGCCATCACGAGCACGCAGGAGGGGCTGGGCATCGTCATGGTCGAGGCGATGGCCTGCGGCACGCCCGTCGTCGCGACCGACTGCGGCGGGCCGGAGGGTATCGTGATCGACGGCAAAACCGGGCGTCTCGTGCCCAACAACGACGCCAAGGCATTCGCCGCCGCGCTGTCCGATCTGTTGGACGACCCCGCCCGGTTGGCCGTCATGCGCGAGCAGTGCGCGGCCTTCATCCGCGAGCGGGCGTCCCGGCCCGTCGTCGAGCGCACGCTGTACCGCGCCTTCGCGCAGACCTTCCCCGATTCGCGGGCCGCCGAGCAGCATCTATTCGACACGTCCGAGCCTGCCCCGCCTCCCCCTTACCGCCGCCCCCGCTGGCGCGAATGGCTGGCCCTCGCGTGGGTGGTGCTGGTGACCGCCGCCTACGTCCAGCATCAGGCCGTGCTGAACTGGCCGTCCATCGAGGCGCGCATCGTCGGGCCGCTGCTCAGGGCGCTGCGGTGATGGCCCTGTCATGATCGACCTGCTGATCGACCTCACGCTGGCCGCGCTGATGTTCCTCGCCATTTACGGCGCGGGGCGCGCGCTGCGTCGGCTGATTCCGCTGACCTTCTGGGGCCGATCCGCCGAGATGGCCGCCAGCTTCGCCTGTGGATTGGGCGCGGCGGCAATGGTATTATTCGCCCTCGGTCTGGTCGGGTGGCTGGTTCCCGCCGCCGGGTGGGCGCTGCTGGCGGTTGGGCTGGCGCTGGCCGGGATCGAGCATCGCACGCTGTGGGCCGATCTGCGCGCGCTCGCGTCGGCGGCGGATCGCCTGCGCCGGGCGTCGCGCTTCGTGCAGGCCGCCGCCGGGATCGCCCTCGCCTTCGCGCTGCTCAACCTCATCGCCGACCTCGCCCCGCCCATCGAGGGCGACACCGTGCACCAGTATCTCCTGCTGCCGCGCTACTGGGTCGCGGCGGGGCGCTACGTGCAGCCCACCCACATCTGGGCGGCGACGCTGCCCGGCAACATGATGATGATCTCGGCGTGGGCGCTGCTGCTGCGGAACAGCTACCCGCTCGCGACACTGATCACCGGCTGGTGGACGAGCCTCGCGCTCGCGCTGGCCGTCTACGCGCTGGCCCGGCTCGCGTTCGAGCGGAAGGCGGCGGCCTTCGCCGCGCTCGCCATCTTCACGATGCCCGACGCGGCCTATCTCGCGCAGTCCGCCAAAGTCGACCCCGGCTGGGCGGTGTTCGAGGTACTGGCGCTGGCCGGATTCCTGCGCTGGCTCGGCCTGCCTGACTCGCAAAACGAGGCGGACGGCGCTTCTCCGCATCGCTGGCTGGTGTTCGCCGGGCTGATGCTCGGTCTGGCCGCCGGTTCCAAGAACCAGACCGTGATCAGCATCGGCTTACTGGGCGGCTGGATCGCGCTGCGAGGTCTGGCCCGGCGTGAGTGGATCCCCACCCTCCGGGCCCTGCTCGTGTTCGCGGGCGCGGTGCTGATCACGGCGTTCCCCTACTATCTGTACAACGCCGTCGTCCACCACAGCCCGTTTTACCCGGTGTTCGCCGACCTGTTCCAGGCGCTTTTCGGTGGGACGCCCTCCCCGCGCAGCGAGCTTGGCACGGAGATTTTTTACCCCTGGACGGCGGGAGGCTACCTGCGCAACCTGTGGAACGCCTCGCTGGGCCACACCGTCGACGGGTTTTATCTGGGCATGATCGCCGGGCCGGTGTTTTTGCTCGCCATCCCCGCCGGGTGGATGCTGGGCGCGTACCGGGGGCGGCGCGCCGTCCGCCCGATGCTGATCTACGCCTTCGTCTTTTCGGTCGTGTGGTTCCTCGTCAAGCAGGCCGCGCGCCACTTCCTGCCGGGGCTGGCCCTGCTGGCCGCCGCAGCCGGTCTGGCGCTGGCTTTCCTCGACGGGCGAAAATCCCCCCTGATGGCGATCACGAAGGGCCTGATCCTCGCCGCGCTGGCGTGGAATCTCGCCATCATCGCCGGGGTGCTCTACTGGAGCGGCGCGCCGCGCGGCGGCGGGGGGGGGGGGAGGCCCCCCCCGTTGTTTGCGCGCTATCAACAACCCCTGCGTGCGCCCCCCCACCACC
>CAZWUX010000001.1:37500-56646 GCA_964637665.1 uncultured Anaerolineae bacterium
GAGCGGCGCGCCGCGCGTCGCGCTGGGGCTGGAGAGCCGCACGGCGTTTTTGCAGCGCTATCACGACGCCGTGCTGCCGCCCACCATCCACCCCGACTGGGAGACGATCCAGACGCTCAACACGATCGTCGGGCCGGGCGGGCGCGTGCTGACCGACCACGCCGCCAGCCCGCTCTACATGACGCCCGACATCGTCTCCGGCAACTGGGGCGACCGCGTGGCCTACGATGAGATGACGGACGAGGACGCCCTGCTCGACGCCATGCGGGGGGCCGGGATAGAATATATCCTCGACTATAAGGCGGACGCCGATCAAAAACCCTACACGCAGCCTGCATTTCTGCGCGCGCACGCCGATCTGGTGTACGATGGGGAGCGGACCCGCCTGTATCGAGTTCGTGATGGTTGAGGGGATGAGCCGATGTGTGGAATCTGGGGCGCGATCAACGTAGCCGACGAGCGCATGGGCCGCGAGGCCGCCCGTGCGATGGCCCATCGCGGGCCGGACGATCACGGCGTCTACGCCGGGGACGGGACCTGCCCCGCGCTGCTCGTCAACACCCGGCTGGCGATCATCGACCTGTCCGAAACCGGCCACCAGCCGATGAGCACGCCCGATGGCCGCTACTGGATCGCCTACAACGGCGAAACCTACAACTACGAGGACCTGCGCCGCCCGCTGCTCGACGCCGGGCACACCTTTCGCGGCACCTCGGACACCGAGGTGATCCTGCACGCCTACGCCGAGTGGGGTGAGGCGTTTCTCGACGACCTGCGCGGCATGTTCGCCTTCGCCATCTGGGACACGCACGAGGGGCGTCTGTTCGCCGCGCGCGACCGGCTGGGCATCAAGCCGCTGTATTACACGGTGGTCGGCAAGGAAGGCGCGCCGGACGCGCGCCTCGTGTTCGGCTCCGAACTCAAGGCGCTGCTGTCCAGCGGCCTGATCGAACCCCGCCTCAACCCCGCCGCCCTGCATCACTATCTGTCCTTCTACGCCGTGCCCAGCCCCTACACGATCTTAGAGGGTGTGCACATGCTGCCGCCCGGCCACACGCTCACCTACGAAAACGGCCACGTCGAGATCCGCCGCTACTGGTCCCTGCCTGCGGGCGATCCGCTAACAGGGAGTTCGGAGCAAGTCGCCACACGGCTGCGGGAGCTGCTGGAAGAATCTATTCGACTGCGGATGATCGCGGATGTGCCCGTCGGCGCGTTCCTGTCGGGCGGCATCGACTCCAGCGCCGTCGTCGCGCTGATGACCCGCGCGACGGGCGAGACGTTGCAGACCTTTTCCATCGGCTTCGGCGCGGAAGGGGAGTCCATCGACGAGCGTTCGGCGGCCCGCGTGCTGGCCGAGCACTACGGCACGGACCACACCGAGGTGATCGTCACCGGTCGGCAGGTCCGCGAGCAGCTACCGGCCATCATCCGCGCGATGGATCAGCCCACCGGCGACGGCCTGAACACCTATCTCGTCTCGCAGGCGACGGCGCAGCACGTCAAGGTCGCGCTGTCCGGGCTGGGCGGCGACGAGCTTTTCGCGGGCTACCCGCAGTTCCGCATGTTCCGGCAGGCCGACCGCGCCCGCGCGGTGTGGGAGCGCCTGCCCGGCGTGGCGCGCCAGGCCGCGCGCGGGGCCGCCCACGTCGCCGATCCGGCGGATCGAGCGATGACGTGGCTGGACGGCGACGTGCTCGAACGCTACGAGCGAGTGCGCATCCTGTTCGGCGAGGAGGATAAGCTGGCGCTCTACACGCCCGCGACGGCGGCGGCGCTGGCCGCCCCGGAGCCGTCGCTCGACTACCTCTCCCGCTACCTGCACCCGGTCGAGATGGACAGCATCGTCCAGCTAACCCGGCTGGAGTTACAGAACTACATGGCCCACACGCTGCTGCGCGACACCGACGCGATGAGCATGGCCCACTCGCTTGAGGTGCGCGTGCCCCTTATCGATCATAAGCTGGTCGAGTACGCGGTCCGCATCCCCCCTGAGATGAAGCTGCGCAACGGCCAGAACAAGTGGATTTTCGCCGAGGCCCTGCGCGACGTGCTGCCCGCCGAGGTCCTCGCGCGGCCCAAGCAGGGCTTCGAGATGCCCGTCGCCGCGTGGATGCGCGACGACCTGCGCGACGTGCTCGACGACGTGTTCTCCGCCGAGTCCATCCAGCGGCGCGGCCTGTTCCAGGTCGACGCGATGCAGGCCGTCTACGACGACTTCCGGGCGGGCAGCGCCCCTTACCTGCGCGCGTGGTCGCTGGCCGTTCTGGAGCTGTGGATGCGCGCCTATCTCGACGGCGAAGGCGGTCCGCTCTATGCCTGAGCGCGCCCGCCCGCTCGTCAGCATCATCGTCCCGACCTACAACGAGGAAGCCGACATCGGGCGGACGATGGACGCGCTCGCCGCGCAGACCTACGCGCCGCTGGAGGTCGTCGTGGTCGACGCCTCCTCCGACCGCACGCCTGAGATCGTGGGTAGCTACGCCGACCGCATCCCCAACCTGCGCCTGATCCGCCAGCGCCCCAAGCCGGGCGTCTCGGCGGCCCGGAACGACGGTCTGAACGCGGCCTCCGGCGAGATCGTCGTCATTCTCAACGCCGACGTATTTCCCGATCCCGACTTCGTGGCGCGGATCATCCCCCATTACGATGAGGGCGCGGACTACGTGGCGGTCGATTCGCGCGTCGCCAACGTCGAGCACGTTTTTCCGCGTTACGTTCAGGCCCAGCACGTCTACGATCAACGCCACAACCCGCATGAGGCCGACTGGACCGAGGGATTTTCCGTGCGGCGCGAGGCCGCGCTGGCGGTGGGCGGCTTCCCGGAGGTGTTCGGGCGCAACACGGCGGGCGAGGACGGCGTGTTCTCCGGGCGGCTGCGCGCCCGCTACCGCCGCTGTGCGGACTATTCCATCGTCGTGCCGCACGTCGCCCCCGCCTCATTTAAGGAGTACTGGCACCAGCGCATCGGGCGGGGACGGGGCGGCGCGTACCGCCTGTACGCCTTCGAGGGCAGGCCGATCCGCTGGCCCGCCGTCGTCCGCTCGGTGCTGGCGACGTGGTTTCTGGCCCTGATCCTCGTCCCGGCGCTCGTGTATGCGTGGCGGCTCGCCCCCTGCTCGCCGCGCGGTCGGCGCGACTGGCTGCCGCTCACCTATGCGCGGATCGTCGAGCAGTTAGCCGTCGGGGTCGGGTATTGGAACGGCTGCCGCGAGATCGCCGCGCTGCGCGAATCGGCAGGATCACCCATCACAGACAGCGATTAGCGAACGGCGATCAGCCGCATGAAGCGTATCCTCTACATCCATCACGCAGGCGGCATCGGCGGCGCGCCGCTCAGCCTGCTCTATCTCATCCAGCACCTCGACCGGACGCGCTATGAGCCGGTCGTCGCCGTGCTGCGGCCCGGCCCCGCCGCCGATCTTTACCGCGCGGAGGGCGTGGAGACGCACGTCGTCGCGGGTATCGACGACTTCAGCCACACGACGCTCGAATGGTACGGCGGGCGCGACCTGTGGCGTCTGCCCGGCAAGCTGATGCGCATCCCCGGTTCCATCGCCCGCACCCGCGCCCTCGTCGAGCGCCTGCGGCCCGACCTCGTCCACCTCAACTCGTCGACGCTGGCCCCCTCCGCCATCGGCGCAGCGCGCGCAGGCGTCCCGGTCGTCTGGCACATCCGCGAGCCGCTGGCGCGCGGCTACCTCGGCCTGCGCCGCACGTGGATTCGCCGCGTGGTCGACCGCTGCGCGGATCGCGTCGTCGCCATCAGCCAGCACGACGCCGATCAGCTCATCGCCAGCCCGCGCATCCGCGTGATCCACAACTTCGTCCATTTTGACCGCTTCGACCGCTCCTTAACCGGCGAGTCGATCCGCCGCGAATTTGACATTCAGGTGGATGCGCCCGTCGTCGCCATGCTGGGCGGCGTCTCCGAGCCGAAGGGAACCCTCACGCTCATCCGGGCCATCCCCGCGCTGATCGAGGCTGTGCCCGGTGTTCGAGTGGTCATCGCCGGGCCGCCGCCTCACCCGCTCGACGAGCCGGGCGTAAAGGGCCTCGTCAAACGGGCTTTGGGCGTCGATGCGTATCCGAAGGCGGTTGCGCGGGCCATCGCGGAGCTTGGCCCGGAGGCCCGCGCCGCGCTGATCTTCGCCGGGGTGCGCCGCGACGTGCCGGAGATTCTCGCCGCGAGCGCCTGCCTCGTCTTCCCGTCGACCGTGCCCCACTTCGCCCGGCCCGTGATCGAGGCGGCGGCGATGGGCGTTCCCGCCGTCGCGTCCGACCTCGGCGGCCCGCGTGAACTGATCGCCCCCGGTGAAACCGGCCTGCTCGTCCCCCCCCGCGATCCGGCGGCGCTGGCGGCGGGGATCATCACCCTGTTATCTGACCCGGAGCGCGCCCGCGCGCTCGGCGAGGCGGCCTACCGCCGCGCCCGCCAGATGTTCGACGCCGGGACCAACGCGGCGGCGACGGTTGCGCTCTACGGCGAGATATTGGATGATCGGGGTAACGCCCGACCGACTGCATGAGGGGATCATGACCATCCCAACCCGCGACCTGCCGCGCGTGGCGTGGCGGCGCATCGTACGCGAATTTCATACCCGGCTCGCCCCGCGCAGCCCGCAGGCCATCGAGGTCGGCACGGATATCGAGCAGATCGCCGCCCGCCTGCGCGGGCGCGAATGGCCGCGCTTCTTCGGGTTTTTCCCGGAGCAGGCCCGGCTGATCCTGCGCTTCTTCCCCGAACTGTGGAGCCTGACGCTCGACGAGGCCGACCGTATCATGCAGCACCGCTTCGACATCCTCGGATCGGGGCCGACCGACCTCGGCGATCCCATCGACTGGCACACCGACTTCGTGCACGGGCACACCTGGCCGGTCGAGCATCACACCCGGCTCGAACTCACCCGCGAGGGCGGCGGCTTCGACGTGAAAGTCCCCTGGGAATTGAGCCGCTTCCACCACGCGCTGCGGCTGGGGCAGGCCCACCTTTACACGGGCGAGAACGCCTACGCGCAGGAGATCGTCGACCAGATCACCGGCTGGATCGAAGCCAACCCCTACGAGTTCGGCGTCAACTGGGCCGGGCCGATGGACGTGGCGATCCGCGCGGTGAACTGGATCTGGGCCTACTACATGATCATCGAGTCGGACGCGCTGACCGAGGATTTCCTCGCGCTGTGGCTGACCAGCATCCGCCAGCACGGCGAGTTCCTGCTGGGCCACCTCGAGGACGGCTGGCCGCGCACGAACCACCTCATCGCCGACCTCGCCGGGCTGGCCTACCTCGGCATCCTGTTCCCGGAGTTCCCCGAATCCGAGAAGTGGCGCGCCGCCGGGCTGGGCCGCCTGTGGGAGGAGATCGAGCGGCAGGTCCACCCCGACGGTATGGTGTACGAGGCGTCGATCTCCTATCATCGCCTCGTCACCGAGATGGCGCTCAGCGTCGCGGCGCTCGCCCTCGTCAACGGGATCACCCTCCCGGCGGTCGTGCGGGCGCGGCTCGCCTCGATGCTCGACGTGATCATGGCCTACAGCCAGCCGGACGGCACCGCCCCGATCATCGGCGACGCGGATGACGGGCGCTTCCACCCCCTGACCATCCACGACGACCCGGCCCGCATGGCGAACGATCACCGCCACCTGCTGGGGCTTGGCTCGGTCATCTTAGAGCGCGATGCGCCCGGCTGGGCGGGCTACGTCGACGCGGCGCGGTACGGCTGGGCGCTCGGCGCGGGCTGGGAGTGGCAGGACGCGCTGTGGTTCTTCACGCAGGACGCCGCCGCGCGCTACACGGACATGATCACGGCGGTGATGCCCCGCCCGGAGGGCGTCGCTCTGCGTGAGTGGGTCGACGTGCAGCCCGGCATCCGCGTGCGGGCGCGGGCACTCTCCCTCAAGCCGATCTCCGTCCACGACGTGACCGGATCGCGCGGGTTCGAGGCGAGCGGCCTGTACGTCATGCGCGAGGGTGACTTCCACATGACGGTTGACGCGGGCGGCATCGGGCAGGACGGTGCGGGCGGCCACGCTCACAACGACACGCTGGGCATCACCCTGACGGCCTACGGACGCCCGTTCCTGATCGACCCCGGCAGCTACACCTACACCGCCGACCCGAAGGCCCGCAACCGCTTCCGCCGCACCGACGCTCACAACGTGCTTCAGGTCAACGAGCGCGAAATCAACCACGTGCCGGAGTCGCCCTTCCGGCTGGGCGACGACGCCCGCGTGCGCGTCCACCACTGGATCGCCCAGCCGAGCTACGATCTGTTTGACGCCTCTCACGAAGGCTACGTGCGCGGCAAACCGGGCGTCATCCACCGGCGGCAAATCTGGTTCGACAAGACCGCCGGGCTGTGGATGCTGCACGACGAACTCACCCCGGCCAGCGCCGACGACAAGGGCGCTGAGATCGACGCCGCGCTGTGGTTCCACTTCGCGCCGCTGCGCATCCACATCGACCGGCTGCATAACACCGTCTACACCGATGCGTCGCCCGGCGCGAATCTGACCCTGCTGCCCCTCGGCGAGTTCCCGCTGGCCGCCGAGTTAGGCGCGGGCTGGATCGCGCCCCGCTACGGCGTCCGGCAGAAGGCCCCGGTTGCCAAATTCACCGGGCGCGTTAGACTCCCTGCCGATCTCGTCCTGATGCTGTACCCACATTATGGCCGGATCGACGTGACCGCCGCGCGGCTCGCCGGGCGCGCCGCGCTGATAAACATGAAGCAGGCGTTCTCGCCATCGCGTCGTCAGCGGCGGGGCCTTACCGGCGGGGAATAGCCGGGTGACACGCGCCTGCCAGCGCCGGGCAGGCGATTTTCTTCACGAGAGCGGAAGATCGAGGCATGAGACAGGTATTTTTCGACGGAAAAGGCAAGCTGCTGATCAAAGAGGTCCCCGCGCCCGCCGCGCCCGAAAACGGCGCGCTGGTGCGCGTCGTCGCGTCGCTGATCTCCGCCGGGACGGAGATGACGGCGGCCTCCGGCGGCGGCAGCCTGATCCGCAAGGCGCTGGAGCAGCCGCAGTTGATCCGGCGCGCGGTCGACCTCGCCCTGCGCGAGGGGCTGAAATTCACCGCCGGGCAGGTGCAGGAGATCGCCGAGACGTGGTTCGCGGTCGGCTACAGCGCAGCGGGCGTCGTGATCGAGCCGGGCGCGGAGAGCGGCGGCCTGCGCGCGGGCGACCGCGTGGCCTGCGCCGGGGCGGGCGCGGCCAACCACGCCGAGGTCGACGCCGTCCCGCTCAACCTGCTGGCCCGCATCCCCGAAAACGTGACCTACCGTCAGGCGGCCTTCACCACCGTTGGCGCGATTGCCCTTCAGGGCGTGCGCCGCGCCGAGCCGACGCTGGGTGAGACGGTCGTCGTCGTCGGGCTGGGCCTGATCGGCCAGATCGTCTGCCAGCTTCTCGACGCGGCGGGCTGCCGCGTGATCGGGTCGGACCCGGTCGCTGAGCGCCGCGAATTAGCCGCCCGCCTCTCCGGCGCTCAGACCATCGACCCCACAGCGGGCGATGCGCCCGCTCAGGTCATGTCCTTAACCGGGGGCATCGGCGCGGATCGCGCCATCCTGTGCGCCGCCACGACGAGCAGCGACCCCACCAACGAGGCGTTTGAGATGGTCCGCGAGCGCGGGCGCGTCGTGATGGTCGGCGCGATGGGCATGGACCTCGAACGCCCGACGTTTTACAGCCGCGAGCTTGACTTCGTGATCTCGCGCTCCACCGGGCCGGGCCGCTACGATCCGGCCTACGAGGAAGAGGGCGTTGACTACCCCATCGGCTACGTGCGCTGGACCGAGCAGCGCAACATGGCCGCTTTTTTACAGCTCGTGGCGGACGGCAAGCTCGACCTCGACCCGCTGATCAGCGCCACCTACCCCGTCGAGGAAGCCGACGACGCCTATCAGGCCGTGGGGGCGGGCGCGCTGGGCGTCGTGCTGACCTACGACGACGCAAAGGGCGCGGTCGCGGCGGAACCCCTCCCGCAGACCATCGTGCGCGCCGCTGCGCCACTGCGCGGCAAAGCCGGGATTGCGCTCGTCGGCGCGGGCAGCTTCGCGCGGGCCGTCCACCTGCCCAACCTGAGGGCCAGCCCGTATTTCGACGTGCGCGCCGTCGTCAGCGGCGGCGCGTCCGCCGCGCAGGTCGCCGAGAAGGTCGGCGCGCGCCTCGCGACGACCGATCTCGACGCGGCGCTGGCCGCCGGGGATGTCGACGCCGTGCTGATCGCCACTCGCCACGATCTCCACGCTCGGCAGGCCATCGCGGCGGCGAACGCGGGCAAGCACGTTTTCGTCGAGAAGCCGCTGGCCCTCACAGTCGATGACTGCGAGGCCATCCTCAGCGCCGCCCAGGCGGCGGGCGTGCTCGTCACGGTCGGCTTCAACCGCAGGCTGGCCCCCACCGCCCTCGCGCTCAAGGCCGCCCTCGACGCGGTCGGCGGCCCGAAAACCATCACGTTCCGCGTCAACGCCGGGCCGCTGCCGCCCACCCACTGGCTCAACGATCCGGCAGTCGGCGGCGGGCGCTTGATCGGGGAGGGCGTGCACTTCATCGATTTTATCTGTGGAATGACGAGCTCGTCCCCCGTTAGTGTCAGCGCGCAGGCGTCGAGCGACGGTCAGGACTTCGTGGTGGCGATGCGCTTTCCCGGCGGCTCGCTGGGCACCGTCATCTACACCGCGCTGGGCGACCCGGCCTTCCCCAAAGAGCGCGTCGAGGCGTTCGCCGGGGGCGGCGTCGCCGTGCTGGACGACTTCAAATCGCTGACCTTCAGCGGCATGGCCGGAAGGCACATCAAGGGCGGGCAGGACAAGGGCCACCGCGCCCTGCTGGACAACTTCGGCGCGGCGGTGCGCGGCAAGGCCGACCTCGTCGTGACCGGCGCGGACGGCCTGCGCGCGACGCGCATCGCGCGGGCCGCGCTCGCCAGCATCGCGAGCGGCGCGCCCGTCTCGCTGGCCGACGACGGCGGCGATCCGCCCGACCCCGCCGAAACCACCCGCTGATGGCCGCCCCACCGAGAGCACATCGCCCCCCCGCCGGGGCGACCGCCGCAGGGGGCGGCCCCTCCGGCCTCGACTTCCTCATCCTATCTACCCAGGATTGGGACGCCCTGCCCACGCGCAAGCATCGCTTCGCGCGGTGGTGGGCGGAGGGCGGCAACCGCGTGCTGTACGTCGAGCAGCAGATGCACTGGGCGGGCTGGCTGGCCGACCTCCGTGCCGAATTCGGTCGCGCGTGGCGCTGGCTGAAGGGGCCGCGCGAAGTCGCGCCCAACCTGTGGGTTGCCACCCTGCCGCTCGTCATCCCCTTTTTCCAGATGTGGGAACCCATTAACCGCCTCAATAACGCCGCCCTGCTGCCCGTGCTGCGCGCGTGGCTGCGGCGGCTGGATTTCGCCGATCCCGTGCTGTGGACCTATACCCCGCACTCGGCGGATTTCGTCGGCAAGCTGGGCGAGCGGGCCGCCGTCTACGAGTGTGTGGACGACTTCACCGCCTCGAAGGGGCTGGTCGACGCCGAGGCCATCGGGCACATGGAGCGCCGCCTGATCCGCGCGGTGGACCTGCTGAGCGTGACGCACGCGGGCCTGTACGCCAGCAAAGCGGGCGACGCGCGGCGCGCGGTCGTCGTGCCCAACGGCGTCGAGGCCGAGCATCTGGCCCGCGCCGCCGACCCCGATCTACCCGTCGCGGACGCGCTGGCAGGCGTGCCGCACCCCGTCGTCGGCTATCTGGGCGGCATCAACTACTGGATCGACACGCCTCTCTTGGCCCGCATCGCCCGCGAACACCCCGGCTGGACGGTTGCGCTGGTCGGCCCGGCGGCCCTGCTGGCCGACATGACGCCGTTCGAGGGGCTGCCCAACGTGATCCACACCGGGCGCGTCCCTTACGAGGACGTGCCACGCTACGTGAAGGCGTTCGACGTGTGCGTGAACCCCTACGTGCTGGACGGCGTCGCCGAGCATTGCAGCCCGCTCAAGCTGTACGAGTACATCGCCACCGGCAAGCCCGTCGTTTCGGTCGACATGCCGGAGGCCCGCCAGTTCGCGGACCTGATCGCCATCGCCCCCGACCGGGATGCGTTTGTCGGGCTGGTGGAGGCAGCGGTAAACTCCCCTGACAAACGAGCCGCCGAGCGCATGGCCGAGGCGCACCGCCACACGTGGCGACGCCGCTTCGAGGCCGTTTCGGCGGCGCTGGCCGACGAGTTAAACACGTGAGCGAAGGAATCCGAATGCCCGAACCACCGGCAGCAGCCGCGCCCGCATCTGCGTCCTCGGACGAGGCCGCATCCGCGCCGCAGCATAGCCTGCGCCTGCTGATCATCATCCCGGCGTACAACGAGGAGGAGAGTCTGGGCCGCGTCATCCGGCGCGTGCAGGCCATCCACCCGGAGGCCGACATCGCCGTGATCAACGACGGCTCGACCGACGCGACGCCGGAGATCGCCGTCGGGCACGGCGCAACGGTACTCAACCTGCCCTATAACCTGGGCATCGGCTCAGCCATGCAGACCGGCTTCCTGTTCGCCCGCGACCGCGTCTACGACGTGGCCGTGCAGGTCGACGGCGACGGCCAGCACGATCCGCGCGAGATTCGCGAGCTGCTCGACGCGCTGGCAAACAGCGACGCCGACGTGGTGATCGGCTCGCGCTACATCGAGGACCGGGGCTACATCACCCCGCAGCTACGGCGGATCGGGATCGTCATGCTGGCGCGCATGATCTCGCTGATCACCGGCCAGCGCATCACCGACCCGACCTCCGGCTTCCGCGCCCTGAACCGGCGCGCCATCGACTTCTGCGCGGTGGAGTACCCCTTCGACTACCCGGAGCCGGAGTCGGTCGTCATTTTCCGCCGCGCCGGGCTGAAAATACGCGAAATCCCCGTCACGATGAACCCGCGCTACGGCGGCCAGTCGTCCATCACGCCCTTTCGTTCGGCTTATTACATGGTGAAGGTGATCATGACGATTCTGATCAGCCTGCTGCGCAAGCAGCGGCGGGTCGGAGGCGAGGAGGTGGAGCTTGTTCGGGATTAATCGCCTGGAAGCGATCATGATCGTCGGTCCGCTGGCGCTGTTCGTCTTCGTGCTCGAACTCGTCCGCAGCCGCCGCCTGCGCGAGGACTACTCGCTGCTGTGGCTCGGTACGTTCGGCGCGCTCGTCGTGCTCTCGGTGTTTCGCAACACGGTGCTGGAGTTTATCGCCCATCTGATGGGCATCGCCTACCCGCCAACCACGCTGTTCGTGATCGGCTTCGGCCTGCTGCTGCTCGTCATGATCCAGTTCAGCATCGTGATCACGCGGCTGGCCCGCCAGAACCAGCAGGCCGCCCAGCACATCGCGCTGCTCAACGCACGGCTCGCCGAGATCGAGCGCAGGCTGGAGTCGGCGCGCGGCGGGGGCGATTGATGCGCGCTGCCCACCTGAGCAAGGTGAAGGGCATCGCCGGATCGGAGCGCCACCTGCTGACCCTGCTGCCGGGCCTGAATGCGCTCGGCGTCGAGACGACGATGATCGTCATCGAGGAGCCGGACAGCCCCGCCGATGACTTCTGCGCCGCGATGAGCAGTCGGGGCGTCGCCGTCGAACGTGTACCGGTTCGTAGTAACCTCGACCCCGGCCTGACCGCCCGCCTCACGCGGGCCCTGCGCGCCGCCGCCCCCGACATCGCCCATACCCACCTGATTCACGCCGATCTCTACGGGCTGCCCGCCGCACGCCGGGCGGGCGTGCCGGGCGCGGTGTCCTCCCGCCACAACGACAACCCGTTCCGCCGCCGCCCGCTGATCCGGTTTGCCAACCGGCGGGTCATGCGCCGCGCCGACCGCGTGATCGCGATCTCCGGCGCGCTGGCCGATTTCGTCCGCCGGGTCGAGGGTATCCCCGCCGAAAAGGTCATCACGGTGCGCTACGGGCTCGATCCTGTGGATTACCCCCCCGGCGCGAGGGCGGCGGCCCGTGCGCTGTTCGACGGTCGGGAGGGCAAGGCTGTGATCGGTTTTTTCGGGCGGCTGATCGAGCAGAAGGGGATCGATACCCTGCTGGCCGCCTTCGCCGAGGTGCAGCGGGCGCATCCCGGTGTACGGCTGGCCATCGTGGGGGATGGCGATCGGCGCGCCGCGCTCGAAGCGCAGGCCGCCGCGCTGAGGCTGAGCGACGCGGTGACGTTTGCCGGATGGGTTCCCGACGCCCCCTGCCTGATGCCGGGCTGTGAGGTCGTCGTGATGCCGTCGCGCTGGGAGGGCTTCGGGCTCGTCGCGCTGGAGGCGATGAGCGCTGCTCGACCGCTCGTCGCCAGCCGCGTGAGCGCCCTGCCGGAGATCGTCGCCGACGGCGAGACCGGCCTGCTCGTTCCGCCCGACGAGCCGGCGGCGCTGGCCGATGCGCTGAACAACCTGCTCGCCGATCCGGCCCGCGCTGACGCGATGGGCCGCGCAGGCCGCGCCCGGCTGGCGGAACGCTTCTCGGTGGATAGAATGATCCGCGAGACGCTGGCCGTCTACGAGGCCGTGCTGGCCTAGCGTTATTTAAGATTGGCTTTGCATATTCACAATAACCCCCTCATCTTCGCTTCGCTCAGATGTGTCCCCCTTTGCAAAGGGGGACGGATGAGCCGCAGGCTCACAGGGGGTTCGGGTAAATGTACAACACCGTACTGTCAAAAGGAGAGCCGCCTTGGATCGTTATCTCGTCACTGGAGGGGCCGGATTCATCGGATCGAACCTCGTCGAAGCCTTATTGAAGCGCGGCCACAGCGTGCGCGTGCTCGACAACTTCTCGACGGGCAAACGTGAGAACCTCGCTGCATTCATAGATGATATCGAGCTGGTCGAGGGCGACCTGACCGATCCCGCCGACGTTCAGCGCGCCGCCGATGGGATCGACGTGGTGCTGCATCAGGGGGCGATTCCCTCCGTGCCGCGCTCCATCGAGGACCCCATCTCGTCGAACAAGGCGAACGTCACCGGCACGCTCAACCTGCTCGTCGCCGCGCGTGACGCCGGGGTGGGACGCGTCGTCTATGCCTCCTCCTCGTCCATCTACGGCGATCAGGCCGTCGACCAGCCGAAGGTCGAGACGATGCTGCCCATGCCCATCTCACCCTACGCCGTCGACAAGCTGAGCGGCGAGCACTACTGTCAGGTGTTCCACGCGGCCTACGGCCTTGAGACCGTCGCGCTGCGCTATTTCAACGTGTTCGGCCCCCGGCAGGACCCGTCCAGCACATACGCCGCCGTCATCCCCAAGTTCATCACGGCGCTGCTGCGCGGCGATGCCCCGACCATCTACGGCGACGGCGAGCAAACTCGCGACTTCACCTACATCGGCAACGTCGTGGAGGGCAATCTGCTGGCCGCCACCGCCCCGGCGGAGAAGGCCGCCGGACAGGTGATGAACCTCGCGACCGGCGATCAGACCTCGCTCAACGAGCTTGTCACGCTGCTGCGCGAGTTCACCGGGTGCGACATCGCGCCCGTCTACCTCGATCCGCGCCCCGGCGACATCAAGCACTCGCTGGCGAACGTCGGCAAGGCCCACCAGCGCCTCGGCTACGAGACGACCGTGCCCTTCCGCGAGGGGCTTCAGCGCACCGTCGCGTGGTATACGGAGCGGTATGGCGGCAGCCCGGACTGACCCGCCGCATAACCCCGCCCTGCCCCGCCCGATCCGCGTCATGCGGATCATCGCCCGGCTGAACGTCGGCGGCCCGGCTATCCACGTCGCGCTGCTCGCCGCCGGGCTGAACGACGCCGAGTTCCGCACGACGCTGGTGGCGGGCCGTATCGGCCCCGGCGAGGGCGACATGAGCTACTTCGCCCGCGAGATGGGCGTCGAGCCGGTCACCATACCGGAGCTGGGGCGCGCCATCCAGCCGCTCGACGACCTGCGGGCGCTGTCCGCGCTCGTCCGCCTGATGCGCCGCGAGCGCCCGCACGTCGTGCACACCCACACCGCCAAGGCCGGGTTTCTGGGTCGGCTGGCCGCCCGCCTGACGGGCGTCCCGGTCGTCGTGCACACCTTTCACGGCCACGTGTTTCACGGCTATTTCGGCCCGCTGAAATCCGGCGTGTTCGTCCGGCTGGAGCGGGCCGCCGCCCGGCTGGCGGACGCCATCCTGACGATCAGCAGCGGCCTGCGCGACGAGCTGATCGCCTACCGCATCGCCTCCCCGGAGCGCATCCACGTTCTGCCGCTCGGCCTGCCCCTCGACCCGCTGCGCGACCTGACCGGGCTGCGCGGATCGTTCCGCCGGGAGCTGGGCTGCTCGACAGATGCACGGCTGGTTGGTATCATCGGGCGGCTCGTACCGGTCAAAAACCACGAGCTTTTTCTGGCGGCGGCGCAGATCGTCGCCCGCGAGATGCCCGCCGCGCGCTTCGTGATCGTGGGCGGGGGCGAGCGCCGTGAGGCGCTGGAGGCGGAGGTCGCGCGGCTGGGGCTGGGCGATGCCGTCACCTTCACCGGCTGGCGGAGCGACCTGCCACCGATTTACGCCGACCTCGACGCCGTCGCGATCGCCTCCCGCAACGAGGGCACACCCGTCTCGCTGATCGAGGCGATGGCCGCCGGGGTTCCGGTCGTGTCGACCGCCGTCGGCGGCGTGCCCGACCTGCTGCGCGGCGGCCAGCTTGGCGCGCTCGTGCCGCCCGGCGACCCCCGCGCGCTGGCGGACGCCATCATCGGAGCGCTGCGCGCGCCCTCCGCCGGGCAGGTCGCGGCGGCACGCGCGTGGGCGTTCGAGCAGTACGGGGCGGGACGGCTCGTCGCGGACATGCGGCGGCTGTACGTTGACCTGCTGGCGGCAAAGCACCTCCCGGTGGGCGATCCACCTGCCGGGGTAAGTGAAAACGATACCCATGAATAAGTTCATCCCCGTGATTCTGGCCTCCGGGCTGATTTCGTTCATCGCGACGCCGCTCGTGCGGCGGCTGGCCCAGCGTGTGAACTTCGTCGACAACCCGCAGGCGCGGAAAATGCACATCACCCCCATGCCGATGCTGGGGGGCGTCGCCATCTATCTGGGCCTGATCGCGTCCGTCGTGCTGGGCGGGCTGCGCGATTACGGCGAGATGTTCGGCGTGATGGGCGCAGCAACCGTCATCACGCTGGTCGGCCTGTGGGATGACCGGCGGGAGCTTTCCCCCGGCGTCAAGCTGCTCGGACAGGTCGCCGCCACTGCCATCCTGATCGTGGTGGGCATACAGGTCAACATCTTCCGGGCGGAGTGGCTCAACGTCGCGGTGACGCTGCTGTGGGTGATCGGCATCTGCAACGCCATCAATTTTCAGGACAACATGGACGGCCTCGCGGCGGGGCTGGCGACCGTCACCAGTGGGTTCTTCTTCATGCTGGCGACCATCGAGGGGCTGGGGCTGGTCGCGACGCTCGGCGCGGCGACGCTCGGCGCGAGCATCGGCTTTCTCTATTACAACTTCAACCCGGCCAGCCTGTTTATGGGCGACGCGGGCAGCCTGCTGCTCGGCTTCATGCTGGCCGTGCTGGGCATTAAGCTGGAGTTCTCCGGGCGGCCCGTCGCCGCGACGTGGATGATCCCGATCATCATCCTCGGCGTGCCGATCTTCGACACGACGCTGGTCGTGATCTCCCGCCTGCGCCGGGGGCGGCACATCTATCAGGGTGGCAAGGATCACACCTCGCACCGGCTGGTGACGATTATGGGCATGTCCCACGCCCGCTCGGTGATGACCCTCTACCTTGTCTCCGCCGCGCTGGGCCTGACCGCCATCATGCTGCGCGACGCGACGCCGTTTCAGGCCCGCCTGCTGCTCGCCGGGCTGGCGGCGGCCTTCGTCTTCGCGCTCGTGTGGATGGAGGTAAAGTTCAAGCCGGTTTCCGGCCCCGCTCCCGCACCCGAATCCGATCCCACGTCTGACTAGAGCCTCCTCTATCCCATGACCCCACCCACCGTCCGCCCGCCCGCCATCCGCCGGGCCGCCCTCGCCGCCGTGCTGGGCTGCCTGCTGTTCGCCGTCTACCTGCTGACCTTCTCCGGGGTGCTCAACACGGACGACGAGCGCTACATTGTCGACACGACGGAGAGCATCGCCGTGCGCGGCAGCCTGGCGCTCAACGAGACGAGCTACCTGCGCCCCGTCCAGAACACCGACGTGGAGCCCGCCCAACCGCTGCTCTCCGTGCCGCTGTACTGGCTGGCTTTTAACACCCCCCATGTGGGCAACGTCCACGCCGTGATGCTGCTCTCGCCCATCGTGACGGCCCTCACCGGGGCGCTGCTGTTCCTGTACGCGCTCGATCTCGGCTACGGCGAGCGAACCGCCATCGCCGCCGGGCTGCTGTTCGGCCTGACGACCATCGCGTGGCCCTACGCCAAGACGTATTTCCGCGAGCCGCTGACCACCCTGCTGTTGTTCGGCGTGGCCTTCTTCCTCAACCGCTGGCGCGACGCGTTCCGCGCCCGCTCGCCGCACCAGTGGACTCCGCTGGCGCTCGCCATCGGGGCGCTGCTGCTCGCCCTGCTCAGCAAAGAGGCCGCCCTGATCGCCCTGCCCGTGCTGATCCTGCTGGCCTATCCGGGCCGCATCACGACCCGCGAGCGCCGCCGCCAGATCGCCGTGATCGTGCTGGGGCTGCTCGCCGTCGCCTGCGTGTTCGGGCTGGCAATGTTCGTTTTTCGCAGCCAGCTTGCCGTGCTCGCCACCCGCTACTCCGTCCTGACACGGCTCGTCGATCTGCTCAACGGCCTGCCCGACGCGGGCGCGGGCGTGGCGGGCTATCTCATCAGCCCCGGCAAGGGCATCTGGTGGTATTCGCCGGTCCTGCTGCTGGCGCTCGGCGCGCCGTTCGTCCTGCCCCGGGCCCGCTGGCGCGAGGCGTGGCTGCCGCTGGCCCTCACGCTGATGTTCGCGCTCAGCTACGCCGCCGTGCGCGGCCCGCGCTGGTCGGGCGGCTTCGGCTGGGGCGCGCGCTACATGCTGCCGCTCGTCCCCTTCCTGATGATCGCCGCTCTGCCCCTCGTCGACCGCCTGCTAAACGGTGGGTTGTGGGCACGGCTGGGGCTGGCGGCGCTCGCGGCGCTGGGGCTGGCCGTACAGATCGGCGGCACGTTCGTCAGCCTGACGAGTTACTACACCCTGCTCGAAAACAGCCTCGACACGCCGCCCTGGCTCGGCCCGGCCATCTGGAGCTTCCACTGGTCGCAGGCGTTTGGCAGCCTGCTCGCCATCGGGCGGGTTGAGACAGATATTCGATGGTTGATCCCGCCCCACGCTGACGGGTTAGCCCTCGCCGTATTATCAGGTGGTGTGCTTCTCCTTGCGCTGATTCTGGGCCTGATCCTCACCTGGGGCCGAGCCGCTCACCGCCGCCTGGCGGTGGCTCTGGCGGGCGCGCCCCTGCTTGTGATCGGGTTGGCGGCCTTCGCGCTGGTCCGGGCCTACGACGATCCGCGTTATCTGGCGGGCTACGAGCCGCTGATCGAGATGCGGCACACGCTCGAAACGCAGACCGCGCCGGGCGACATCATCCTCCTGAGCAACCCCAGCTATGTCCCGCACTTTATGAACTACTACAAGGGCCGCACGGCGTGGTACAGCCTGCCGCTCGCGCCGGGGGAGCGTCACAACCCGGATGACCCGCTGCTGGAGCGCTACCCGCCGAGCGGCTACGCCGGGCTGCGGGCGCTCGAAGCGGCGATTCTCTTCACGGATGGCGGGGAACTCTATCAGGGCGGCCCGATCTGGCTGGTGGGCGACCTCGGCCCGGCGCTGCCATGGGCCACGCGCCCGGTCGAGTGGTGGTTTAGCTGGGCGACCTATCCCGTCGAGGCCATCGACTTCAGCGAGCGGGCGCGGCTCGTCAAGTACCTGCCCCTGCTCGCGCCGGAGGAGGACTACGACCCCATACACCGGGTCGACGCGCAGTTCGGCGAGGGGATGGCCCTGCTCGGCTACGACGCGACGACGGCGGACTACAACATCACGTTCGATGCGCTGCATCCGGGGGATATGCTGGGTGTGTCGCTGCTGTGGCAGGCCGTCGCCCCGATGGGTGTGGATTACACAGTTGCGATGCAGCTCATCGGCCCGGATGGGCTGCCCGTCCTCCAGCACGACCGCGCGCCGGTCGGCGGCCTGCGCCCGACGACGGGCTGGGAGCAGGACGAGATGATCCGCGACAACTTCGGCTTCATCCTGCCGGATGACCTGCCGCCGGGCCGGTATGAAGTCTGGCTGATCGTTTACGAGTGGCCGTCACTGGAGAGGCTGCCGATCAGCGGGGAGGACGGCGAGGCGCTGGGCGATCACCTTGCGTTGACGGCGGTGGAGGTCACGCCGGACGGTTGACACGCATCGGAGATGCCTAGCAGCCGCGCAGCACGTAGCCGACGCCGCGCTCGGTGACGATCAGATCATCATCCTCATCCGACTTACGTTTTAGCTTGGCCCGCAGCCGGTGCATGTGGACGCGCAGCGCGTTGCGGTCGCTGATGCTCACGCCCTCGCGCCACACGCGGTCGACCAGCGTGTCGGCGGCGACGACCTTCCCCAGATGTTTGATGAGCACCTGAAGCAGCGCGTTTTCGGTGGGTGTCAGGTCGCGGCGGTCGCCGTCGACCGTCACGCGGCGGTTGACGTAGTCGATGCTCAGACAGTCGCATATCTCGACTTCCGGCCCTTTAGCATAACTGTAGTTATTGACCCGGCTGAGGATGCCCACGATGCGTTTCAGAAGCTCGTGCGGGTCGACGGGCTTGCGGACGTAGTCGTCGGCGTAGTCCAGCGCCTTGAGCGCCCGGCCCGGCGTATCAGCGTCCCTGTTCACAACGGCGATGATGGGCAGGTCGGCCAATTCGCGCATCTGTTTGCACAGTTCAAGTCCGTTGAAGTCGGGCAGGTCGAGGTTGGCGACCATCAGATAAGGCAGGCCGTGTTGGTGGGTGTGTTGCCGCGCAGCCTCGCCGCCGGGACAGTAAGTCACCTCAAAACCTCCGCCGAATAACTCATCGCGCACGTCGTGGAGGATGGTGCTGTCCCCCACCACAAGCAGCCGTTTGGGAGTCTGCCTCATCTAATCCTCCTTGGTTTTCATGCGGGGTGGTGTTAGTCAAATTGGCGAGCACCGCGGTTGCGACGCAATTAATTGGTGGT
>CAZWUX010000002.1:0-25268 GCA_964637665.1 uncultured Anaerolineae bacterium
GCTTGCCCTGCTCACGATTGTCACACAGAAAGGCTATTTCCGAGCACGATATATCAGCGCCTCGCTAATTCCACTGATGATCATCATCGCCTACCTGATAAGCCGGGCTGCACAACCTGCATCTGGCAGAACGCCCATCCGCACCTTTCTGGTTGGATTTATCATTCTGACTTATGCCATTCCGGCCCTTTCATCGGTCTGGACCTATCACACCACCCAGCACAAATCACCTCCCTGGCGCGAGATTGCCGCGTTTCTAGAGGACGCCGCCGAACCCGGCGACATCATCATCCAAAATTACCCAGACCCAGCTTTCGAGTTTTACGTAAGCTCATCCGCCGACACGATTATCCTGCCCACCGAGCCACTTGCCTCGCACGAACAAACCGCCCATCAGGTGAAGCACTTGCTTTCCGCTTATGAGAACTTATGGTTCTTGCCCGTCCCATCCCCGGCATATGACCCGGAACAATTTGTCGCGCAGGAACTCGACAGCGTGGCACAGCGACTCTCACGTCACTGGTTCGGGCCATCGCAAATCATGCAGTATGCCGATTGGCAGGTTAAAGCAGCTGAAATCGCCATCCCACTTAACGCTCAGTTTGGCGACATCGCATCGCTTGCAGGTTACAGAATTCGCCCAACTTCGTCCAGCTGGAAACCGGGAACAAACCTAATATTAACTTTATTCTGGGATCCTTACCGGCAGACAGAGGATGACTTTATCATCCGCACCCACCTTATCGGGCCGTCGGCCAACGAAGCACAGGGCATCGCAAGCAGGGATGACGGACCACCCTTAGACGGCAACCTGTCAACGCGCAACTGGCAATCCGATCAACTGATCCGAGACGTACGCCAGCTTGAGATTCCAGCGGATGCGCCCGCAGGCAGCTACACTATCACCGTCAGCCTGCATGACCTGCAAACCGATAAGAACGTTACCACTCAAACGGGTGCAGGGCAGGTCGAAATCGTGACATTTCGCCTTCCGTAGCAGCAGAATACAAAAAATGCGCAGATCGCCCCTCGATCTGCGCACACTTGTATCTATCCCACCAACGGAAATGCCAAGCTACCCCATCTCGTCCAGCCGCGCCTGCCACTTGGCAACAAGGCGCTCGTATGCCGCCTCACTGATCTCGCCGTTTGCCAGTCGCATATCCAGATTATCGAGCAAAGCCTGTATCTCGCCCCGAGTGGTCGGTGACGACGGCGCAGCGGACTGCTGCTCGACCGGTTGCTGAGCCTGCTGCCCCTGTTGGCCGAACATCCCAGCCATCATCTGTCCCATCCCCAGACCGGCACCCAGCCCCACACCGGTCCCGGCAGCACCACCTTCCTGACGGGCCGCGTCGCGCAGCGCATCGGCAGCCTGCAAACCCTGATACGTCGCGAGATCGAGCAGACCCATATTGCGCAGATCCTCAGCCGTCGTACGCGCGGCGGACAGCGGCTTCATCTCGAACGCCTTGAGCGTGAGTCCAACTGCCTCGAACTTATCACGTAACTGGGCCAGCGCAGTCGCCTCAATCTCACTGATCAGCCGGTTGAGACCCATCAAATCGCCCGGCGCATGCGTCGCGATGATATCCTGAAGCTCGCCCAGCACCATCGTCAGCAGACGATCCTTGAGGTCGCTCAACAGAACGATGGGCTTGCCTATCGCATACTGGCTCGCGAACCGCTGCGGCTCGTTCACTTTGACATCCATGACGCCATGCCCCTGAAGCAGCAGCCAGCCCAACCCCTTGCCGGGCGTTTCCAGCGCCAGCGGTTGGGTCGTTCCCCATCCCACCTGAGGAAAGTCCTGAAGATTGATAAAGTACACCTCAGCGGTGAACGGCGTCTGGTTACTAAACGCCTTGCCGATCAGATTAACGAGCAGCGGTACGTTCGCCGTCGTGATCGTATGCGTGCCCGGTCCCAGCACGTCGAGGGCCTTGCCACCACGCACGAACACGGCTGCCTGATTCTCGCGGACGATCACCTGCGAGCCGATGCGGAAATCGCCGCTTCCGCTTTGCGGCTCGCGGTAGGAAAGCTCCTCGCGCCCAACATTCGGGTGCTGAACAATATCGAATATGCGTGCCATGTGTCTGTCTCCTGTTTATTTTTCTGACGACGGTCTACTCAGCCGTCGCCAACCCCTGCATAACTTCTGTGCGCCGTTCAAACGTGTTATTCGCCTCAGTAACCACGCTCTCAAGCTGGCGCAGCACGTCAGCAACATCAGCCTCCTCACTGCCGACGGCCTCCTCCAGACGCGCCAGGCCCGCCACAAGCTGATCCTGATAGCCCATCAGCGCCTGATCGAACGCATACACGCGCTCCAGATCGTCTTCTCCGATCTTGATGGCGTCAAACACCCCAGCATAACCTCGGGCCGCCGCCGCCAGCCGATCGATAAACGTCCGCAGCTTCGTATCGACGCGTTGAGCACGCTCCATGTACTCGATACCCCCAGCGTCGACCAGCTCACGCTGAAGCCGATTGAACTCGGCTAACTGATCCTCAAAAACACGGACCAAATAGTCACGGAACAGCCGATCAGCCTCCCGCCGATCCTCCCGCGCGAAGTACCCCTTGAACCCGGGTATCTTGCGAATCAGCTCCTCAACGGACCCCTGATCCTCCGTAATCTTGTGATAAAAGTCTGCCATCACGCCACCTCCACAGGGACAAATTTTCAGGTTAAGAAGTATTCCGTACCGCAGTACGGGCACTTGACCACACCCTTGCCCGCGAGGGAAAGGTCGCCGCCACAGTTGCGGCATTGTTTGAGATCTCGCAACTCGGAGGCCTGTTCCGAGTAGAGGATGCCTTCGTCCCAGTTGATATAGCCGCTGAAGACGCCCATCCCTACCAGATCGTAGATCATATTCTGCACGGTTGGCAGATCCGAGTGAAGCTCGATGATCACATCGGAAATGCGAACCTCGCCACGCGTTTTGACCATATCCAGAATCTTGCGCTGCTTTTCGGCTTCGGCTTCCTCCGTTTCTTCATGCCGTCCCCTCATCAGTATGACGACGCCGACGGCAGCCAGTGGGCCGACCAGCAGCACAGCCAACAGCGCAAATCCGAGGGCCGCACCGGCAGGCTCCAGACTGCCCTGAGCCAGCCCCGTGCCAAGCAGGACGCTGCCGATCAAGCAGGCTCCCACCGCTGCGACGAGCAAGATGATCCCAACCGTACGCGTCATGTAAGTCTCCGCCCCCGCTTATCAAAGTCAACAGGCTTGAGTTTACCCAAAACCAGCACCGCCGCCGCCACCGCCACCCCCGCCGCTGAAACCACCTCCACTGAACCCGCCGCCGCTAAAGCCACCCCCGCCGCTACTTCCAGAGGAGGAAGGCGTGCTGCGAAACGTGCTAGCGGTGCTGTTGAGCATAGAAAACAGACCATCAGACATACTGCTCAGCCCGCCGAACATCCCTTCGCTCATGCTGTCCAGCGAAGGGGCAGGGCGAACGGCCTCACCGCGCAGGTCGCGCATACCGCCGGTTCCCGCGCCGCCGCCTGTGCTGGCCTGACGGCCACGCATCGAGCCGACACCCCCATAATAGGGCATCCCCACCGGGTAGTACCAGCGTGGAACCGGGGTGCCTGGCACGCGTGAGAACTTGTTCACCCACGCACGCTCCAACCCAAAGGCGATAGCGTAAGGCAGGTACTGATCGAACTGATCCGTCACTGCTTCGAGGTCTTTATATCGCTCGACGTTGCGCAGATATTCCTTGAAAGCCTTCCACTTTGCGGCTTCCTCGGCACCATCGCGTGTCTTGACAGGCATGGCCCGACCCATGATAGCCATAACCAGTGATGCGAATCCCAGCGAGACGAACGGGCACAGGATTGCATCAATGCGAGAGGCGAACGCGGCTGCCGTGAAGCAGCCCAGCGCCACCGACAGCACGAGCCCGCCGATCCCTATGGCAGTCCACCTGCTGCGGACCTTCTTCGGATTCTGTGGGAACAGGCCCTGTTCCACCGCCTCGTCGTAGAGTTTGCTCTGAATCCGGGGGACAGCCGTGTAGAACTTATTGCGCAGATCATCGAGGTCAACCTCCGACCGCGAGCCGAACATCTTGTCGATCAACACCTTCTCATAATCACGAAGCGGCTGATCGAAGTCCTCATTCTTGTGAAAGACAAAATCCTTCGAGGTCGTCAGGCCAAAGACCTTCTTTTCTTCTTCCTGCATATCGATGGCCCCACGCCGGGCCAGATCGACCAGCGTCGCAATGATATCCTGCATATCCGCCTTCTCGTCGACGAGCGTCCCGGCCACCCCCGGCGGCAGATCGGATGGCGGCTCGGCCAGATAGGAGGGAACAGGCCCCACTTTCGGATCGCGGCCCCGCATCGTCCACAGCAGGAACACACCGCCGGACCCACCAATCAGGATCAAGATGCCCAACCCGCCGAGCGCAAGGTTAAGGGCCGGGCGAAAGCGATCGTTCCACGTCTGCTCGCGCTCGTATTCGGCCTGCCAGGATGGTTTTTCGGCGGGGATAAAGCCGTGCGGAAAACGAACGCCTACCTCGAATTCCTGGTTGGCCGGGATACCTTCTGCGTAGAACGTCACCGCCGTCTGGTCATCCGAAATCCGATACGTCGCGTCGGGGCCAAATGTGGCAGGCTCAATGGATGTGTCGACCGTCGCGCCGGGCGGCATGTGAACGGTTACGGTCGACGACTCGATGGGGAAAGCATGATCAGGGCCGACGGCTTTCCAGAAGAACCGGTCACCGACATCCTCACTGATGATAATCCCGCCGACAACGGTGTACTCGACCGTGAACACACGCGTTTCATTCGTCGTCGATGGATAAAACCAGTTGACAACGTACTCGTCACTGTTTTCCGTCACATAGAACGTATTCGCGCTCTCGCTGCGATCCTGCGCGTACTGCACTCCGCCCTCGCGCACGGAGAAATTCTGCAAGCCCTCAAACTGGGACTTCGGAATGTTGCGATAGCCAAATGTAAACGGGCCGCCCACGAACTCGATCTCAAACACCTCGGCGACGTGAAATGTGCCATCCGAGTTAATCTGGATGTCCGAATCCCACCGATGCCATACAAGTGACTTGTCCTGTGCTGCTGCATGCCCAGGCAGCAGAGCCAGAATCAGCACAACAAAAGCAAGCGCCAGGGGCCAGCTTTTCAAGCGAGATCGCATGGGGTTCCTCACAATCCAGGAGTTGAAGCGGGTGTTGCAAGAATTATAGAGTACTCTGATTCAATTGACTATCGTGTTGCGATTAGAGGTACAGTTAATATAATCTCCTGACGACCCCTTAGCAAGTGCCATCTACCAACCCACATTATTTAAGGAGTCGCCATAAATATGGGGATACAGGATCAGGGAATTGATCCCTCCGCTGACCGTTATCAGGTCATCCCGCGTACGCTAACCTTTATTACGCATGGCGACGATGTTTTGTTGCTGAGAGGCGCTCCCGATAAGCGGCTGTGGCCCAACCTGTACAACGGAGTGGGGGGGCACGTCGAGCGCGGTGAGGACGTTCTCGCATCGGCGAGGCGCGAGATTCAAGAGGAGGTCGGGCTGGACAATCTGCGCGAGATGCAGCTCCGCGCCGTCGTCAACATTGAGACGAGCGGCGCGAACCCCGGCATCATGATGTTTGTCTTTACCGCATCAAGTCCCACGCGGGTTGTGAGGGCATCCGCCGAAGGAACGCCGGAGTGGATTGCCCGGCAGGAGCTGCCTGTTGAGCACTGCGTACCTGATCTCCCGCATTTGCTGCCCCGCGTGCTTTCTCTGAGGCCAAGCCAGCCACCGCTGTTTGGCCGTTACTGGTACGACGATCGTGATCAACTCCAGGTCGCATTTTACGGAGGTTAGGACCAAATCGTGAGCCGCTCTTTGAGCCGCGCCGCCCGGCTGCGCAAGATCGAGAATCTGCTGTTTCGTAACGCACAGGGACTGCGTGTGATCGAAATCGCCGAGGCGTGCGAAGTCGACCGCCGGACGATCTACCGGGACCTTGACCTGTTAAGCGATGCAAACGTCCCCATCTGGCAGGAAGATGGGCGCTACGGCATCATCCGGGATCAGTATCTGGCGACAGTTCGGCTTGGCTTCAACGAGGCTGTGACGCTCTATATCGCAGCCCGCCTGCTGGGACGGCACGCCGACGAATACAACCCTCACGTCGTCTCGGCACTCAACAAGCTGTCGACGGCTTTCCCCGATCCGCTGGCCGACTATGTAAACCGCACCGCGTCCACCATCGAAGATCGGCCCATCAACCACCAGTTCATCTCCGTGCTGGAGACGATCGCCCTCTGCTGGGCGGAGCAGCATAAGGTTCGCATCTGGTACCGCTCGCCTCGCAGCGGCAGACTGCACGAGCGGACGCTCTCGCCTTATCTGCTGGAGCCGTCGGCCACCGGCGGCCTGTACGTGATCGGCTACGACGACTGGGCGGAGGACATGCGCACGTTCAAGCTGGAGCGGCTGGAGCGCGCCGAGCGTCTATCTGACACCTACGCCATCCCGGAGAACTTCAACCCTGCTGAGCATCTGGCCGACGCCTGGGGCATCATGACCGGGGATGAGCCGACGACCATCGAGCTGCGTTTCACGCCGGAGGTCGCGGCGTACATCATGGAGCGGGTATGGCATTCCTCACAGGAACTCACGACGCTGGCCGACGGCTCAATTCGCATGCGCGTACGCGTATCCGACCCAAGGGAGATGAGACCCTGGATACGGAGCTGGGGCGCTGAGGTCGAGGTGCTCACGCCCACTGAGCTGCGGGACGAACTCGCCGATGAGGCCACCCGCCTCAATGCGCTGTACGCTGACGGTGACGATGATTCCGGGCCAGCGCAAAACTGAATTTTAAACGACCATACCAGACCGCAAGTGTTGTGACGCCAGGTCCACGTACCTGATCAACGAACAGGATGCCCATGTCGCATCATACGCTGCACGAAATATTCAAGAAAACTCGTCTTTATACTGACGATATCCTTTATGCCATTGTGCATCTGCCACACGCCGATCTTTCCGTAGTACTCTCTGCGCTCAGCGAGAAGCCCGATCCCTTCACCGCGCTGCTGGTAGACAAAGACGAGGTCACGTGGGTGCTCCCCACCGACCGCATCCGTGACGTTTTCTCCAGCGGCGCGGCGGAGATCAGCTCCGGCTGGCGACTGATCACGTTCGATATGGTGCTGGAACATGATCTGGTCGGGTTTATGGCAGCCGTCAGCGAAGAGCTGGCTGGCGCCGGGGTCAGCATCTTTGCACTCTCTGCCTTCGAGAGGGATCATATCCTCGTCCGACAGATGCAGTTCCCCACAGCGTGGTCCACGCTTTCCGCCCTCTGTTCCGCCGATTAGCCGCAAAAACGATCAAGCAGGGTTGGATTTTTGCTTTCCATCACCTATAATCCCAGCCATATGGACTTAAACTTTGTCACCGATCCCGAACTCGCGCCCAGACCGCGCGAGGAGATGGCAATCACCACGTTTGAGGCAACGCCTTACCCGGATGGTCGCCGCATCCGGCTCAACATCATGACGACGCCTTTCACGCCAGCTGACAGACCTAATCTGGACGTGACGGCGCTCGACGCCGACGGGGAGCCGGTAGGATCCATCAGTGTAATCGAGACAGCCAACTACAAGCTCAGCCTCACAATGCACCTTCGTGTCCCTGAGCCAACTGGCGAATACACGTTTAAAGCCATGCTATTTTATGATTCTCAGGAGGTACAGGATACAGCGCTGGATCGTATCACCCTCCCCGAGGATATTCCCACAGAGGGGTAGGGGGCCGACTCTTCCTTAAGCCGCTCTGGCTTGACGAGGCATCTTCACTGTGAATGACCAGTTAGTCGATCAAACTCTGGGTAAATACGAGCTGCGCGAGCGCATCGGGCGGGGCGGCATGGCCGAGGTATACAAGGCCTATCATGCGGCTCTTGACCGGTTCGTGGCGATCAAGATTCTCCATCCCTTTCTGGGGGAGGAGCCGGAATTCAAGGGGCGGTTTGAGCGCGAGGCGCGGAACGTTGCCCGGCTCCGTCACTCGAATATCATCCACGTATACGATTTTGAGTTCGATCCGCGACGAGACCTGTATTACATGGTGATGGAGTACATTGACGGGCTGACGCTACGGGATCGCCTGGCAGAAGCGGGAGCCGAAGGCGAACCCATCCCGGTCGAAGAGGCCATTCGGATCGTGACGCCGCTGGCCTCAGCCATTGCGTATGCTCATTCTCGGGGAATGGTGCACCGCGACATAAAACCCGCCAACATCATGATCGATGCGGATGAACGCGTCGTGCTGACGGATTTTGGCATCGCCCGCATGGTAAGCGGACCGAATGTGACGGCGAGCGGATCGATGGTCGGCACTCCGGCTTATATGTCACCTGAACAGGGATTGGGACAGGCGGGCGATCATCGCTCCGATATTTACTCGCTGGGCGTCGTCCTCTACCAGCTTGTGACGGGGGCAACACCGTTCGATGCCGATACGCCGATCGGGATCGTGCTGCGCCACGTCAACGATCCGCTGCCGCCGCCGACGACCCTCAACCCTGACATACCGGAGCCGCTTGAGGCTATCCTATTTAAATCACTCGACAAGGACCCGGATCGGCGCTACCAGGACGCCGCGCTGATGGAGCAGGACCTGCTCGCCTTCCAGAGATATCTGGCGCTTGGCAGTCAGAAAGATGCAACGCCACTACCGGAGCTGACGGCACTCGCTACCGTCCAGCCGTCGCCGGTGGAGACGAGTCGTCAGCGGGGCTGTCTGCTGTGGCTCGTGCTGCTGCTGGCAGCGCTCGCCGTCGCTGTTGGCGGCGTATACGCATCATATTCTGGGTTATTACAACAATACATTCCTCTTATAACAGGTCCGATTTTCCAATCATAAAATCTATGATAGGCCTGTACCGGCATTCCTGCACGCCCCGCATTATTCACAAATGCATGACAACATCATGACAAACATTGTACACACGAGTTTCTGGGATTGATCAAGCCTTATGTCCGATGTCACCCGCCGCTGGCTCCGATATGCGGCCATCCTGTTGGCTGTCGCTGGCCTAGTTGTCGCCGCATACCTCACGTTTACACATCTTACAGAGTCGAATTTCTTGTGCTCGGAAACGGGCGGCTGCAACACAGTGCGCTCCAGCCGCTACTCGGAGATCGCGGGGATTCCTGTCGCCCTTCTGGGACTGCTTGGTTACGGGACTATCCTGGCGCTGACTGTATACGAAAACGCCGGAGGAGCCAGGGCCGCATATGCCAGCCTCGCCACGTTTGGCCTGACTTCAATCGGCGTGCTCTACTCAGCCTATTTGACGTATCTAGAGCTGTTCGTGATCGGCGCGATATGTCCGTACTGCGTCGCATCTGCCGTTATTATGGTCGCGCTGTTCGCCATCGCGCTGATCAGGGTGATCTACGACGAGGAACCTCTCGAAGGGGAGAGTACGGGCGAATAAACGGGCGCTCAGCAGCTACTGTCTGAGACTCAAACTACCAGATCGCTTACCGTTTTTCGTGGCGCTCCAGTGCGCGCTTAATAATGTCATCTTGCTCACTGCGCGACTTTTCGCTCTTGTTAGCGGAAAGTGCCTTATCCTCGGCCTCGCTGCTTTCCATTGCGCGCTGAAAGGCAACTGCCATCGCCGTTGGCATTTCTTCTCCCTCATGCTGCTCGCTCACTGCGGCAGCGGGCGGGGCGGTTACGGCCTTCATGCTGAGATCGATCTGGCGTTTTTGTTGGTTGACGCCGATTACCTTGACTTCAACCTCTTCGCCCTTCTTGACAACGTCGCCGGGCGTCTTGACATACCCATGCGCAAGCTCGCTGACATGGACAAGCCCCGGACGTTCTGCGCCGATATCAACAAATGCGCCGAACTTTTCGATGCGCACGACTTCGCCCTTGTAGTCCTGGCCAACCGCAAGGTCATTCCAAGTCACGTCGGGTGGCTCGACCAGCGTTACGTCGAGGCGCTGATTGTCCTTGTCGACGTTACGCACCCACACGGTTACCGTCTCGCCTTCTTCGAGCACGTCACGGACATTCTTAACACGACGGCGGCGGATCTGCGAGATGTGCAGCAGAGCATCGCATTCTTCCACGCCAACGTCGATAATTGCACCGGCAAGCTGAATCTGTTTGACTTTCCCTGTGAGTTTCATCTTAGGCTCGATGTCAGCCAGGGACATTACATTGTTTTCTTCAGTCACAACTCGCACCTCCACAGGAATTTCTGGTCGGGGTAGCTACCGGGGCGGATTATACGTCCCAGCCGGATACCTGTCAATGAATATCCGTGTGGCGCAAGTAGTTAATCCCGTACCGTGACAGGTGTGCCCACTTCAGCCCAGTCATACAATAGCTGTGCGTCTTCTATGCCAAGAATAACACATCCATAAGACGCTTTCTGACCGAGAACTCCGCCCCACAGCCTCACGCCATTCGACATGATCGGTAGCGCGTGGAACCCGTTTTGCAGCGGCCCCGCCCAGTAGAATCCCAGCCAGTTAGGCATCTGCAAGTCCCACGTGGATGCGTAGGCGTTGGGAATCTTGTTCTGTATGTAGAAATTCCCCCGGAGTGTCTCAGTGGGAGGCATCCCGGTGCTGATGACGAACGTCCAGCGAAGCTGGCCGTTCTCATAGATATAAGCCCGCTGATCGGACACGTCGACGACGATGGACTTGGCCGTCCCAGCCGGTGCCGCAGCAGGGGCAGGGGCCAGCGCGTCGGTTGAGGGTATGGTGAGTGTTAATCCGGCGTGAATCAGGGAGGGGTTTGCAAGACTGTTCGCCTGCGTGATCACCGCCGTTGTGACGCCATACTGAGTCGCTATAGAGTAGAGCGTTTCTCCAGGCTGGACGACATGCGTGCGCACCGTTTCCGCCGGAGCGTACCCCGGTGTGGTCGCTGTCGCTGAGCCAGGGATACGAAGCTGCTGGCCCGCGTGTATGGAAGATGGGTTGATCAGGTGGTTGAAATCGGCCAGCCGCGAGACGGACACGCCGTACTGGAGGCTGATGCGATACAGTGTCTCGCCCGGCTGCACGGAGTGGATTCCTTCCGCGCCGTCGGCGGCTGTCGCCGTTCCGGTTGAGGCAGGTGCGGTACCGTCAGCCGGAATCGTAAGCGACTGCCCGGCCAGCACCGTGTTATCCGCAAGGCCGTTGGCCGCCCGCAGCGCGTCGACCGTAATGCCATACTGTGTTGCAATAGAGTAGAGCGTTTCCCCAGACTGGACGGTGTGCCGTCCGCCAGCGGGAGCAGCCTGCGCAGCATTTGCCTGAGCGCCGGGGATGATCAACCGCTGCCCGGCGTAGATGTTGTTTGGCGCTTCGAGCTGGTTCGCGTTGATGATGGCATCAGGGGTGACACCGTACTGTGCGGCGATAGACGTAACCGTGTCGCCCCATGCCACGATGTGTACCACCGGCGTTCCTGCATCTTGTGCCAGCACTGGCGATGGTTTAAGGAGAAAACACGCGAGGATGGCCGCCATGATAAAGAATAACCCACGCCGAACCCGACGCAGCCACATCAGCCGGGGAGGGGCCTTCCGGCACGCCCCCTTTGCACATGATTGAAATGCGTGTTGTGCCCTCACTGAATCGCTCCTCACAACCCTTTTGTAAGTAATGATATTAGCAGATATGGAAACTTACGTATTTTGGACGCCGTAAAATTGGCTCGCCATGTGTTTTTGTGAGATGGCACTGTACGAAAAAGTTATGTGCTAAGCGAGCGCTTGTCTTGTATGCAGCCATCGCGCAGAGATCGCGAAATCTCGCAAAAGTTGGCGGACGATAGCAAAGACAGTTAGCGAGCGGTTGGAAAGTGGACAAATTTTTTCTTCGTGTATCACGCAGAGTCGTGAGAATTCGTCGTCCAATTAACGGTTTAATCGATGGCCGCGTAGAAGCGTTTCTAAGCCCCGATTTGTTTTTGCAGGTAAAAACATGCGCAATTATGTGTTAGTGACGCTCTCTGGCGTTTTTAGAATGTTGGCAAGAATCGGGCCAAAAAAGAAGACACAACTTATCTTTATGGTTGAAGTGTATGACCAACTTCTCCGGGCGTCAACTCCCCCATTGTGAGGTTCGTACTAATGCACTTTCATTGTCTCATCTGGCGTGCTATGATTCCGGCATGTTGCTGCGCCTGCTGCGTTTCGCGGATCGGCTGGGATACCTGGCAGCTAAGAGTACCGCCTGGCTGGGCGATCGCGCTACCTTCTGGCTGGACGACGCACTCTATGGCGTGCAGGCACGTCTCCGGGCTCCGGTTTCAGACAGCCGGGCCGCGTCAGGCCAGCCGGGCGAAGGGCAGATTAGCTCCCTTAGCGGATTAGTCGTCATTCTGCTGCTTGCCGTGCTGGTTATCCTGCTGTGGTCCACAACACCCCAGACGGAACGGGCTGGAGGCATCATCCAGCTTTTCGCCCCCGGTGCAACACCCCAGCCTATTGGCGAGATAGCGCCTGTCTTCGATGATACAACTCTGAACACACCTGCCCCATTTATGCGATCGGAGGGAACGGTCGCATTTGCGATGTACGCCGGAGCGCAGCAGGATCTATTCGCGCTGCGCGCGATGGACCCGGCGCCCATTCGCCTGACGGATCATCCGGCTGATGATCGCGACCCGGTCTGGGGACCTGATGGCCGACGGCTTGCATTTGCCTCGCGGAGGGATGGCAACTGGGAGCTATACATTCTCGATGTCACTACCGGAGAAACCACCCGTTTGACGCACAACCTCGCATTCGAGGCTGCCCCCTCGTGGAGCCCGGATGGCATCTGGCTGGCCTATGAGGCCTACTATGGCGGACAGCTTGACATTTACCTCATCCGGTCAGATGGCAGCGAGGGGCCGTTCCCCGTCACAAACAGCCCCGCACCAGAATACGATCCCGCCTGGACACCAAATCCGTCAGGGCGGGAACTGGCCTATGTTTCGCTGCGGGACGGAAGTCAGGATATTTTTCTGACTTCGCTCGATAACCCCGGCGAGGCGCAGGCTGTGAACATCACGAACACGCCCTCTGTCAACGAAAGCGAGCCAGCCTGGGCGCCGGATGGCGCACGGCTGGCTTACACGGCAATAGACAGCGGGACATCACTGATATACGTCGCCGACGTAGCGAATGCATCGTCTCCGCCAACACCCGTTGGGCAGGGACGCTCGCCTGCATGGTCCCCTGCCGACGGCGGGCTGTTCTTCCTGTCGGACCGGCAGGGGAATTCACTGTTGATGTCTGGGCAGATAAACGCCTGGGAGGCATCGGTCGAGGCGCTTGCCCTGCCCGCCCGTGCCTCTAACCCGGCCTGGACCCCGACGAACCTGTCGGCTGAGCTGCCCCCGCCCCTCGCCTCCATACCCCCGATACCCAACAGTCTGATAGTGGAGGAAGAGGTTTCCGCTGCTCCTGCCGGGCTGGAGGAGCCACGTAATCTGATCAGTCTCGCAGACCGAGGCGTCATCACCGATAGTCCTTTTCTCAGCGACCGCGTCGACGGTTCGTTCGGCGCGCTGCGCGAGCACATCAGGCTGGCTGCCGGGTGGGATTTTCTAGCGAGGCTGGACAGTGTCTTCTGGGAGGACGTGACCCGCCCATCCGAACCGGGGCAGGAATATCGCAACTGGCACAAAGCCGGACGCGCGTTCGACATTTTTCAGGACTACAATCTGGCCGACCCCGCGCAGATCGAACTCGTGCCGGAGCGCATTGGCCCCGATCTCTACTGGCGTCTCTATATACGATGCGCCGTCCAGGATGGCTCACAGGGAGAGCCGCTGCGACAGCACCCCTGGGATTTTGCGGCCCGGCTTGGCGACGATGTCGAGGCTTACGAAAACGGCGGGCGGCTGAAGCCAGCGATTCCCTCCGGCTATTACGTGGACTTCACTGAGATCGCCGCGCTGTATGGATGGCAGCGCGTGCCATCCGATCCATCATGGCGCTACAACTGGCCAGGCATCCTGTATTGGCAGTACGAAAAGCACGATGGACTTGACTGGTGGACGGCCATGCTAGAGCTGTATGCCCCGGAGACGCTGGAAGCGGCCTTCTCCGGGCCAGCACCATCCATAACAACCACCCTGCTGCCTGAGCAGCCAGCTCCTACCTCACCAGCACAATGAGACGCATCCACACCACGATCCTGTTTCTCGTCATCGCGGGAGTCGTGCTCGCGGTCGTGCTCGCCCAGACTCCCCGCCGACAAGCTGCCGTGTCGGGGTCCAGCATCTCGCTCATGGAAGATACCGTGCAGGAAGGCAGCCCGGAAGATTCCTCGTCAGGTTTGCGGACCACGCTGACTCCCCCCACTCCGACAACCGCTCCCGGCGCGCAGGTAGCGTCTACCCAGCAGGGACAGCCTGTCGCCCCGCCAGTGGGTGGAACGTCTGTCCCGGTGGCGCAGGAGGATATCCTGAGCGGCGAGGTGGACACCTTGCCCGAGGTTCCCGAATCCGCCGAGGGCTGGAGTCCCCCACCACTCGAAGTGCCCCTCGCCCGCCATCCGTACGATCACTACTGGTTCCTGCGCCCGATCCGCTCGAATTACACCAACACCGGTCTCATCCGCTACCCCTATGGATCGGACGGCCCGAACAACGATCAACGCATCCATCACGGAATCGATATCACGAACCCGGTTGGCGTCGAAGTGCACGCCGTTGGTGACGGTGTCGTCGAGTGGGCAGGGTTCGGTCACTACACCGAGTTCGATACGATCGCGACCTATGGCAACACCGTCTCGATCCGGCACGCCGTCGGCTACGAAGGTATGCCGGTCTACACGTTGTACGCCCATCTATCCGCCATACTCGTCGAGGAGGGCGCACAGGTCAAAGCGGGTGATGTGATTGGGTTGATCGGATCGACCGGCCAGAGTTCCGGCCCACATGTCCATTTTGAGGTACGCGTTGGACGCAATTCGTACGAGGACGTTCGCAACCCTGACCTGTGGATCGCGCCGTACGTCGGAACGGGGCTCATACTTGGCAGAATCGATCTCCCCGGCGGCAGCCCCGTATACGACGGCGATGTCCGCGTGGTCGATCTAGAGACGGGGCGCACCGTCTACCGTGTGCCCACGTATGCTGGCCCGCCAGCGAACTCGGATGACAACTGGAACGAAACGTTCATCGTTCCTAATGTCCCCGTCGGGCGCTATGTGCTTTCCGCAAGCTACGGCGCGCTCCGCTGGACCGGGGAAGTGACCGTGCACGAAGGCATGAGCAACTGGGTAGAGATGGAGCGCTACATCATCGGGAGCGAACAGTCACCCTCACGCTGAGCCTCGCTCCCTTACTGTCCCCCCATTTCTAACATGATATCGACGCACCTGTATTGCGGCCCCTCCCCCCGTGATTTATACTGAAATCAATTCCAGCAGAGACAATATGGCAGGTATATGGTTCGTCAATGATAAGTGGAGCCATGCCCTTAACGTTTGAGGAACTCGTCGAACCCATCGATAATCTGCCTGTTCACGAGCGGGCTGTTCTTAAGCGCGCATACTCCCTCTCGCACGAGGCGCACAAAGGTCAGAAGCGGAAGTCGGGTGAGGATTACGTCGTACACTGCATCGAGGTCGCCCGTATTCTGATCGACCTCGGCATGGACACCTCCGTGATCGCCGCCGGCCTCCTGCATGATGTCGTCGAAGATACCGAGATCACCCTCAAAGACCTGCGCGAGCAGTTCAACGAAGAGATCGCCAACCTCGTGGCAGGTGTCACGAAGATGGAGCAGATCTCCCTCGATCGGAAGGACCGGCCAGGGGGCCAGCTTCGCGACCGGGAATCCGAATTCCTGCGCAAAACGCTGCTCGCCATGAACGACGATGTCCGCGTCATCCTGATCAAGCTCGCCGACCGTTTGCATAACATGCGCACGCTCGGCCACCTCACCCGCGAGAAGCAGCTTCGCATGGCACGCGAGACGATGGATATCTTCGCCCCGCTCGCCAGCCGTCTCGGCATCTGGCAGCTCAAATGGGAGCTTGAGGACCTCGCATTCCGGTATCTGGAGTCTGAGCGCTACCGGATGATTGCCAAGCTCATCGACCAGCGCCGCGCCGACCGCGATTATTACGTCGATCAGATCGTGAAGCGGCTCGAGAAGAAATTACAGGAACAGAGCATCGAGTCTGAAGTCACAGGGCGCTCGAAGCACATTTACAGCATCTCACGCAAGATGGAGCGCAAGGACCTGCCGTTCGCCCAGATATTCGACGTGCGCGCGGTGCGCATCATCGTACCCGACGTGCTTTCCTGCTACCAGGTGTTAGCCATCATCCACCAGACGTGGCGGCCTATCGCGGGCGAGTTTGACGATTACATCGCCGCGCCGAAAGACAACTTCTACCAGTCGCTGCACACCGCCGTCATCCTCGAAGACGGAAAAACGCTCGAAGTCCAGATCCGCACGCCGGAGATGAACGCCAACGCCGAATACGGCGTCGCCGCCCACTGGCGATACAAGGAGCGCGGCAGCCGCGCCGATCACCGCGACGAGTTATTTGAACGGCGGCTGCGCCATTTGCGCGAGCTGATGGAGGTCGGTCGCAACGTCGACGATGCGGACGAATTCCTCGACGTGCTGCGCTCGGATGTCTTTCAGGATCGGGTTTACGTTTTTACCCCGCGCGGCGACATCATCGACCTGCCCGCCGGGTCGACGCCCATCGACTTCGCATATCACATCCACACCGAGATCGGGCATCGCTGCCGGGGGGCGAAGATCAACGGTAAGCTCGTCCCGCTCGACTATACCCTCCAGGTCGGGGATCAGGTTGAGATTCTAACCGCCAAACGCGGCGGGCCAAGCCGCGACTGGTTGAATCCCAGCCTGGGCTACGTGGAGACGAAACGGGCTGCCGGGAAAGTGCGTCACTGGTTCCGGCGTCAGGACCGCGAAAAGATGATCGTGCTGGGTCGCGAGATTCTCGAACGCGAGATGAAGCGGCTGGGCGTCGACAAGATGTCGCACGATCAGGTGGCCGATATGTTTGGCCTCGATCGCACCGATGACCTGCTGGCGCAGATCGGATTCGGGGATATCCACCCCCAGCACATCGCCACCAAGATTCTGGAGATGGAGCGAGCGAGCCGGGACGAGCCCCTGCCCTTGGAGACCCCCGCTCCGCGACGCACCACCCGCCGGGGCGAGCCGCAGGAGATTCACGTCCAGGGCACAGGCGGGATGCTGACGAACATGGCGCGCTGCTGCAATCCCGTTCAAGGGGAGCCGATTATTGGCTACATCACGCGCGGTCGCGGAGTGACCATCCACCGGCGCGACTGCCGCAACGTGCTCAACCTGGACCCCGAACGGCTGATTTCCGTCGACTGGGGAGATGCCCCCGAATCCCGCTACCAGGTCCCGGTGATCATCCGAGCCTACGACCGGGAGGGGCTGATGCGCGACATCGGGGCGACCGCTGCCGATGCGCATATCAACATGCGCGATGTGAGCATCCGTATGCAGGATCACATGGCGATCTTCAACGTCACCATGGAGGTCGAGAGCGCCGCCCAGCTCAGCAGCGTTCTCTCCCGCATCGCCCGCCTCTCGAACGTCGTCGAGGCCCGGCGTATGACATCCTAGCGTCCCCACCCGGCAAAGAAAAAAGTCTGCACCGTAATTCACAGACTTTTTATTCACCATACCCTCGAAAGCGGTTACGCCTCCCGCAGCCCTTCCCTGATAGCGCTGATCACATTCCCGTCCACCGCGCGGCGGGCCTGCCCCACCGCGTTTTTGATCGCGATGGCATTCGAGCGCCCGTGTGCGACGATCACGACGCCGTTCACGCCCAGCAGCGGTGCGCCGCCTATCTCGAACGGGTCGATGTACTTGCTCGCCCGGCTAAAGGCCGGTTTCGCCAGCAGCCCGCCGATCTTCGTCAGTGTGCCAGCGGTGATCTCCCGCTTGAGCAGCCTACCCGTCATGCTCGCGGCGGCCTCGATGCTCTTGATGAAGATGTTGCCCGTGAACCCGTCGTGGATGACGATGTCCGTCTCGCCGGACAGCGCCTCTTTCGGCTCGACGTTGCCGACGTAGTTGATGGAGGTCATGCCGCGCAGCAGCGGGGCGGTCTCTTTCACAAGCTCGTTGCCCTTGCCCTCCTCCTCGCCGTTGCTCAGCAGCGCGACACGCGGCGCGCGGATGCCCATCGCCTGCTCGGCGTAGGCGCTCGCCATCACTGCAAACTGCTCCAGATAGTCGGGCTTCGCGTCGGCGTTGGCCCCGATGTCGGCGGCGACAAGCTTCCCGGTGAGGTTGGGAAAAATGGCCGTCAGCGCCGGGCGCTTTACCCCTCTGATCCGGCGAAGCGTGGCAAGCATCGCTACCGCGAGTATACCGCCCGTGTTGCCTGCGCTGACGAACGCGTCGGCCTCACCCTGCTGAACGAGGCCCAGCCCGACGTGCATCGACGAGTCGGGCTTATTCTTGACCGCGTCGGACGGCTTGTCGATCATTCCGATCACGTCGGTGGCAGGCACCACGTCGATGTAGAGGCCGTCGATGTCGTGCTTGCTCAGTTCCTCCGTAATCCGGGCGCTATCGCCGACGAGAAGGATCGAATCGCCCCACTCGCGGGCGGCCAGCACAGCCCCCGCAACGTCCGGGGCGGGATGCTCGTCGCTTCCCATCGCGTCAACTACTATCCGCATCGTGTGGCGTCCTTTCAGAGGGTGATCTAGTTTGGCGAGAAGGTCATGCCCCTGAACCGGTCAGGGCGGTCCAGCATATAATCGAGCAGCATCATCTCCCGGCGCAGCAGTGCGGCCTCCTCCCGGAGAACGTCGGTGAGGCTGGGAACGGCCAGCAGCGCCTGCCTGTCCGCCAACGGCAGTGGCAGCGCGATCGCGATCAGATAGGCCAGCGCCACCGGATCGTCGGGCAAATCGCCGGGGAGCTTCACATCGCTGGCAGAGGCCAGCTTTCCGAAAAACGTGCTCAGCGCAGGACGCAGTTTGTCCGACAGCCCAACGGCTGCCGGATCGTCGGCGCCCTCCAGCGGGAAATCCGCCACCATGCCGACCAGAAACGGCTTCTCCTGAACGAATCGCTCGATCCTGAACCGCTTATAACCGACCGTCTGGATGTTCATTCGGCCCTCCGGCAGGCGCTCGACATCTGTGATGTGGGCGGATGTCCCAACCTCGTAGGGGACGGCCCCGCCACCGACCTCGCTGCCCTGCCGGATCAGCACGACGCCGAACGGATCGTTCAGCTTGATGCAGCGGCGGATCATAAGTCGGTAGCGCGGCTCGAAGATGTGAAGCGGCAGCACCATACCGGGAAAAAGCACGGTGTTCAGGGGGAATAGAGGCAGTTCTGTAAGGTCGCTCATGTGAGTCTATCCTCGAAAAACGCTTACTTCTTTCTTGCGTGCAGCGGCCTCCCTGGGTTTTGACAGGAGGCCTCGACATGCTATAATCGGGGTCACTCGCCCCGGTGGCGGAATTGGCATACGCGGTAGGTTGAGGGCCTATGCCCTATGGGCGTGGAGGTTCGAGTCCTCTCCGGGGCACCTTCTACCAGGCGCCTATCTTCATTCACCTGAAGGTAGGCGTTCGTTTATTTTTCCGTAAAAACCGCCCGGATTGTATCACGTTTTTAGAAGAGTTGAACCTGTTTTTCGGGTAGAATCGACGGCTCCTCAGCCTGAAGCATGGCCGTCAGCCGGGCGATGAGGCCAATCAACGCCGTCGTATAGGCGACGACGTAATCCTGCGCGAGATCGTTCGCCAGATCGCCCCGCCCGGCCTGAAGCAGCGGTTGGACGTGCGGGCGGAAATCCCGCATGGTGATCGTCATCCGGCCCGCGTCGTCACTCATCACCCCCCACGCCAGCGCCTTCGTGTTGCCGTCGTCCTTGGCCGTCATAAAGCGGGTCAGCGACGCCCCTTTCGCAACCCGCCCCACATTTGAGTAAACCTCATCACCCCGGATGATCTCGTTGAGCGGTGGAACGCGCTCTGGAATTTCCTTCAGCAGGTGTTGAAGCCAGGGCGGAAGCCCCACGAGCAGCTTCAAAATGGCAATGTTGAGGCTCTCCCCACGTATGGCAACGTCCTTATTGGCCGCCAGAATGAAGCTGAAGGCCCGCAGATGCCCCACGAGCAGCGTGCGCTTGAGGGAAAAATCGCGATAAGCGACCGCGCTCTCCGGCGAGTCGGGCGGATCGTAGCGCCGGTATTCCTGATAGGCGTCCCACGCATCATCCCACACCCAGACGAGGTTGTCCGTCAGGTTCCGGAACGTGATGGGGAAGATCCGTTCGCGCGGCTCGGTGGGGGACGCATCGAGCGGAATGAGCAGGGCGGGGTTCAACACGCGCCCGCGCCGCAGCGATTGATCGATTGCCCGCGCGGCCTGCTGCTCGACGCGCGTATCCGCCCCCGCTTTGAATGCCTCGATAGCCTCCCTGAGCGGCGGGGAAGGCTCGTAGTGGGCGGCGTGCAGGATGCGCGTGATGACGATCAGGTCATTCACCGTGAGGTACGTCCCATTTCGCTTCTCAAGCTCCTCGCGCAGCGCGAAGATGGTGGAGATGTCGAAGATGGTCGTCTCGGCGGCGACCTCCGGCGGATTCTGGCTGCGGATCGCCTTGCGCTGGAACGCGGGCGTGCCCTTCAGGGTAAGCGGTCGGGCCGGTGATGCATCGGCAGAGGCCATCGTCATGCACCGCTCGCACCAGCGGACGGCGGAGTTGGTCAGCACCTCAGCCATCGCCAGCGACCACGTCCCGTCGAAGAAAAGGTGCGACTGGTCGAATACGAAGCTACTTTCCGTGCGGATGATGGTCAGGGCGTGATCCCCCACCCCGCGCCGGACGCGGCGCAGCTCGGACAGGTGTTGATCGCGGGAGTGGTCGTTCCAGTTGATGATGACCGGCGCGCGGGCCAGCGCATCGAGTGTGGATCGGTCTGCGTCCGACAGCAGCGCGCGCAGCTGCCGCTGGGCGTGGCGCGGGGTTTCGGCCAGCAGAACGTCTGGCGGCGTCTCGCCGTCGAGGGCATCCCCCCTGCCATGCGCGTTCAGGATCGCCCGAAGTTGGCCCTTCACCCGCGAGGCTGCTGCCATGTCGAGATAGCCGACCAGCCCACCACCCGCGTCATACACCTGATCCTTCTCGACGGACATCCGCTCGCCGCCTGGAGCGGCGAAGCTCCCCTCGGCCCTTCTCAGCGGCGTTCTGCGGCCATCCATGCCATAGATGACCGGGTGCCCCTGCTCGTCGTGGTCGACGACGGGGATCAGGTAGTACGTGCCATCCACGACGAGGCCGATGCGCGCCTCCCGCAGCGGGACGCGGCGCTTCGAGTCGGCGTAACGGCCCGGTTCGACCGTCGCAAGCAGCGACATCTGCTCGATGTAGGCCGCACGTTCGTCGGCGGCCAGCTCGGCGTGCTGCCTGAGCACCCTGTCCCGCAGCCGGGGGGGCAGCGCATCGAGCCGTCGCTGGATGAACTGCTTGAACGCAGCCCAGCGCACGTCAGCATAGGTGCCGTTCAGCGGGGCATGATAAGGGCGCGCGACCTCCCACTGGCGCTGCAAGCGGTGGAACAGGTCGCTGTCCTGTATCTCGACCTCTTCCCCCGCCTCATCGACGAGGCGCAGCAGCGTCCATTCATCCCACACGACGCCCATCAACTCTTCGTAATGCCATAGAAACTGGATGACGGCCATCACCCAGGCGGTCAGGTCGTCGAGTTCCGTCGCCGCCGGAGGGTGATTCAGGTGGTAGCCTTCAGTCTCGTTCGTGTGGTGTGCGGTGTCCTCCCGCAAGCCGGTTCTGAGGTAGAACTGCCATGATCCCTGAGGATGCTCGCGCGGGCGGCCTGTCAGGAGGGTGCGTAACCGCTGGAAAATCTCCAGAAAAAAGGCGGGGATGACGATCAGCACGATGTAGAGCAGGTAGTTCAGTGCGTTGTCGAGGTACAACCTGCGAAGCAGCGATCCCGTCCGGGGGCGTACCCGGCGGGCGATCAGCAGCAAAAGACCGCTGCGGATCAGGCCGGGCAGCGTGTCGGATGCGTAATAGGCTTCGAGCGGCTCTGATTCGGCTGACATAAAGGCCGTTCTGGGTGGGAAGACTCAGTTAGACGGGTGAGATAAACAACTCACCAACCATCTCAATCGTAGCATTACCTGAGACCTCTCGCCAGCGGGTAGGTTAGTCAAGCCATCCCCTGCGCGACGCGGATCGCCGCCAGCAGCATATCGGGGCGGTGGCGGTAAATCTCCCAGGTGGTGCGCCCTGCGGCGATATCGGAGATAGTGAGCGCCAACGCATGATTGACGGGGGCCAGCCGCTCCTGACTGTGTGCGAGAAACACGACAGCGCCATGCAGCCACGCGGCCTCCGTGCGGCGCTCCCCTGCCCGGAGCGCGGCCAGCAGCGGAGGCAGCACCCCCCCGGCATACCGGCGGCGCGCCCGCGCGATCAGCAGCGGGCGCAGTAAAGGTCGCGGCGCCCACCGGGCCAGCCAGCCGAGACGCCGGGCCGGGGCGCCGGGCAGGTTCACCAGTTCGATGTTTCGCATTTTGAGCAGCGCCAGCGCCTCGCGCAGCGCGGCCCATTCCACGTCGAACAGGCGCACGTCCGCCAGCGCGTCCGCCGGGTGCATGTCGAGGATGGCGGCGCTGCCCTGACCGGGCAGGTCGTCGAGCAGCTTCGACCACTTAAGCGAATCGGAGCGCGGCACTGTTGTCGACGGCAGCCCGGCGGCGCGGAACGTCATCGCAATATCCTCCGCCGGGGGCGTGTCGAGGGCGACCGCGATGCCATGCCGCGCTATTTCCACGACGACGCCCGGTTCAGGCATCGCAACCTGTGACGTGACGACGCCCGCCACGACGTTTTCCTGGCCGAAAGCAGGCCGGAGTGTATCCTCATTGCCAATCCCGGTCTGGAACGAGACGATGGGCGGGGGCGCGGGCAGGTTCGCCCAGAGGGCCTGCATCGCGGTGAGCGTGTCGTAGGGCTTCATGGCGAAGATCAGCCGGTCGTAGCGGTTTTCCTGCAACGCCATGCCCGGATCAGCCCGCAGATGGATCGAGGGGAAGGCGCGTTCGTCCCGCCCTGAGCGGAGGATGACGCCCCGCGCGGAAATCTGCCGGACGGCGGACGCCTCGCCCAACAAGGTCACCTCGTGGCCGCCCACTGCCAACCACGCGGCCAGATAGCACCCCTCCGCCGTGGCCCCGTAAACCAGAAAGCGCATCCCCACCCCTGATGACAGGTGCAAAAAAGGCCGGTGCTTCACCGGCCTTATCTTCCATTAGACGCCCGGCGCCGTTGCGCCGGGCAGCTCCGGCATCGCGGATTGCCAGCGATCTTCGATCACAACGTCACTCTCCTCGCGCCACTGGCTGACCATCTCCGAGAACGCGTCGCTTCGCGCCTGGGCCAGTTCAGCATCGGTCAGAGGGACTTCTTTTCGATCATATACCTTAATGATGTGCCAGCCGAAATCCGTCTGGATCGGCTCGCTGACCTCGCCCGGTTCGAGATCGAAGGCCGCGTTCTCGAACGGCTCGACCATCTGTCCGGGGCCGAACCAGCCGAGGTCCCCACCCCGGTAGGCGTTCGACGTGTCGGTCGACACGTCTGCCGCAACTTCCGCGAACGGCTCGCCCGCCTCAATGCGGTCGAGCGCCGCCTGCGCTTCTTCCTCAGTGTCGACCAGGAGGTGCGCAGCGTGGACCAGCACCTTCGTGTCGTCAACCTGGATATCCAGCGCATCCATCACGCGCTCTTGCAGCAGGTTGGAGCGAATTCGATCCCGCAGAAGCTCGCGAACGCGCTGTTCGGACAGCCCGGTAACCTCGGCGATCAGGCTGGTATTCTGGGTGAGACTCGCCTCGTAATCGGCCTCAGTCACCTCAGTCGTCGGCTGCGGGGTGAACGTGGGCGTGGGGGTGAGCGGCTCGCTCGGCGTGGCCGTCGGCGCGAGGGTCGGTGTGGGCGTCACGCCCGGCGCCAGCGTCGGCGTCGCGGTGGGCGTCGGCGTAAAGACGAAGGTGGATGTCGCCGTCGGCGTGACGGGCTCCGACGTGGGGCGCGGCGTGGATGTAGGCTCCGGCTCCCCCGCATCATAGCCAAACGCGAGCTGAAGCTGCTCATCGACCTCTGACTCGCTTACGGTGACGCCAAGCTCCTCCGCTTTTTGCTTGATCAGAAGGTCGTTGACCAGGGAATCGAGCGTGATCTGGCCGAAGCTGTTGGCCGTCAGCCCGAACTGTTCCATCGGCTGCCCGCCCATTTGCAGGTAAAAATTGGCGTAATCGTACAGCACACGATCCTGAAACTCGGTAACCGAAACCTCATCGCCGTTGACGCGCACGACCGGCTGATTCGGCTTGATGACGTACTCGTTAATCAGGGCATAGGCGATCAGCCCGACGACGATCGTGGCGACGGCTATGGTGATGATTACAACCGTGCGCTGCATACGCGCTTCACGTTCGGCGCGCGAGCGCTGACGGCGTGTCAGGCCGGATTTAGATGTCGGGTTTTTAGCCATAAGACCTTCTACTTCTCCTCGCTGAACGTGAAGAAAGCGGAGCTATATTCTGTGAGAACGGCTCCGCCGTTCTCAACATTTTCGGGGAATGATCTGCCTTTCCGCGCAGTCGACTGCACCGGTGATAGACAAGCGAAAGGGCATAGACAGATGATGTCTACGCCCTTTCGCTTCCGGTCAGTATCTTCTAGCCTTCCAGAAGGTGCCCGCCGCTGTAAGGCAGCAGCGCGACATGACGGGCGCGTTTGATGGCTCGCGCCAGCGCCCGCTGGTGCTTGGCGCACGTCCCGGTCTGGCGGCGTGGCCGGATCTTGCCCCGGTCAGTGATGTACCGGCCCAGCATATCGTGGTCTTTGTAGTCGATCTGGGTTACGCGGTCGATGCAGAAATTGCAGACCTTCGACCGGCCACGCCCACCGCCGTAGCGGCGGCCTCCACCTGAGCGATACGACCGCGAGCTGCGCTCGTCCTCGTCATCTTCTTCCTCGTCGTCGTCCCGGTCTCTGCGGTCGTTTGCAGTCTTTTCTTCAGGCACAGTGAACTCCTATCGTCGTCAAACCTGATTATGGGACAGAGTGATGCCCCCATTTGTTACTTTGGAAAGGGCCAGCGTCGTCGGGAAAGGGTCGATACCCTCGCCCTCTTGTGTGGTCTTGCACGCCTGCCC
>CAZWUX010000002.1:25278-49195 GCA_964637665.1 uncultured Anaerolineae bacterium
GGGAAAGGCGCCGGAATGTTTCGGCGGTCACCCAGCACGATCATCTCGCTCGCCACCAGTTCGGTCCGGTAGTGCTTTTTGCCTTCCTCGTCCTCCCAACCGCGTGTCTGGAGCCGTCCTTCGACGTAAGCCTGCTGGCCTTTGCTGAGATACTGATTGCAAATCTCAGCCAGATTTCCCCAGGCGACCACGTTAAACCACTCTGACTCCTCGTGCCGCTCACCCTCAGCCGAAGTCCAGGTTCGAGTCGTCACCACGCTGAACGAGGTAACAGGACGCCCACTCGGCGTATACCGCATTTCCGGGTCGCGCCCAACGTGGCCGATGATCATAACCTTGTTCAGTCCTCGGCTCACAATTTCCCCCTCACCAAACAGCCATTAGTGCTCATAAAAGGGATGAGCAGATCGCGAATCACACTAAACGGAGCGTCACTCATCCTGCCGGGTCAGCAGGTGTCTCAGCACATCTTCGTGGATCACCAGGTTCCGCTCCAGATCAGCCGGTGCGGAAGCAGGCAGGTTCAGATCGTACACGGCGTAGTAGCCATCGCGCTGCCCGTCAATCTCGTATGCCAGCCGCCGCCGACCCCAGTGATCGATTTTGGCAATCTCACCCTCGCCATTTTCGATCCATTTTCCGATCTGGTCAAACAGCGCAGACCTATCGTCGTCCGATAAATCCGCACGCAAAATGACCATCAGTTCATATGAACGCATGTTTGTACGCCCCTTTCCATGGGTTTGCCTTGTGCGCCATCCGGGGAGGGATGCCACAAGGCGGAAAGGCACCTATTATGTAGGGCCAGTTGCTTTGGCGAGAGTGTAGCACGTCCCGCCTTTCCCGGCAAAGAATGCCCGAATCGTCGCCCTGAGCGCCGCCTGGTGGGCGAAAATTCCTTGCCGCACACCGGCCTTGCTGCTATAATACTGGCTCGATGGCGATGTAGCTCAATGGCAGAGCACCGGACTCATAAGCCGTAGGTTGCTGGTTCGAATCCAGCCATCGCCACCTGAGAATGACCGTAAAAGAGCGGCCCACGGGGCCGTTTCTTTTTTGTTGTAAGGATGCCACTTTGCGTGAAATTCGCCGTATGGGTAGTATTTCCTACTTTCCCCGACCGGGGCGTACGGTACAATCGCACTATAAATCAGACGTGAATTTTTGCAGGTGTCATACATGGCGCAAAACAAATGGTTTACCCTGGGGCGTTGGGCTGTAATCGTCCTCGTTCTGATGCTGGCGCTGCCACTGGCGACAGCCGCAGCGGCATCGCCGGACCTCCAGACCGGGGTCACGGCGACGGCCAACGTCAACCTGCGGATGCGTTCTGGCCCCGGCACCGGGTTCGATCAGGTCGGGCTGGCGCCCGCCGGGACGACGGTGCCCGTTCTGGAGCGCAACCAGGGTATGGACTGGCTGTTCGTCCAGTATGGGAACACGACGGGCTGGATAGCCGCGTGGTATACGGGCATCAGCGGTGACCTGAACGCCGTTCCGGTGGCAGGGCAGGATCAGCCGGTCGAACAGCCGCCCGCAGCTGCCCCGGTAAACGCCGCTCCCGCGCCTGCGCCTAACAGCAACAGGCAGGTATGGGCCTTCTACATGGGTTTCTGGGGCGGGCAGATGTCGTGGGATTGGCAGGCCAACGTGCTTACCGATCGCCCGCTGATCGGCGGCTATGACAGCCGCGACGGTGGCGTGGTCGGCACGCAGATCGAGCAGGCGCAGAGCGCAGGCGTCGACGCGTTTATCGTGAGCTGGTTCGGCGTCGGCGATCAGGCGACGACGACCCCCGTGCTGAATAACGTGCTTGACCGGGCCGCCGAACGCGGCTTCCACGCCGCCGCCGCCGTCGACATCTTCGACCCGAACTTCAACCGCAACCGCGACCAGATGATCCAGTCGCTGAACTACCTCGTTCACGACCGGGCCAACCATCCGGGCTATCTTCGGTATAACGGCAAGCCCGTGATCTTCTTCGCCTTCCAGGATCGCACCGGGTTCTCGGCGGCGGACTGGCTGGCGATCCGCAATCAGGTCGACCCCAACCGCGACACAATCTGGATCTCAGAAGGGGTTAGCGGCTGCTGCATCTACAACGGGGCGATGGATGGCATGTACGCCTTCAACCTCGCCTGGGCTAACGGAAGCTCGGCCCGCTTCGCCCGCGAGAGGCGTGCGGTCGCCGCTGCGGGTGGGTCGATGTATATCCCGACCATCCACCCCGGCTGGAATGAGGATCTTATCGCTGCCCGCGATGGCCGTCCGAACCCGACATCGCCACGCGACCGGGCTGGCGGGGCCTTCCTGCGGCAGAGCTTCAACGGCGCGGTGGCATCCGGCGCGGACGTGATCCTCGTAGTAAGCTGGAACGAGTTCATGGAGAACTCGCACATCGAGCCGAGCCAGGTATATGGCACACAGGCGCTCGACGTGCTCCGCCCCCTCATCGCAGCCTGGAAGTAACCGCCACAGCGCACCAGTATACGCTTGTCATCGCCCGCCCCGGCACAGCTGGGGGCGGGCGTTTCTTTTTTGCTCCTCTCGTTGTGATGCCCCCTCAGAGTTGCTATAATGCGCGAAACAACCAGGCCCGAAATATCTGGACCATTTTGGTCGGAGGCAAAACAATGCTGCGTAGTCTTGGTCCTGTTGAGCTGCTGATTATCCTCGCCATTGTCCTGCTGCTGTTTGGCGTAGGCCGTGTGTCGAAGGTCGGCAAAGAGCTGGGATCGGCCATTAGCGAGTTTCGCAAGGGATTGAACGAGGGAAGCGAACCCGAAGATAAGGCTGATGACGACGAGCCGGAAGCCTGAGCTATTCGAGGGGATCGCTGCCCACTTTCGTTAAGCGGCCTGACGCCCCGGTGACGGAGCGCCAGGCTCTTTTTTCTCCCCCTACCCCCGGTAGGGCCCTACCCCGGCAGGGATGCACCTCCGTCCTGTCGCGGCAGCCGCATTGAAACGAGAACGGCACACCACCATGCTCATCGTAGATGCACATGAAGATATCGCCTGGAATATGAGGGACCTCCAGCGCGACTACCGTCACAGCGCCCTCTGGATTCGCGAGCAGGAAGACGGCGGGGTAATTCCGCAGCAAGTGGGTAACGCCCTGCTCGGCAAGCCCGAATGGCTGCTGGGCCACGTCGGGGTAATTTTTGCCACACTGTTCACCGCCCCGGCGGACAGTCCCTTCGCGACAGGGCTGGGATCGACTTACACGACGGCCCGTGAGGCGCACGACCATGTTCGGGCGCAGCTTGACGCCTATCACCGGCTGGTAGACGAGGACGAGCAGTTCCGCCTTGTGGGGTCTCAGGCCGATCTCGACGCAGTCCTCGCGACGTGGGCGGATGAAAAGACCCTTGCAGACCGTCAGATCGGCCTCGTGCCGCTCATGGAGGGCGCGGAGGCCATTTTGGGGCCCGATCAGGTTGAAGAATGGTATGAATGGGGTCTGCGCATCGTCGGATTTGCGTGGGAAAAGACCCGTTACGCGGGAGGAACGCACACACCCGGCCCCCTGACAACCGCAGGCTATCATCTGATGGAGGTGATGGCCGATCTCCACATGATTCTCGACCTCAGCCACATGGCCGAGGAGGCTTACTATCAGGCCGTCGAGCGCTACGAGGGTGTTTTGATCGCCAGCCACAGCAATCCCCGGCGGTTCGTTTCCTCCCCGCGCAATCTGTCCGACGACATGATTTATCGTCTGGCCGAGCAGGACGGCGTGATGGGCATCGTGCCCTACAACCTGTTCCTGAAAGAGGGGTGGAAAAAGGGCGATGCAAAGGACGCCGTGAGCCTGCTGAACGTGGTCGACGCGATCGATCACGTGTGTCAGGTGACGGGATCGGCCCGCCACGTTGGGATCGGCAGCGACTTCGACGGCGGGCTGGGGGTCGAGCACGTTCCGGCGGGCATCGACACAGTGGCCGATCTGATGAAACTGCGTGACCCACTCGCCGAGCGCGGCTTCAGCCCGGAGCAGATCGATGACATCCTGTCCGGGAACTGGCTCCGCGTCCTGCGGCGCGCCCTCCCCTCGTCGTGACGCGATCCCCTCACCCGTGATAGAATACGAGCGATGAGTTTAGCAATCGGCAGGAAAAAACCAGGGCAGCAGCGCATGGGCAGGCTGGCACAGATCGGCGTGTTCTCCATCGTTCTAGGCGGGGTCGTGTTGTTTCTGGGGCTGTTCCCGACTGCCGTCGACGCCGACCTCACGCCCGGCATCGGCCTCGTCCAGATCGTCGCCATGCTGGGCGGCCTTTTCTTGCTGATTATGGGCGCCTACGTCGTCGCCTACGCGCTGCTCCACCGGGGGACGCGCCGCACGCTGCTCCAGGATATCGGCCTCCGGCTGGGCATGACCGGCCTGATCTTCGCCGCCGCCGTCACCCTCGCCGACCTGATGGGATATGGCTCGCATACGTCAGGGGAAGGCCCGGTGTTCGGCTGGCTTCAGACCATCGGCATGTTGATCGGCTTCGGCATGGCAGCAGTTGGAGTTCTCATTTACGGGATGTCGCGCAGCACCTGAGGTGCTCTGCCATGAGCGTATCGCCCCAAGCAAGGCCAATTTCCGTGCGGCAGGCCGTCCTCGCCTGTTCGATGGCCGGTGCTGCTACCACCTTTATCCTGCTGGAGCGCGCCCCCGGCTGGCAGATCTATCTGACGGTCGTGATCCTGGCGGTGGCCTTCCTGATCGGTGCCCTGCTCAGGTGGGCGGTCAGCGACTGGATCGGGCTGGCGGCCCTCGCCGTGCTGCTCATCGCTATGATTTACCAGCGCGACCGTCCGGCCAGCGTCTTTGCTGCGCTCGCGCTCGTCGCCCTCAGCGCTTACCGGCTCTATGCACGGTCAGCGGCGCGTCCTCCGGGCAGTCGGCGGCGCAGGTTCCGGCGCGGAAACAGGCGGTTCTGATACCTTGTGGCGTTCGGGGGCAGTTCGGATAGGGCGGATCGGCGGCATCGCCGTCGAGATTCACCTGAGCTTCGCGCTCATCATCGCGTGGGGCGCGTGGCAGGGTTGGGTGCGCTACGGCGGCCTGAACGGTCTGACCTTCGGCATACTGACCGTCGTGCTGCTGTTCGCATCCGTGCTCATTCACGAGTTGGGTCACGGGCTTCAGGCGCGTGCCTTCGGACTCGTCGTCCGTCACATCACGCTGCTGCCGTTTGGCGGGGTCGCCCGGCTTGAGACATCACCCTCGCGGCCCGGTCAGGAGCTGCTCATCGCGCTTGCCGGTCCCACCGCCAACCTGGGGATGGCCGTCGCGCTGGGCAGCATCGCCTACCTGATCCGCCCCTTTTCCCTTCAGGAATGGCCGAGTTATCTCCTGTTTCTCATGCCTCCCGGCCCGTTAGCTGCTCTGCTGTACGTCTTCGCCGTCAACCTCGTCCTGTTTTTCTTTAACATGCTCCCGGCCTTTCCAATGGATGGTGGGCGGGTCGTCCGGGGGGCGCTGGCGATGATCACCGACTACGAGACCGGGACGCGCATCGCGGCGTGGGTGGGGCGCATCGCAGCACTGGGTTGTGCGGGCTACGTGGCGGCAGGCTGGTTCCTTCCACAAATCACCTTTTCCCCCCTGTTACTCCTGGTGGCAGTGGTGGTATACTTCGGTGCCCGGCAGGAGGAACTATACGTTCGCCGTCGCCGGGCGCTGGTCCGCATCGATGCCATCGATGTCGTGCACCGGCTGGAGCAGGTAGCAGCGCCTCGCGACCGTCTCGCGCCGCTGCTGAGGTCGTTCAACAGTATCGGGGTGATACCGGTGATCCGGGATGGCTACGTCGTCGGTCTGCTGACTCGCGACGACGCCCGCCGGGCATCGCGGCGACATGCCACCGTTGCCCACGCCATGCAGATCGACTTTCCTGCCATCAAGCCGGGCGAAACGCTCTGGGTGGCGCTTCAGGAGATGGCTGCCTTTCAGCTTGACGCCATCCCTGTGATCGATGGGCGCGGCGAATTTTATGGTATGGTGACGCTGGACGATGTCGACCACGCCTGGCAGCGCGCTCGCCGGTCCTGACCGGGGCCGGGAAGCGCGTTTGGACCTTCTGACCGAAGCGAGCCGCCGGTCTCTAACTGGGAGATAGGAATTTATGAGCAAGCCCGTCATTACAAAGCCGACGCCGGAGAGCGTGGCGCGGGGGCCGCGTGCAGCGGCGATCATCGCGCGCGACACAAAGGTGCTCTCGCCCTCCATGCCGCGTTCGTACCCGCTCGTGATCGATCATGCGAGCGGCGCGGAGGTCTGGGATGTCGATGGGAAGCGCTACATCGACTTCATGACGGGCATCGCCGTCACCTCGACCGGCCACAGCCACCCGGAGGTCGTGAAGGCCATCCGGGAGCAGGCCGAGAAATTCATGCACATCTGTCTGGCCGACTTCCACTACGAAGTCGCCGTCGATCTGGCGGAAAAGCTCGCCGACCTGGCCCCCTTCGAGGAGGATGCCCAGGTCTTTTTCACCAACTCCGGGGCGGAGGCCATCGAAACCGCCATCAAGCTGGCCCGCTACGCGACGGGCCGCCAGCGTTTCATCGCCTTTCAGGGCGCGTTCCACGGGAGGACCATCGGCGCGCTCTCGCTGACGGCGAGCAAATACCGCCAGCGGCAGGGATTTTCCCCGCTGATGCCGGGCGTGACGCACGTTCCCTACCCCGATCCGTTCCATCTGGTGCTAGATGAGGCGAAATTCGACGACTACGGCGAGGCCGTCGTCGATTACATCGAGCGCATCCTGTTCCAGAGCTTCGTCCCGGCGAACGAGGTCGCGGCGGTCTTCGTCGAGCCGGTGCTGGGCGAAGGCGGCTACGTCGTCCCGCCGCCCGGCTTCTTCCCCGCGCTGCGCGATCTATGCGACCGGCACGGCATCCTGCTCGTCGCCGACGAAGTCCAGAGCGGCATGGGGCGTACAGGAAAGTGGTGGGCCATCGAGCACTTTGGCGTCGAGCCGGACATCGTCACGAGTGCCAAAGGCATCGCCAGCGGGATGCCGCTCGGCGCGGTCATCGCCCGCAAGAGCGTCATGACGTGGGGACCGGGCACGCACGGCAGCACCTTCGGCGGGAACCCGGTGTCGTGTGCGGCGGCGCTTGCCACCATCCACCTGATCGAAAATGGGTATCTTCAGAACGCAGACGAGATGGGCGCTTACCTGCTTGACTGCCTGCGGGGGATTGCCGAACGTCACCCGCTGCTCACGAATCTGCGCGGGCTGGGGATGATGATCGGGGGCGAGATCGTTGCAGACGGCAGCCCGGCGCGTGACGTGCGCGACCAGGTGATCGCCCGCGCGTTCGAGAGCGGGCTGCTGCTGCTCGGGGCGGGCGAGAACGTCATTCGCATCATGCCCCCGCTGATGCTGGAACGAGAGCACGCCGACGAGGCGCTGGCGATCCTCGATGCGGTGCTGACCGAGGTCGAGTCCGGGCTTTAACGACACACACCGCCGGGAAGAACATCGCGGCCCGAATACCCGACCGTGTTTGTGAAGAAGGCTTTGGCCTTCTTCTTATGAGAAACGCTGCGCGTTTCTCAACGGTACACCCGGCCTGAACGTCCCGCCAGGAGCTTTTCATTCCCCATCACCAGACTGAAACAGGCTCGTTTCAGGATAGAAATCCATTAGAAGGGCTGCGCTGCCCGGCGCAGCCTTTCATGTTGTCCGCGCCGCCGTGTTACAATCAGAACACCATGATTCAGGACAGACTCGCCCATCTCATTCAGCAGCGGGATTACCTGCTGGACATCTCGCGCGCGCTGACCTCCCAGCTCAGCCTGACGGAGGTCCTGCGCCGGATTCTCGAATCCGCGACCGATATGCTCGGCGGACAGGCCGGGTTGATCGCGCTGGCCGACGCGGGCGATGAGACGTTCACGGTGCGGGCCAGCTACGGCATCCCGGCGGCGGTGCTGCACCTGTTTGCCCCTTTGCTTGCCGACATCCCACGCAGCGACCCGGAGAGCTTCGTTGTCCCCGAACTCAACGACAAGATGCGTCTCGTCGGGCGGGCGGCGGGGATGGGGCTGCATCAGGTCGTGGCCCTGCCGATGGCCGTCGGCAATGAGCTGGTCGGCGTCGTCTACATCTTCCGCGCACAGGGCGGTAACTTCGCCACGAACGAGGTGCGCCTGCTCCAGAGTTTCGCCGATCAGGCCGCCATCGCCGTGCATAACGCCCGGCTGTACGAGCAGGTCACCGCCGAGCGGCGGCGGCTCGACGCGATTCTTCGCCACAGCGCGGACGGCATCATGATCCTGCATCCCAACCTCATGGTAGAGAGCATCAACCTCGCGCTTGCCCGCATGACGGGCCGCCGCGTGGAAGATGCGCGGGGTGTTCATCACGACCGCCTGATCCGCTGGGCGCGGCTTGAGACGGAGACCGACCTTCAGGAGGCCGTCGAGGGGGGCTGGCCTGCCGACGAGCAGAGCATTCTCTACGTCGAGGGCGACCTGATCCATTCGAGCGACTCCACGATCAGCGTGGGCATCACCTATGCGCCGCTTTTCGACAGCCGGGGCGAGCTTCGCAACATCGTCGGCAACGTGCGGGACATCACGAAGTTCCGCGAGGCGGAGGAGGCCAAGTCGACCTTCATCTCCGTCATCTCCCACGAGCTTAAGACGCCCGTCTCGGTCATAAAGGGTTACGCCAGCACGCTCAACCGCGAGGACGCCAACTGGGATCAGGCGACGCTGGCGCGCGGGCTTTCCGTGATCGACGAGGAGACGGATAAGCTCTCCGAGTTGATCGACAACCTGCTCGACGTATCCCGCCTTCAGATCGGCACCTTTAAGCTCGATTTTGGCCGGGTTAATCTCGCCGAGATGGCGCAAAAATACGCGGAGAAGTTCCGCTTGCAGACGACGAAGCACGACATCGTCGTCGACTTCCCCCCCGATTTTCCCGTCATTCAGGGCGACACCCGGCGCCTCGGGCAGGTGCTTTCCAACCTGCTCAGCAACGCGATCAAATATTCACCCGACGGGGGGACGATCACCCTGTCCGGGCAAGCCGTGCCGGGTGGGGTGCGCGTTTCGATCAGCGACGAAGGCATCGGCCTGCCGCTCGCCCAGCAGGAGTTCATCTTCGACCGTTTTTACCGCGCCGACAACGCCCTCACGCGCGAGACACAGGGCGTGGGGCTGGGGCTGTACATCGTGCGCTCGATTGTCGAGGCACATGGCGGGCATATCTGGGTGGAAAGCGAACCGGGCAGCGGCACGACCTTCCACTTCGAGCTTCCATTGTCTCAAAAACAGGCGTCATGGTAGAATCCGCCGCTTTGACTCGTGACTTTATTAACCGGTTAACAGGATAAACCGTTTCGGAAAGGACCAGTATGGCAAGGCCAATGCAGCAAACCATCAACTGTCCGCAGTGCGGGCAGCCATTTAACGCGATTCTCGAACAGATTCTCGACGTGGGGCGCGACCCCTCGGCGCGGGACCGGCTGCTCAGCGGGCGCGTTAATGTCGTGACGTGCCCCCACTGCGGATTTCAGGGGATGGTCAGCACGCCGCTGATGTATCACGACCCGGAAAAACAGCTCGCCATTATCTACATGCCCATGCAGCTTAATCTGGGGCAGGAAGATCGCGAAAAGTTGATCGGCGACATGACCAACGCCGTCATGCGGGGTATGCCGGACGATGCCCCGAAAGGCTATCTTCTCCAACCTGCGACCGCGCTCACGCTTCAGGGCTTGACGGAACAGGTGCTGGAGGCGGAGGGCGTCACCCGTGAGATGATCGACGCCGAGCGCCGCAAGATCGAGCTGATCGACCAGTTGGCAGAGGCCAAAAAAGACGAGGTCGACGAGCTGATCGAGGAGAATCAGGACCTGATCGACGCGACATTCCTCGAACTGCTGCGCGCCGCGGGACAGGCCGCCGGGCAGTCCGGCGATAACCGGACCTCGCTGCGCCTGCTGAACCTGCGTTCCCGTCTGATGGAGACGACCGAGGCCGGGCAGGAGCTTAAGGCGCGTGAGGAGGCCCTCGTCGAGGCCAGCCGCGAGCTGCAAGCGCTGGGTGAGCAGGGCATCACCCGTGAGCAGTTCGTCGATCTGCTCGTCAAGGCTGCTGGAAACCCGGCTAAGGTCGAGGCGTATGCCGTGCTGGGCCGCAATCTGCTGGATTACCGCACCTTCCAGCTTCTTTCCGAGCAGGCCGAAAAGGCTGAATCGGAGGAAAAGGCGGATCAAATCCGTGAGGCCCGCGAGACGTTGCTCGAAATCGCCGCCGAGTTCGAGGAACAATCCCGCGCCGTGATCGAGCGCGCGGCTAACACGCTCCGCACGCTGCTCCAGACCGAGGACATCGAGGGCGCCGTTCGCGCCAATCTTGACCGCATCGACGAGACGTTCCTGGCTGTGCTTCAGGCGAACCTCGAAGAAGCTCGGAACAACGGTCAGGTCGAGGTGTCGAGCCGTCTCAAGCGAATTCGCGACGAGGTGCTTCGCCTGATGCAGCAGGCCGCTCCGCCGGAGATTCGCCTGATCAACGATCTTCTATCCGCCGAAAGCGACGAGGCGGCCATCGCCCTGCTGAACGAGCGCAGCGACGAACTCAGCCCTGACATTCTCTCGGTTTTCGAGGAGCTGATCCGCCAGCTTCGCGACGCCGGTAACGACGGGGCCGCCGACCGGCTCGAAGTGCTCCGTGCCGAGGCCGCCAACATCGTCTAACCACACCATTCAAGACATACAGCAAGGGCGCATCCACGTTGGGACGCGCCCTTGTTTTGTTTGATCAAATAGGATGGGGATCTATCACCCGCCGCGCTCGGCGGCCAGTGCGGCTTCGAGCACAGCGCCCCCTACCCTGGCCGCCTGGCGGGCGTCGGTGGTGTCTTCCAGCAGCACCGCGACGGCGATACTCCGTTCAGACGTTTCATAGGCGAAGCCGATAAACCATGCGTTGAGCGTGCCCTCCGGGCCAGAGAGCGCCAGCCCGGCGTGTCCATAAACCTGCTCTCCAGGCAGGGCTGCGGCTGACGCCGGGCCTTCATTCACCGCCTGCCCCATCCACTCGACGACGGCCTGTGCGCTCGCCGGGCTGATCGTGCCGCGCGGATTGCCCTCCGGGTCGACGGTCTGCCACTCGCCCGGCGACGTTTGGGCGGCGCTCACAAGCTGGAGAGGCGGCATCCGCCCGTTGTCGGCGAAGGCAGCAGCCACGCGCGCCATCTGGAGCGGGCTGACCGTCAGGCTGCTCTGCCCGATGGCCGTCGCCTCCAGATCGGCCTCTGCGGGTGGTGTGTCGAGGTCCGCTGCCTCGGTGGGCAGCGTAAAGGGTGGCGGATCGAGCAGACCAAAGTCCTGGAGCGCCGCGTCGAGCCGCTCTGCGCCGATGCTCTCTGCGACCGTCACGAAGGGGCGCGGGCAGGCCGTGACGTAGGCCTCGCCAATTGTGGTGATATCTACCACACTTCCCACACTTCCCGCGCACGGCAGGGTCGATCCGTTCACCTCGGCCTGCTCGATCCCGGCCCATTCATCATCAGGCGCGGTGGCCCCGGTGTTCAACCCCACCCCTAGAATAACGCTTTCGAGGCTCGTGCCCGGCTGGTAAAGGCCCTGTGTCGTCCGGTTAAGCAGCGGAGCGCCAGCATCGGCAGCGAGTTCCTCCCACTGTTCGTCTAATTGGTTCGGGTTGAAGGTCGGGGCGCTCGCCAGCGCGAGCACATCCCCCTCAGGCACACCTAACGCGACCGCCGCCCCTGCCCGCTCACCCAGCGCCTCAACTGCTGCCTGCTGCACGGCCAGATCGAGCGTGAGCTGCACGTCCCCACCCTCCGGCATACGGTGCAGCAGATTCTGGGTAAGCTGCTGCTGGGCCGGGATGAGCGCGTCACCCCGCAGCAGACCGTCGTAGGCCGCCTCAATCCCGCTGACCCCATACCGCAGGCTGGCGTATCCCACGACCGGGGCTGCCTCAGGATGCGGATAGAGCCGGATCGCGGTCTCCGTTTCCGGGTCGACGACGGATCGCGCCAGCGGCTCACCGTTGCGATCCACGATCATGCCGCGCTGGAGGCGCTGCTCATACAGGACACGGCGTGGGTTGTCCTCCCGCGCGAGCAGCGTACCGCCCTGCACCATCACCCAGTAGGCGAGCGTCGCCGCCACGACCGCAAACGCAGCCAGCAGACCGTAGCCCAACCGCCTCAGCGACCCCCTCATGCTGGAACCCCGGTTTCATCGTTCTCGCGGTTTGCGTGACGCTGCTTCAGGCGAGATGTGGGGTCCGAGATGCGCAGCAGCAGCCCGACCATGATGAAGTTTGCCAGCAGCGAGCTTCCCCCGTAGCTGACGAACGGCAGCGTGACGCCTGTCAGCGGCAGGAGCTTCAGCACGCCACCCATAATGAGCAGCGACTGCACGCCCAGCAGCATCCCGATCCCCGCCGCCAGCAGGGCATGAAACGGGCGTCCAGCACCCCTCTCCGCGATGATGATCGCCCGCAGTACGAGCGCGGCGAGACAAGCCGTCACTGCCAGCGCGCCGAGCAGCCCCCATTCCTCGGCGATGGCCGCGTAGACGAAATCCGAGTGCACGACCGGAACAAAGGTCGGCGCGCCCAGCCCGACCCCCGCCCCGAACAGCCCGCCGGAGGCAACCGCCAGCAGCGACTGCACGATCTGGAAGGCCCGGCCCCCGGCCTCCGGCCAGGGGTTCCACCACGTATCAACCCGCAGCCGTACCACGTCGAACATCGCGTAGCCGACCCCGCCACCGGCCAGCAGCAGGAGCAGCCCACCGAGAACGTAGCCACGCTGCCCGGTCGAGACGTAGAGCATGGCGAGGAAGACGAGGAAAAACAGCGACGCCGCGCCGAGGTCGCGCTGCCAGATGAGCAGCACAATGCAGAAGCCCCACATCATCAGCATCGGACCGAGGTACGTCAGCGGCGGGATACGCCACCGCCCGAATAGATGTTGCGTTTCGGTTAGCATGACGCGCTTGTCCGCGAGGTAGCTCGCCAGAAACACGACGAGCAGCAGCTTGAGGATCTCCGACGGCTGGAAGAAGATCACCCGGAACCCCAGCCACAACCGGGGGGCGTTCGGATCGCCCGACGGGTTGACCCCGAACAGCAGCGTCGCGCCCAGCAGGGCCAGCCCCAGCAGCAGCCACGTGTAGCGGAAGCGTCTCAGCAGACGCAGGTTAGGCGGCAGCGCGCTCGCCGCCAGCCCGGCAGCCGACGCAACCACCAGCCACAGCGCCTGCCGGGCGACGAACGGCGGGGCCAGCCGCGCGATCAGCGTCAGCCCCCACCCGGAGAGCAGCATCACGATCGGGACGACGAACGGCGAGCGGTGCGGCAGCAGCCACCCCAGCCCAACGTGCAGTCCCAGCGCGCAGGCGAACCACACCGCCACCGGCCAGCCTTCCTGCCACGAACGTCCCTGCGCGATGAGCAGCGTCGCGTGGTTCAGCGCGACGAACAGCCCCGCCAGCACGAGCAGGGTGCGCTCGACGTGCCGCACCCTGTCCGTACTCTGCCGGATATCGTCCTGCGCGGAGAGGCTCAGTGCGTGAGTGGACATACTCGTCAGTCGAGGTACTTCCCGACGAGCAGTTCCAGCTTTTCCACCGTCTCCGGTGCGATGGCGTCCCGCCCGGTGATGAGCGCCGAGCGCAGCGCCGTCCGGCAGTTACAGTCCGGATCGTGCCCGTCCAGCATGGTGACGAGTCGCTGGAGCGCATCGCGGGCCAACTCGACGTTGGCTTGCAGCGTCTTGACGACCTGATCGACCGTGACCGCCTCCTCCGTTTCATGCCACACGTCGTAGTCCGTCACGTGGGCCATCACCGCGTAGCACATCTCCGCCTCGCGGGCCAGAAACGCCTCCGGTGAGCTGGTCATCCCGATGATCGACATCCCCCACGACCGGAAGACGTTGCTCTCCGCCTTCGTGCTGAAGCGCGGCCCCTCGATGGTGATATACGCGCCGCCGTCGTGAACCGTGCCTCCTGCATCTCTCACACTTTTACTCACCATACCCTCAAGATCGGTACAGAACGGCTCCTCGACACTAATGTGCGCGGCCAGCCCATCCCCGAAAAACGAGTAGGGGCGTTTGCCCTTCGTGAAGTCGAAAAGCTGATCCGGGATGACGATCTCGCCCGGCGCGTAATCCTCGCGCAGCGAGCCGCACGCGCTGACGGCGATCACGTACTCGACACCCAGTGACTTGAGCGCGTAGATGTTCGCCCGGTAAGGCACCTCGCTGGGCAGGTAAATATGGCCGGGGCCGTGACGCGGGACGAAGGCGACGCTCACCCCGTTCAGCCTGCCGACCGTAATCGGCCCTGACGGCGAGCCGAAGGGCGTCGATACCTCGCGCACCGATACGTCCTCAAGCTGCGGCATCTTGTACAGGCCGGAGCCGCCGATCACGCCGATGCGGACCGGTTCTTCAGTCATAATGATCCCCTTTTTCTGTACGGCCCGTCAGTTAGCTATTCTACGAGCCGGAAGGTTACCCGCCCGATGCCGATCTCATCCCCCGGCGAGAGCACAACCGGGCCGGTGACGGGCAGACCGTTCAGGGTCGTCCCATTTCGGCTGTCCAGATCGGTCAGCCACCACTGCCCGCGCCGCGACGTGATCCGCGCGTGCTCCGAACTGGCGAAGCTGTCCGGCACGACGATCAGATTCGTCGGGCTGCGCCCCAGCGTCGTCACGAGGTGCAGTGAATACGTCCGCCCTTCCTCCAGCGCCACGCCGCCTTCCACCGCCGTGACCCGCAGCCGCCCGACGGCCCGCCCGGCCTGACGGCTGGCGGCCTGCATCTCGCGCATGGTGAAATACAGGAGCGCGCCCAGGAAGCCATAGAGGGCCGCCGCGATGGCAATCCTAAGCACCAGCAGCGCGACATCTGGCGAAATCACAGCTTATGCAATCCTACGTGTTGGGAGGAGGTGGGTAAGGCTGGGTGTCTGACATCGGGGGCTGTTCGCCGGGGATGTCTTCCTCGACGTAGATCAGGCTCACCCCGGACAGCGTGATGACATCGCCCGGTTCCAGCGCCTTCTGCTGGACCGGCTTCCCGTTGACCATCGTCCCGGCCTGGCTGCCCAGATCGAAGATGACATACTGGCCGAACCGCAGCCGGATCTGCGCGTGGTGGCGCGATACGCTGGCCTCGTCGAGGACGATATCGTTGTCGAGCTGCCGCCCGATGTTGGTGATCGGCCTGTCGAGCGGAATCGGCGGGTTTTCGCCCCGGATCAGCACGGCGTTGGGCGCGTTCGCGACGTGAACTTCCGCCGCGCTGCCGAGCGGCATCGCCTGTGTGGATTCGTGCTCCTCGGTTGAGTGGCGCGCGCCGACGATGACGGTGTGCGCGGCGATGGTCGCATCGGCCAGCAGACGCACTTCCGGCACCTGTTTGAGCGTCATCCCGGCGGCGCGGGCCATCTCGACGAGTTCCTGCGCCAGCCGCACGCTGATGTCCCCCTCCTCTTCGAGGATCGCGTGGTGATCGGCAGGGTGCAGCCGCACGATATACACGTCCGGCGCAATGAGATGGCCGTTTTCGCCGTCACGCGCGTGGTCCTCCATCACGCGGGCGAGGCGCAGCACGACCTCGCGCGGGTGCAGCCGCCCGGCAAACAGCCGGGCAAACCCACCCTCGATAAGGCGCTGGATCTGGTCCTCAAACCGGGCAAACTGGTCTGCCTTCACGCCCGGCATTATAGCTTACGCCCGGCGAAACAACCAAAGCGACGCCCTATCGCCGGGCGATCGTCCATAAATCGTTGCGCCTGTCGAGGCCCTGCGGTAAAATTGAGCCGTCGATGGGGGATAGTTTAATCGGCAGAACAGTGGACTCTGGATCCATAGGTCGGGGTTCGAATCCCTGTCCCCCAGCCTCACTTACCGGTCCGGCTCTCAGGAGCCGGACCGGTTTTTGCGTGGCCCCGTTTTTCGGCTGTTTTCGACATCGCTCTATCCATAATAGGACAAAGATCGTCAGCTTATGTGACGAGCGTTACTGACGCGCGCCCCCGGATCGACTAAGATCGGAGCGTAGTCTGCGACCGCAAGTCTGCGGCGCGAAGCCGGAGGATGGATGCACGAGCTTGGTATCACCGAACAACTACTTGAATTGACGCTCCGCCACGCCGAAGAGGCGGGCGCGGAGCGCGTCACGCGCCTCAACCTCGTGATCGGCGAGTTTTCGTCCGTAGTGGACGAGTCGATCCAGTTTTACTGGGAAATGATGGCCGAGGACACCCTCGCCGCCGGGGCAGAGCTTAACTTTACGCGGGTGCCGGGGCGATTTCACTGCGCGGGGTGTGATACGGATTTCGGACTCGCCGAGTTCGAGGGCTGCTGCCCGGCCTGCGGCGGCGTGGAGGTCAGCGTGGCGGACGGCAAACAGTTTCAACTTGAGAGCATCGAAGTAGAAGGGTCAGGTGTGCATGTCCCCCAGCCGGAAAGTTAAGGTCGAAGAGAGCATCACCAGCGCGAATGACGCGATCGCCGGACAGATTCGCGCCCGGCTCGACGACGCGGGCGTGTTCGCCATCAACCTGATGGCGTCACCCGGCGGCGGCAAGACGAGCCTGATTCTGCGCACGGTCGACGCGTTGAAGGACGATTTGAGGCTGGCCGCCGTCGACGGGGATGTGGTGCCTGTGGATGTCGATAAGATTGCGACGCGCGGTATTCCCGTCGAGTTGATCAACACAGGCGGGAACTGCCATCTCGACGCCAACATGGTTCAGACCGCCTTACCACGGCTCGATCTGACCGCCATCGACCTGCTCATCGTGGAGAACGTCGGCAACCTGATCTGCCCCGCCAGCTTCGACCTCGGCGTGGACGCCAACGTCGTCATCGCCAGTGTGCCGGAGGGCGACGACAAGCCGTATAAATACCCGGCCATGTTCCGGGGCGCGGACGTGCTGCTGCTGAATAAGGTCGATTATCTGGCCGTCGAGGATTTCGACGTTGACTACTTCCGCCGGGGGGTCGAGGCCCTGAACGAGGGTGTAGCCTTCTTCCCCATCTCCTGCCGCACCGGGGAGGGGCTGGAGGCGTGGTTCGACTGGCTGCGCGGGCAGGTGCGCGCCAAACGGGCGCAGGCCAGCGTGGCCGCGCCGTTAAGCTAAAGCGACTGGGAGACGATCATGTGTCTGGGTGTGCCCGGTAAGATCACCGAGATTTACGAACGTGAGGGCCTGCGGATGGGCCGCATCGACTTCGGCGGCATCGTGAAGGAGGCCTGCCTGGCCTACGTGCCGGAGGCCGAGATCGGCGACTATACGCTGATCCATGTCGGCTTCGCCCTGAACGTCATCGACGAGCAGGAGGCGCTCGAAACCCTCAGCCTGCTGCGCGAGATCGACGCGCTGGGCGAGGAGTTAGGCGCGGACATCCCCGCCCCGGAGTAGCCGATGAAACACCTCACCGAGTACCGCGACGCCGAAAAAGTGCGCGTGCTGCTGGATGAGATCGCCGCCGTGACGACCCAACCCTGGGTCATCATGGAGATTTGCGGCGGGCAGACGCACAGCATCATCCGGCACGGCTTCGATCAGATGCTCCCGCCTGAGATCGAACTCGTGCACGGGCCGGGCTGCCCGGTGTGCGTGACGCCGCTGGAGCTGATCGACCGCGCGCTGGCGATTGCCTCCCGCCCGGACGTGATCTTCACCTCCTTTGGCGATATGCTGCGCGTCCCCGGCTCGAAAAAAGACCTGTTCCAGATCAAATCAGAGGGCGGGGATGTGCGGGTCGTGTACTCCCCGCTCGACTGTCTCCAGATCGCCCGCGAAAACCCGGATAAAGAGGTCGTTTTCTTCGGCGTCGGCTTCGAGACGACCGCCCCCGCCAACGCGATGGCGGTGATGCAGGCTCATGAGCAGGGCATCGACAATTTCTCGATGCTCGTCTCACACGTCCGCGTCCCCCCGGCCATCGAGGCGCTGCTCAGCTCCCCGGAGAACCGCATTCAGGCCTTTCTGGCGGCGGGGCACGTCTGCACCGTGATGGGCACGTGGGAGTACGACCCACTCGCCGAAAAATTTAACGTGCCGATGGTCGTGACCGGCTTCGAGCCGGTCGACCTCGCGCGGGGTATTCTGCACGCGGTCCGCCAGCTTGAGGAAGGCCGCGCCGAGGTCGAGAACGCATACGAGCGGCTGGTCGTCCCGGAGGGGAATATCCCGGCTCAACAGGTCATAAACGCCGTGTTCGAGACGTGCGACCGCAAGTGGCGCGGCGTCGGCTCGATCCCCGCATCGGGCTGGAAGCTCCGCCCGGAGTTCGCCGCCCACGACGCCGAGACGCGCTTCGCCGTCGGCCATCTGGACGTGGTCGAATCGCCGCTGTGCCAGGCCGGACTCGTCTTGCAGGGGCGGCTCAAGCCCAACGAATGCCCGGCCTTCGGGGTGGAGTGCACCCCCCGCACCCCGCTCGGCGCACCGATGGTTTCCAGTGAGGGGGCCTGCGCTGCCTACTACCAGTTTGGGCGTGTGGCGGCTAAGGCGGGCGATTAGCCCATCCACCACCGGGAATCAAGCGGGGCGGCCCGAAACGAGCCGCCCCGCTTCACGTATTGCCCCTTGAGGCCCGGCTAATCCCCGCCGTCTGCCGACTTCCCGAACAGGTCGGTGTAGACCACATCCTCTTCCTCCGGATCGTCGTAATTGATCCGCCCGGTTAGCTGGAGCCGCCCGTCGAGCAGGATGGCAAGCTGCTGGGTCTCCGTCTTGCTGGGTTCGTCGCCCGCCTCCTCCCCCGTCCACGTCAGCGACAGGATGTTGTCGTCCGCATCCGACGCCGGGACGGTCACTGTGCCCTGATTGCAGATGCCCGCCACACAGAAATCCCAGCGCTGCACGGTCAGGTTGTCGCCGTCGACGCTGATCTTAAACTGCGCCACGTCGCCCGTGTCCGCCGTCTGGTTCGACCACGTCCCCAGGAAAGGCTCGTAGCTGGCCGGTTCCTCCTCCGGGGTCGGGCTGGCCGTCGCCGCGATGACCTCGACCTGCACGTACACGTACGGCCCGACGCTCACGCCGCCCGGCGCGACGAGCTGCCAGTACCCGGTGTACTCGCCCGGCTCTTCCGGCGCGGTGAGCGTCACGGTTACGTCGCGCGTCTCGCCCGTCTCGGTCGCGGGCACGTCGACCGCGTCTGGCCCGGCCATCTGATCGCCGTCCCAGAAGACGAGCTGCACCGTGTCCGGCCACGCGAGACAGCCATTGTTGCGGAAGCGCCACGTCTTCTCGAACGTCTGCCCGGCGGTGACGGTCGTTCCGTCCGGGACGGTCACGTCCTCCACAAACTCCGACCAGTACCCGCACCCGGTCGGCGAGGGGATCGCCTCCGCCTCAAGCGTGGGAGTGGCGGTCTCGGCTGCCACGTCCTCGGTGGGGGCGGCAGTCAGCAGCGTCGGGTCGATAAAATAGGTTGGGGCGGTGCCCTCGGCCTCCGGGGTGCCGCCCCCGGCGGGCCGGAAATTCGGCAGATTGCACGCCAGCCCGGCCAGCGCCAGCACGATCAGCGCCGCCGCGATCAGCCCGGTGCGATGAAGTTCTCTTGCCACCTCTCCCCCTATCACCGCGTTGGAATCACCTGCTCCAAAGTAGCACGTTACGCCGAAAATCGAAAGTCGAGACGACCTACCCTGCCAGATCAGCCCGCGCCATCGTCATCAGCCGCACGCCGCGCATCTGCCGGAACGACGCCCCCTGGCACAACGTCTGTATGGCCTCCGGGGGATCGTCGACCACCGTGCCGGACAGCACGTCGACCCCCCGCTCGAACAGCAGCGGCGAGAAGGGCGTCGACGGCCCCAGCATCATCACGATGGCGTCCGGTCGCCACAGCCGGGCAAGCCCCTCGAACGTGCCGTTGACCAGCGTCAGCGAGGTGATCGCCACAATGTCGGCTTCCGGCAGCACCTCCGGTGCGGCGGAGGCAGGTTGATCGCCGGGAGCTGGCCGCTGTTCGAGGATGGCGAGGCTTTCCGACCTCATGCGGAGCGCTTCCACGAAAGGAAAGTGACCCACCATTGCGATGCGCTTTCCCGCCCCCCGCTCCAACAGAAAGTCTCGCGCGTTGAGTTCAACGCTCAGACTCTCGTCGGGGGCGATCAGCGCGTTGATGGCCGCCCAGCCGATGCTGCGCTCCGGCCCGGAGTGGGACCGCGCCCGCGCCGCAAGCTCGTGCGCCGAAAAATCACACAGATCGCCCGCGTCCAGCACGGAGCCGTGACCGTGCTCGTGCCGGTGGCCCGGCGATTCGACGGGGCCCAGCGTGCTCGCCAGCCCGCAGCGCGGCGGATCGCCGTCCGGCCCGGCGTCGAGGCAGACCGCCGTCCAGTGGATGCCGACGTGTACGGAGCGCACGGCCCGGTCGGCGGGCAGGGTGCCGAGCAGCGTGTCGAGAATGGGCATGTGAGCCGCCTTTCCGTAAAGAAGTCAGGCCCCCTGCCCCATCATACCCCGTTAGGCCCGGCTGCACGATCCCTGCTGTGGATGGTGAGAATTCCTGCCATCCGGTGTTATAATTCCCCTGCACACGGGCGTCGAATCAGCCCGCCAACAACTCCCCGGAGAGCAGCATGGCCGAATCCGAAAGCACCGAGATGTATCTGAAGTCCATCTTCGAGCTTGACGACGGCGAGGAGCCGGTCGCTATCTCGCAGATCGCCGAACGGCTCGGCGTGTCCGCCGTCTCGGCCAACGAGATGGTCAAGCGGCTCGTCGAGCGCGAGATGGTGACGCATATGCCCTACAAGGGCGTCACGCTGACCGCCCTCGGCTACCGCCGCGCGCTGAACGTCGTTCGCCGCCACCGGCTGTGGGAGGTCTTTCTGGTCGACTATCTGAACATCCCCTGGGAGCAGTCGCACGATCTCGCCTGCCGTCTGGAACACGCCACCGCCGACGAGGTCACGGAGAGTCTGGCGGTCTATCTCGACAACCCCCTCACCTGCCCGCACGGCAACGTCGTTCCCAGCCCGGACGGCGCGCTCGACGAGCCTGCGACAATCCCCTTGAGCGAGATGGCGATCGGCGAAGGCGGCCAGATACGCCGCATTTACCGCGAGGAAACGCCGCTGCTCGACTATCTGGCGGAGCGCGGAGTGTGCCCCGGCCTGCCGGTCTCGGTGGAGGACATCGCGCCCTACAATGGGCCGATCACCGTTCTCGTGGGCGACAAAACCGTCGTGCTGGGACGGGAGATCGCAGCCCGCATCCTCATCGAGGCGGTGAGCGCATAGCTGGTGCTTTGCGCGGAACGGGTTACAATCTGTCCGCGCGCCAGTCCGGCCCGCGCGCCAGCCTGTGTCGAGGGATCAACCTTTGCCCAAAAAACGCCTTTTACCTGCCATCGCTGCCAGTGTGATCCTGCTGATCGCCCTTGCTCTGCCGGGCCGCGATGCGTCAGCCGCGCCCATCACGTCCACGCTGACCATCTCGATTGCCCCGACGGAGCTGATTCCCGCCCAGGCCGGGTTCGTTTTCGTCAGCGGGGGATATCCTCTCGACGTATCGGTGACGCTCGACGGGGAACCGCTGGATACTTACTGGACGGGCGAGGGCTACATCGCAACGTATACTTTCGGCTTCGACGAGCCGACTGGCCTGCACCCCATATCGGTATCGGCTCATAACCCGCTGACGGGTGAAAGCCTCGACCGGGCGGAAACCATCACCGTCGTCGAGTACCGCTATCCCGACCAGTACGTTGCGCTCGCGTTCAAGCTGCTGCCCCTGCTCGACCCGGCGCTCAACGAGGCGGAGGAAGCGCACCTGGATGAGATTTACGCGGGGCGCACGCGGTTAGCCGGTTGGGACTGGCCCTTTGAGATACCCGCGCCTGAGGCGATCGTCACGTCGCGCTTCGGCGGGCAGCGCTCGTACAACAGCGGCATCTGGCGCTCGCACCACACCGGCACGGATTTCCGGGTCGGGATGGGCGATCCGGTGCGGGCGACGGCCAGAGGGCGCGTCGTCGCCGCCGAGTTCATGGACGTGCGTGGCAACGTCGTCGTGCTCGACCACGGCTACGGCATCTTCTCGCAGTACGCCCACCTGTCCGAGACAGCCGTCCGGCCCGGCCAGCTTGTCGAGCAGGGCCAGTTGATCGGCAACGTAGGCGCAACCGGGCGGACGAACGGCCCGCACCTGCACTTCGAGATCGTCGTGAACGGCCAGCCCATCGACCCGATCCGCTGGATGGCGATCGACCCCGACTTCATCCCCCCGCGCGAGGTTCTTCCCGATGAGGAGGACGCCGGGAACTGAGCATCACCCCCTGGTTGGGCCGCCGCGAGGTCCTAAAAAATCCCTTCTGAGCCAGAATCGGGATTTTTATCCACTTTCAAACGGGTTTTTGGATGCACCCCGCACAAATTTCCTGTATTATAAAGACACGCATCATGATCAGATTTATCTGATCTTTGGTCTCTGGACGGCTGTCATCGACAGCCTTTTTCTTCCAGGAGTAACACTTCATGAGCGAAGCACATAGCGTTGAGATGGCCTCTCCCGCCCCGGAGCGCCCACCTATCGTCAACGATTTTCAGATCATCGTTGCGACGGTGAACGGGACGGGCAGCCAGACGGCGAACACGGTGCTGATCCGCGCCCTGTTCCGCATGGGCATCCCCGTCAATGGGAAGAACATCTTCCCCTCGAACATCCAGGGGCTGCCCACCTGGTTCACGATCCGGCTCAGCAAGGATGGCTACGTCGCCCGCCGCGAGACGAGCGAGGTGCTGGTTGCCATGAATCAGGATACGGTGAAAGAGGACATCGCGGAACTGCCCGCCGGGGGGATCTGCCTCTACCCGGAGGAATGGAAGATCGAGCAGACGCGCGGCGATATCACCTACTACCCGATGCCCGTCCGCGATCTGGTCCGTGAGGCCGATGTGCCCACCAGCCTGCGCGACTACGTCGCGAATATGGTTTACGTGGGGACGCTCGCGGCCCTGCTTGAGATCGACCTCGACGAGATCGAGGGCGCGCTCGATTTCCACTTCTCAGGCAAGCAGAAACCCATCCAGATCAACATGCAGATCGTGCGCGCGGCCTACGATCGCGCGATGGACCATCTGCCCAAGGCCGATCCGTTCACCGTGAAGCCGATGAATCGAACGTCGGGCATGATCCTGCTGGATGGCAACTCGGCGGGTGCGCTCGGCGCAACCTTTGGGGGGGTGACGCTCATCGCGTGGTATCCCATCACGCCGTCGACCAGCTTCGTCGACTCCGCCCGCGAATACCTGGGCGAGCTTCGCGTCGACCCCGATACCGGCAGAACGACGTACGCCGTCGTCCAGGCGGAGGATGAGCTGGCCGCCATCGGCATGGTGATCGGGGCCGGGTGGGCGGGCGCGCGCGCCATGACGGCCACGTCCGGGCCGGGCATCTCGCTGATGAGCGAGTTCGCGGGGCTGTCCTACGCCGCCGAAATCCCGGCTGTGATCTGGGATGTTCAGCGCGTCGGCCCGTCGACCGGGCTGCCCACCCGCACCTCGCAGGGCGATGTGATGGCCGCATATATGTTAGGACATGGCGATTCCCAGCACGTCGTGCTGCTGCCCGCCGATCTCAAGGAGTGTTTCGAGTTTGGCTGGCGGGCCTTCGATCTTGCAGACCGTCTCCAGACGCTCGTTTTCGTGCTCAGCGACCTCGACCTCGGCATGAACCTGTGGATGAGCGACCCCTTCGACTACCCGGAGAATCCCATCGACCAGGGCAAGGTGCTCTCCGCCGAAGACCTCGAACGGCTCGGCGGGTTCGCCCGCTACCGCGACGTGGACGGCGACGGTATCCCCTACCGGACCCTGCCGGGCACGGATCACCCGCTGGCCGCCTAGTTCACGCGCGGCACCGGCCACGACGAT
>CAZWUX010000003.1:0-13685 GCA_964637665.1 uncultured Anaerolineae bacterium
AAAAAGCGTAGAAACGTCACAGGCCTGTGGCGCCACCTGCCACAGGCCCGCGACTTCAAAGGAAGTGAAAAGGCGGCCAACGTTTGATTTAGGACGTTGGTCCGTGCCAACCACCCACAGTTAGATGGGCAGGCCCCAGATACATATGGGCCGGCGCCATGTTGAGATCGTTGCTGTACAGGTTAAACATCACGTGAAACCGGTCGCCCTCCAGCACGGTGGGCAGGCCGCTCGTCGGTGCCGCGCCCGCGTCGTCCCGGAACGCGATCTCCTGCCCGTTGATGCGCACCCGCACCCCGCCGTTGGCCGGGTCGAGTGTGTATTTGAACTCGACGTGCGTCCACTCCCCGCGCGGGATGACGGTCCCCTCAGGGGGATAAAAAACGCGCTTGATGGATACATCCGGATACCACACGATGCGCGGCTCAAGCCCGCCGGGTGCATCGTTCAGACCCATCACGAGGATCGGGCCTTCCGAGCCGACGATGGCCCGGTCCGTGCCGAATAACTGGCTGCTGACGAACCAGCCGTCCTCGGCGACGCTGAACGCCTCAGGGTACATCACCCAGCCGCCGAAATACACCTCACCACTCTCCGGCTGCGCGATGTGGCCGAGGATCATCTCGGCCTGATGGTCCTGGTTGGGCGGCGACTGGGTGTCGATGGTGAAGTCGAGTACCTCGGCGGGGATGTTCGGGTGCGGTACCGGGTTCGCCGTCATGGTAATCCCATCTGAGGGGAAGCGGATGTCGTTCACGCCGCCCCAACCAAGCCCCGACGGTAGAGCGTCTTCCCAATCGCGAATGGAGCGCATCTCCGTCTGGAACGAATAGGCAGTCGACGGTTGAACGGCGGGGGCGGAGGCGCTGAGTGCGACGATCAGGGCGATGACGCCGAAGGAGAAGAAGACGAGGGTCGTCTTTCGATTCAGAAGGTGAATACGGCGGCTAAAGCTGGGCAATTGAGAGATCCTCTTTGGCTGCGCCGTCGACCGGCGCTCGTCCTACCTTACAGCTTGATCGTAGAGTCTCTCAGGCCCGATCCGTATAGGGTAATGACCCCATATCAGCTTGAAAACAAGCCGACTATTGTGAACTATAGGTTTTATTCAAACCTCCGAAGGGATTTACACGCTCTCTCGAACGTTGTACCATGAGAAACAATACAGTCGACTGAAACGACCGCTGGCGATCAAGGAGCTTGCATATTCAAGAAAAAACTCTAATATTTAAGACGGAATGGGTCAGGAATTATTCCACCAATTTTTCCCTGAGCAGGAAAAAACCTAGAACTGGAGAATGGAGTCGAACATGCGTATCCTCTTGACCGGTCATAGAGGCTATATCGGTTCGGTCCTGCTCCCCATGCTCCTCGACGAGGGGCATGAGGTGGTTGGGCTGGACAGCGATATTTTCGAGCGATGCACCTTCACCGGCGAAATCATTGACATACCGGAGTACCGCAAGGACATCCGCGATGTCGAGCTGGCGGATGTCGAGGGGTTCGACGCCGTGCTGCACCTCGCCGCGCTGTCGAACGACCCGATGGGCAATCTGAACCCCGAACTGACGTATGAGATCAACCTGAACGCATCCGTCCGCCTCGCCGAGCTTGCCAAAGAGGCGGGCGTCGAGCGGTTTGTCTTTTCGTCCTCGTGCAGCAACTATGGGGTCGCAGGCGAAGACCTCGTCAATGAGAAATCGCCCCTCAACCCGGTGACGCCCTACGGCATCTCGAAGGTGCGGGTCGAGCAGGAAGTGGCGAAGCTGGCCGACGACGACTTCAGCCCGACGTTTCTGCGCAACGCCACCGCGTACGGCGTCTCACCCCGGCTGCGGTTCGACCTCGTCACGAACAATCTGGTGGCCTGGGCCTACACGACCGGGCTGGTCTACCTCAAGAGCGACGGCTCACCCTGGCGGCCCATCATCCACGTCGAGGACATCTCGCGCGCGTTCATCGCCGTGCTGGATGCGCCCAGAGAGGTCGTCCACAACGAGGTATTCAACGTCAACCTGAACGAGGAGAACTACCAGATCCGCGAGATCGCCGAGATCGTCGGCGAGACGGTGCCGGACAGCCGCGTCGAGTACGCATCGGACGCCAGCCCCGACAAACGCAGCTACCGCGTCGACGGCTCGAAGATCCGCCGGGTGCTGCCGAACTGGCAGCCGCAGTGGAACGCCCGCAAGGGAGCGCAGGACCTCTACGAGACGTACAAAAACAGCGATCTGACGCTTGAGCAGTTCGAAGGCCCGCGTTATAAGCGGCTGTCCCACCTGAAGGAGCTGCTCGATCAGGGGCTGCTCGACGAGTCGCTCCGCTGGACATCTGATGCGCGCGTGCAGGGCGGATGAGAATCTGGCGCACGGCGGACACGAACCCCCTCCCACAGTGAGGAACGCGACACCGATATGAAGATCGCTTACATCATCGCAGCGCACAAGAATCCAGCCCAGCTTACCCGGATGATCGACCGGCTTGACGACGAGGATAATTCGTTTTTTATCCACATCAACAAAAAAGAAGAGGAGATGTACCAGGCCTCCCATGAGCGGCTGGCAGGCCGGGAGAACGTCTTCTTTATCACCCGCATCCCGCTTCTCTGGGCACACTTCGGGTTAGTCCGCGCCCTGATAGTTGGCATCCAGGCCGTTCGCGAGAGCGGTCTGGATGTTGATTACGCCGTCAGCATGAGCGGCCAGGACTACCCCATCAAGCCCAACGCCGTCATCAAACAGCGGTTGGCCGGGTACGATGGCCGGACGATCATGGAGTACTTCCCGCTGTCCGTCAAAGCGCAGAACGACAGCTCGTGGATGTTCCGGCTCGAACGCTATTTCGTATGGATTCTGGGTAAGTCCCGCAGCTATCCACCTTCCGGTATGAGCTGGCTTCCCCATAAAAAGCGGGAGGTGCCGCACGGCCTGACGCCCTATGGGGGGTCGATCTGGTGGTGCTTCAACCGGGAGACGATGGACTACGTCAGCGAGCACCTTGACACGCAAGCCGGGCGGGACATGCTCCGCTTTTTCCAGCATACGTGGGGCGCGGGAGAGCTATTTTTCCAGACCATCCTGATGAACTCGCCGCTCGCGGATGGCATCGTCAACGAAGACCTGTGGGAGATCGAATGGCCCACCGGGTTGTCGAGTCCCATCACGTTCACCGGCAAGCACTTCGAGCGGCTGCGGGATTCGGACAAACTGTTCGCCCGGAAATTCGATGAGGGCATCGACGCCGGGCTTCTCGATCGGATCGACGAGGAGATACTGCACAGCAGAGAGGGAGTGCAGTAACGGGCGTTACACGCACTATACAGCGCCGAACAGAACGCCGCACTGGAATCTGACGCAGCCATGTCGAGGGATTGCCCTCACATAGCGGCATGAACGCCCTCCGAAGGGAGGAACACAACATCGATATGAAGATCGCCTACATCATCGCAGCACACAAGGATCCAGCACAGCTCACCCGGTTGATCGACCGGCTCGACGGCGAGGGCATTTCGTTCCTCATCCATATCAACAAAAAAGAAGAGGCGATGTACGAGGCCTCCCGCGAGCGGCTGGCGGACCGGGAGAACGTCGTTTTCGTGACCCGCGTGCCGGTCCGCTGGAGCGGCTTCGGGCTGGTGCGCGGCTTCCTGATGGGTATTCAGGCCATCTGCGAGAGCGGCCTGAACGTCGACTACGCCATCAACCTGAGCGGCCAGGACTACCCCATCAAGCCCAACCCGGTCATCAAACAGCGGTTGGCCGGATACGAGGGCCGGACGATTCTGGAATATTTTCCGCTGCCTCACGAACCCTGGCAGGGCAACGGCGGGATGTTTCGGATCGAACCTTACTACTTCTGGGTTCTGGGCAGATACTACACCTACCCACCGGCCAACATGCGCTGGCTTCCCCACAAAAAACGGAAGGTGCCACATGGCTTGAAGCCCTACGGCGGCTCGGCGTGGTGGTGCTTCAACCAGGCGACGCTGACCTACCTCAACGACTTCATCCACACGAAAGCCGGGCGCGATGTCATCCGCTTCTTCGAGCACACGTGGGGATCGCCGGAGCTGTTCTTCCAGACCATCCTGCTGAACTCACCGCTCGCAGACGACATCGCCAACGACAACCTGTGGCAGATCGACTGGATACCCGGCGTCGCGCGCCCCGTGCTGTTTACGAGCAAGCACTTCGACAGCCTGCGGGATTCAAACCGTCTGTTCGCCCGGAAGTTCGACCCGGCAATCGACGGCGAGATCCTCGACCTGATCGACGCGAACATCCTGAGCGTCGACGGAGGAGGGTGAATAACACATTCGCTACCGGAGTACTCTACATATATAAACCATAAGCCCTTATAATTTTTATTGACATCATACAGCCAGGAGAGCCAAAATCATGACGACCAAGGCAGTGATTCTCTGCGGCGGACTGGGCACACGCATTCGCGACGTGGCGGATGACATCCCCAAGCCGCTGATCCGCATCGGCGAGCTTCCCATCCTGTGGCACATCATGAACCTTTATGCCTACTACGGGATCAAAGACTTCGTGTTGTGTCTCGGCTATAAGGGTTGGCTCATCAAGGAATTTTTCCTCAATTATCACCATTTCGTCACCGATTTTACGCTGACGCTCGACAGCAATATCGCCATCGACTATCACAGCGAACACTCGGAAAAAGACTGGCGCATCACGATGGCGAACACCGGCCTCCACACACAGACCGGGGGACGCATCTGGCAGGTTCGCAAGTATCTGCAGGATTCAGATATCTTCTGTGTAACGTATGGCGACGGTGTGGCGGACATCGACATCAACCACCTGCTCGATTTCCACCGTTCGCACGGCCTGATCGGCACGGTGACGGGCGTCCGCCCGCCGGGCCGTTTCGGCGTGATGGAGATATCGGACGACGAGACGACGCCGCTCGCGACGAGTTTCCGCGAGAAGCCGCAGGGCATCGCCGGATACATCAACGGCGGCTATTTCGTGTTCGATCACCGGCTGTGGGATTTCCTGAGCGGCGATCCCGACCTCGTGTTCGAGCGCGAGCCGCTTCCCAGCCTGGCGGCGGCTGGCGAACTCGCGGTGTACAAGCATCAGGCCTTCTGGCAGCCGATGGACACCTTCCGCGACTGGCGCCAGCTCAATGCCGTGTGGGAGTCGGGGGAAGCGCCCTGGAAGCGCCCTTAAGCCCGGTCGATCCATCGCATCCCCGGCAGCCGTTCCTGCTGGCGCTCTGCCGGGATGCCGGGCCGCCTCGCTTCAATTGTATGGAGATGTGATCGCATTCCAAGGAAGCATCGATGCCGACAATAACAACCTGCCGCAGCTGCGGCTCACCCAATCTCAAACCCGTCCTCTCACTCGGCGAGACTCCGCTGGCGAACTCGCTCCTGACGGAGGAACAGCTCGACGAGCCGGAACCGACCTACCCGCTCGAACTGGTCTTCTGCCCGGACTGCGCGCTCGTCCAGATCACGGAAACCGTGCCGCCGGAGGAGCTTTTCAACCACTACCTGTACTTCTCATCCTTCTCGGACACACTGCTCAGACATTCCCGCGAGATTGTCGAGGAACTCGTCGCGTCTCGCGGCCTCGACGAAAACAGTCTGGTGGTCGAGATCGCGAGCAACGATGGCTACCTGCTCCAGTACTACATCGAGCGGGGCATCCCCGTGCTGGGGATCGAACCGGCCCAGAATATCGCCAAAGTCGCGACCGAGCGGGGCATCAACACGCTGTGCGACTACTTCAACGAGGACATAGGCCGCAGGCTGGCCGCAGAGGGCAGCCGGGCGGACGTGATGCACGCCAACAACGTGCTCGCTCACGTCGCGGACCTGAACGGCGTCGTCGCCGGGATCGGCCACGTGCTCAAGGACGACGGGATCGCCATCATCGAGGTGCCCTACATCAAGCCGCTGATCGATCACACCGAGTTCGACACGATCTACCACGAGCACCTGTGCTACTACTCACTGACCGCGCTCGACCGGCTGTTCAAGCGGCACGGGCTGATCGTCGCGGACGTGAACCGCATCCCCATTCACGGCGGCTCCCTGCGCATCTACGTCGACAAGGGCCATGAGCAGTCGGAGTGTGTCCTCAGCCTGCTTGAGGAGGAATCTGAGTGGGGCGTCGACCGCTACGAGTTTTACACCGATTTCGGCGATCAGGTGGAGGCGCTGCACGACGAGCTTGTGAGCCTGCTGCGCGACCTGAAGCGGGCGGGCAATCGCATCGCCGTCTACGGGGCATCGGCCAAAGGGAGCACGCTGCTGAACTACTTCGGAGTCGGGTCGGAGATACTCGACTTCGTAGTTGACCGCAGCACCGTCAAGCAGGGCTACTACACACCCGGCACACACCTGCTGATCCGCCCCCCGGAGGCCCTGCTTGAGGAGATGCCCGACTACGTGCTGCTGCTGACCTGGAATTTCGCCGGGGAAATCCTGAAACAGCAGGCGGCCTACCGCGAGCGGGGTGGCAAATTCATCATTCCCATCCCCAGAGTAGAGGTCATTTGAGTGTATGATTGAAGGCGTTCAGATCATCCCGCTGGAGCGCATCCCGGATGAGCGCGGCACGATCTATCACATGCTGCAAGCGAATGATCCGCACTTCATCGCGTTTGGTGAGATCTACTTCACGACGGTGTACAGAGGCGTGATCAAAGCGTGGCACCGCCACAGCGAGATGACCCTCAACTACGCCTGCGTCTTCGGGCGGATCAAGCTCGTGATCTACGACGACCGCCGCGACTCGCCCACGAAGGGCGAGTTGGTGGAGGTCTTTCTGGGGCCGGATCAGTACAGCCTCGTCGTCATTCCCCCCGACCTGTGGTGCGGCTTCAAGGGCATGTCAGACCCTTACGCCATCATCGCCAACTGCACGACCCATACGCACGATCCATCGCGAACGACCCGGCGCGATCCGTTTGACAACCGCATCCCCTACAACTGGGAGCTAGAGCATCGCTAGCCATGCGCACCTTTGTGACGGGCGGCTGCGGATTCATCGGCAGGCACCTGCTGCGGGCACTGCTCGACGATGGGTGCGACGTGCTGGCGCTCATCCCACCCGGCAGCCCGCATCCCGACTCCGCGCGCGGCGGCGGGCTGACCGTCGTCGAGGGCACGATCGCCGATCTGGACACCCTCCGGGCGGCCCTGTCCGGCTTCGAGCCTGAGGCGGCGTTTCACCTCGCCTGGTACGCCGGGCCGGGCTACCATCACACGCGCCGCAACGTCCCCCTCCTGCGGGACAGCCTGGGGATGCTCGAACTGCTGATCGACCTCGGCTGCTCCCGGATCGTGGGCGCGGGGACCTGCATGGAGTACGACCTGCGGGCCGGTTTTCTGCACGAGGACAGCCCCACCCACCCCACCACCATCTACGCCGCCTCCAAGCTCTCCCTCGCCCTGATGGGCCAGCAGATGGCGGCGGACGCAAACGTTCGCTTCGTGTGGGCGCGGCTTTTCTCCATTTACGGGCCGGGCGAGCACGAGAACCGGCTCCTGCCCTCGCTGGCGGCGGCTCTCTGCGCAGGCCGGGCGTTCCCCACGACGCCGGGCGAGCAGGTGCGCGACTACCTGTACGTCAAAGATGTCGCGTCCGCGCTCTGGTTCGCCGCCCGCGAGGGGCTTGACGGCGTCTACAACGTCAGCTCCGGGGTCCCCATCACGGTGCGGGGCCTCGTCGAGACGGTTGAGGCGATGCTCGCCTGTGACGGGCGGATCGAGCTGGGCGCGCTCCCCTACCGAGAATGGGAGCCGATGTTCGTCGTCGGCAGTAATCAAAAGCTGCGAGAGGCGGGATGGTCCCCCCGCTACTCGCTGCACGACGGGCTGGCGGAGACGCTTCGCCCCTTCATAGACTAATTCCCCTTTTTAGATCAGAAAGCGAGGTGTGCTGTGCCGGTTAACGATGTCCATATGGGGAACGGCGTCCGCATTTTCCACCCCGATCTGGTGAACGTGTATGGCTGCACGCTGGGCGACGAGACGACCGTCGGCCCCTTTGTCGAGATTCAGCGCGGGGTTCGCATCGGCAGCCGGTGCAAAATCTCGTCGCACTCCTTCATCTGCGAGGGCGTCACCATCGACGATCAGGTGTTCGTCGGGCACGGCGTCATGTTCATCAACGACCTGGTTCCCCGCGCGACGACCCCGGACGGCGCGCTGCAAACCGCCGACGACTGGGAGCTTGTTGAGACGCGCGTCGGTCGCCGGGCGTCCATTGGCAGCAACGCGACGATCATGGGCGGCGTGACTATCGGGGAGGGCGCGCTGATCGGCGCGGGGGCCGTCGTCACGCGCGACGTGCCCGCCTACGCCGTCGTCGCGGGGGTGCCCGCCCGCGTCATGGGCGATGTCCGCGAGCGGGAGGGCGGCGGCTGAGGCGGGCGCGTGCGACCCTTTAAGTAAAAAAGAGCCTGACCCGGATGTGGTCAGGCTCTTTACGTTTTTATATGAGAATTACGACCCGCACGCGTCACCCAGCGTGGCGCAGCTTAACAGGCTAGCCCTCAGACGAATTCAGCTTGCAGACGTTTGCCCCGGCAGGTGGCTCTCAGGCAATCACCAGACTGGTCGGCTGGTAGGTTACCTGGAGACGGTCGAGCAGCAAACACGCGTCGCTAACGGTGCCCAGCCGCTCGCGGGGGCCGTTGCCATTGAACACCGCTCTCACGCCCGGCATCATGACGATCAGGGCGTTGCGTCCCTCATCCCGCCAGATTTCAGCTTCCTGCGGAAAGGTGTCGATAATGCCGTTCTGAACGATGCGTTTCAGATCGTCTGAGGTGAACGGGGTCATGCCTGGCTCCAGTCATGCGATGTCATTATGGGATGTGTCTGTAATGCTGTTCTGTCCCGCAGATAGATGTATATGTGTCTCGTTGTTGTGAATGGCAAATTAGGAAAAGACAGCACATCTACTGGCCCCTGCATCTTTAGTATAGCCACACTGTAACCCCGCTATATATAGCCCCTTTGTCCTATTGGGTCCCGCCGCTTAGATAGTCGTTTTGTCCTATTACCGAACCGAATCCCCCTTCAAACCAAAATCTTAGGAGACAAGTCCTATTTTGAGGCCAAAAGCCTCATGATACGGTAGCAGCGCGCCTGAGACTTAGTGGAATCGAATGATAGGACCGACAAAAGGGCCGTACGTCTGGCCCTTTATCCCTGATAGGGGAGGTCGACACAGTGAGACATCACAAACAAGCACAACGCAAGATGCGTCTACTAAACGGTCAGGGGTCAAAGCTCTTTCTCTCCCTCGGAGCGCTGGCCCTGCTGGCCGCTATCGGCGGGGCCGTCGTGCCCGCCCAGAAAGTCACCATCAGCTACGCGGAGCCGACACCTGTGCCTGTCCCCGCCGACGGGGATGAGGCCGGGGTTGCCCCATCGAATCCTGACGCGGCATCCCAACCGCCCGCCCAGGACCCAACCGAGGAGCCTGCCCCTACAGACGAGGCGGCAGGCGATCCGACCGAGGAGCCTGCGCCCACTGAAGAAGGAGCAACTGACGAGCCAACCGCCGAACCGACCGAAGAACTCACGGAAGAACCCGCCTCCACCGAGGAGGTGACAGAGGAACCCACCGCCGAAGCGACCCTGGAGGAAACGGTCGAGCCGACGGCAACCCCACCTCCGCCATCCGTCGAGCCGGAGGAAGCGCCCGCGCTCGTCGCACCGCGCGTCGACACAGACGAAGCGTATGTCCAGTACGTCAACGTCGGGCGGTGTGACGCCGTCGAGTGGAACGGCGCGAATTGGGAGGCCGACCGGGCCTACGAACCCGGCAGTTGGGGCTACGTCGGCCCGGACTATAATGGCCGCAGCCCCGATCTCACGATGATCTTTAACCGCTCCGGCGAGCAGGAATCTGACAACGCGCAGTATCTACACCGCTGCCGCGCGTTCGGCGAGCAGTTCGGCTACCGCTTCGACGTGCCGAACGGCTCGTACCTCGTCCGGCTGCGTTTCGTCGAGCCGGTGCGCGAGCCCGGCAAGCGCCAGTTTAACGTGAGCATCGAGGACCACCAGATGCTCACCAACTTCGACATCGCCGCCGAGGCGGGCGGCGTGGGCATCGCCATCGAGCGCGCCTTCGAGGTCACGGTCGGCGACAACCAGCTTGCCATCGACTTCGCCGGGATCAGCTCGATGACCGATCCGCGCGCCATCGTGCAGGCCATCGCCGTGCTCGACACGACTGTGTCCGGGCCGCCGCCGATCCCCGCCGAGCTGCCCACGCCCGAGCCGACTGAGGAACCGCCGCAGGCTCTATCCGAGCAGGCGGCTGGTCTGGCCTTCGAGGCCGAGTCCGGCGACATCCAGTCGCCGTTCCGGGTGAGGAGCGGCTACATCTACCAGCGCCGCGATATGTCCGCCAGTGAGGACATCGCTAAAAGTGGCCGGGCCACCTACACGTTTAACGTCGACACGGCGGGGAACTACATCATCCGCATGATGGTCAACGCCCCCGACGACGGCCAGAACTCGCTCTACGTCGCCGTCGACGCTCAGCCCACCGCACCGCTCAACATCTGGGACGTTGACGTGACGGACGGCTTCGAGCAGCGCGTTGTCTCGTGGCGCGGCTCCGGCACCTTCGATAACAACGAGTTCGATCCCGCCGTCTTCTCGCTCACGGCAGGCGAGCACACGCTCGTGCTGGCAGGGCGCGAGGAGAATACCCGCGTCGACCGCATCTGGTTCGAGCCGATCGATGGCACGCCGGGCGAGGAACCCACCACCCCGGCCCCGACCGAGGAGCCGACCGAAGAACCGACTGTCGAGCCGGGCAGCTACGCCCAGAGCGTCAACGCCGGGCAGTGCGGGGCCGTCTCGTGGGCGGGCTTCGACTGGGCCGCCGATCAGGCGTATACGGCGGGCAGCTGGGGCCACGTTGGCTCCAGCTTCAACCCCGTCGACGCCAGCCTCGTCGATCCGGTCCGCGCCATCACCGGCGCGCTCTACGGTGACAGCGGCCAGGAGCTGCATCGCTGCCAGGTGTACGGCGAGAGCTTCGGCTACCACTTCGACGTGCCCGCTGGCGATTACGCCATCCACCTGCGCTTCGCAGACCCGGTCCACGAGGCCGGTGAGCGCATGTTCGACGTGATCGTCGAGGGCGGTCTGCTGCTCAACGACTTCGACGTGGCCGCCGAGGCGGGCGGCCCGAACATCGCCATCGAGCGGAGCTTCACCGTGAGTGTCACGGACGGCCAGCTTAACATCGACTTCGCTGGCGACCAGCCCGGCTCGAACGATCCCAACGCCCTCGTGCAGGCGGTCCGCGTCGCGACGCTGGACGTGGATCAGGGGTCGATCACACCGCCGGAGCCAACCGAGGAGCCGACGGAAGAACCCACGGCGGAGCCGACCAACCCGGCCCCGACCGCCGAACCGACCGAGGAGCCGACCACCCCGGCCCCGACCGAGGAGCCGACCGCGGAACCCACCACAGACCCCACCGACGAACCGGTCAGCGGCCTGGCGTTCGAGGCCGAGTCCGGCGATATCCGGTCGCCGTTTACTGTGGCGAGTGGTTACCTCTTCCAGGAGATCGAAACGTCCTCGTCGGACGGCGTCAGCCAGGGTGGCCGGGCAGCCTACACCTTCAACGTCGACACGGCGGGCAGCTACGTGGTCAGGGCGCTGGTCAACGCGCCGAACAGCGGCCAGAACTCCTTCTACGTCGCCGTCGACGCCCAGCCCACCAACCCGGCCAACATCTGGGATGTTGACGTGACGGACGGCTTCGAGCAGCGCACCGTCTCGTGGCGCGGCTCAGGAGGCGTGTCCAACAACGAGTTCGATCCCATCGTCTTCGCCCTGACGGCGGGCCAGCATACGCTCGCGATCGTAGGACGCGAAGCGAACACCCAGATCGACCGTATCTGGCTTGAGCAAGTCGACTCCAGCACGCCGGGCGAGGAAACGTCCACCCCGGAGCCGACCGTTGAGCCGACCGCTGAGCCGACGGAAGAGCCAACCGACCCGCCGGACGAGACCCCCTACTATGCCACCTATGTGAACGCCGGGCGCTGCTCGGAGGTCGCGTGGGGCGGTATTCTGTGGGCCGCCGACCAGCCCTACAGCGGGAACGACTGGGGCTACGTCGGCCCGGACTATAATGCGCGCCTGCCGGGTTACGACCTGATCGTCGACGACTCCGGCCAGCCGATGTCGGAGAGCGCCCAGTATCTACATCGCTGCCGCGCGTTCGGCGAGAACTTCGGCTACCGCTTCGACGTGCCCAGCGGCGACTACATCATCCGGCTGCGCTTCGTTGAGCCGTTGCGCAGCCCCGGCCAGCGGTTGTTCGATGTCAATATCGAGGGCTACACGGCGCTCGACGACTTCGACATTGCCGCCGAGGCGGGTGGGACGGCTCGCATCGTCGAGCGCGCCTTCCTCGTATCCGTGACCGACGGCCAGCTTGGCATCCAGTTCGAGGGCAGTCCAGCGGCCTCCGACCGCAACGCCGTCGTGCAGGCCATCGCGGTGACTTCCGCCGACGGGACCGAGCCGCCGCCCCCGACGGATGAGCCGGGCGAGCCAACCGAAGAACCGACGGTCGAGCCGACGACCCCGGCCCCGACCGAGGAGCCAACCGAAGAACCGACGACCCCGGCCCCGACTGAAGAGCCCACGACGCCGCCACCTACCGCGACGCCGCAGCCGACCCAGGGCGCGCCATCCGGGGCGGATCATCTCGTCACCTTCCAGACGATCAACGACTGGAACAACTACGGTAACCTGCCGTTCTCTGGCTGGTCGTCCATCCTGAATGACCGGCGACACAGCACGGATCAGGTCGCCTCGGTGTCGAACCCCGATCCGTCGGGGCTGAACGCGAACAACGTGCTGGAGTTCTCCATCCAGACCACGAGCGGCGAACTCTCGAAGGTCGAGGGCATCGTGATCTTCAACGGGACCGGCGCGGAGGTCATCGACTGGGTGGCGTGGTACTACATCCCTGAGGGGACGGAGATCATCAGTTCCAACCTCGGCTGGGAGCAGATGCTCATCATGCAGTTCGAGGCCAACGCCTCAGACGGCATCAAGGGGCCGATGTGGGCCGTCAACCTGATGAATAACAACAATAGCAGTTTCGCGATGAACGTGCTTCACTACCCGAACATGTCGCAGTATGACCTGTTCAACACGAGCGTAACCATCCCGAAGGGTGAGTGGTTCCAGCTTCGAGCGCGGGTGAGCTACCGCGCCACGACATCCTTCCAGTTGTGGCTCAACGGCCAGTCCGTCCCGCTGCGCAACAGTCGTGGGCAGACGCCGACGGATAAGCCGGTCGACGCTGACAGCCACCACGCCGCGCTGGTCGATCTCTATACCAGCGGGCTGCGGCAGGACGGCCAGAACAGCGGTTCCATCTACGTCGGGCCGGTGAGTCTGTACCAGGTTGAGTAACGCCGCGAGCCGCGAAGAGTGCGGGTTCGCACATCCAGCATACTGTACAACGAGCCTGGCCCGTCGAAACGACGGGCCAGGCTGCTTAGACTCTACCGGTTTGCACGCCTGAATCCGGCAGGATCTTCATCAGTTCTGAACATCTATGTGCTACATTCCTGACAAATCTCGCCTGGCTGATTGTACGTTCAAGACAGCGATGCAGGCTGTCGTTAGTCGTCATTTAGTCCCTTTT
>CAZWUX010000003.1:13695-47236 GCA_964637665.1 uncultured Anaerolineae bacterium
AGGTTATTTGTGAGGCAGAATCCTGCGGTCCGGTGGATGGTCCGTACTGTTTCACCGGTATCACATTCCTTCAGCAGCCCTGGTAACAACTCAATATGAAGCTCGCCTACATCATTCTCGCTCACAAGAACCCGTCTCAGATCATCCGCCTCATCCATCGTTTGCAAGCACCCGGTGTTGCCTTCGTCATCCACATCGACCGTGGCGCACGCAGCAGCGCGTTCAACGCCGTTCACGATGCCTTCGCTGGCTCGCCAGACCACGTCTTTGCGGAACGCGTCTCCGTGACGTGGGGATCGTACGGCATCGCACATGGCATCATGAAGGGAATCGAGGCGCTTTGCAACAGCGGCTTCGACTACGACGTTGCCATTCTCCTCAGCGGGCAGGACTACCCCCTCAAGCCAAACGAGGATATCAAGGCCTGGCTTGAGAAGCATCGGGGTGAGGAGATAATCGAATGTATGCCGTTCCCGATCGAAAGATGGGAACCTGGCGGCGGCTTCGACCGTGTGGACAGACATCATTTTTTCTTATTTAACCGCCGCTTCACCTATCCCCCCTACCGGCCCACCTGGCTCAAGTCACTGATTGGCCGCATCCTATCGCTCTTCCTCGAAGAGAAACGCGAGATTCCGCTGGGCTATGCCGGTTACGGCGGCTCGACGTGGTGGTGCCTGACGCGCGATGCGGTGGTCTATACCCATGACTTCCTCAAGAGCGGGCAGGGCAAAGAGCTGCTCCGGTTTTTCAAGACGACCCGCAACACAGCCGAAATCCTGTATCAGACGATCCTCGCCAACTCACCGTTCCGTGAGCGGATATCGGACGAATATCCCTGGTTCATCGATTGGATGGACGGGTGCTCCAACCCCACCATCCTGACAGATGAGTGGTTCGATCGGCTGGCGGCTTCCGATAAGCTGTTTGCCCGCAAATTCGACATCGCGGTCGACAGCCGGATTCTTGACCAGATCGATCGCGAGCTGGTCGGACACGAACCAGCCGAGTAAGCATCTGCCCTGTCGATGACCTCTAACCGCATGGATCAGGCATCCCCGCCCCATCTTTGCAGACCAGTCAATATAAAACTATTTTTGTCTTAATTGTTAAAATTTTCGCTTGGGGCTTTTCAAGCGAATAGTACTGTGATACTATATGACTACGCCGTGTTCATGCGCCTGCCTTTATCACATTTTATTGTTTGTCAGTGGAGGAACGTGATGAAATCATATAGGTTATTCCTTCTACCAATCCTCTTGGTAGCTGTGCTGGTCGTCAGCACAGGATCGCTGCTGATCGATACGTCAGCAGCAGGCGCAGGCGCAGCGCTCACCGGAGACGATCCGCTGGATATGTTCGGCAAGGTTGCCACCGCCAGCGTGACGCCAATGGAGGGCACCGTATTCGTCCGCAAGGCAGATGAGGATGCGTTCGTCAAGATCGACGGGCCTTTCGCCCTCGTCGAGGGTGACGTGGTCCGCACCGGCCCGGACGGCATCGCGCTGATGCTGTTCGAGTCGAACGACGAGGTAACCAATCGCACGGAGACCGTCGTCTACGAAAACTCGCAGATCGAGATCGCTGCCTACCGCCGCGACGAATCGGACACGGCTTTTATCCATCTTCAGCAGTTCATCGGCTTCAGCTATCATCGCACGAACTTCAGCCAGGTTGGCTCCAAGTATGTCGTGGAGACCCCTAACGGCGTCGCCAGCGTGAAGGGCACGGCGTTCTACGTCGACGTTCACTTCGCCGAACTGGCGAGCCTGACGCCGGAGGAACTGGCTGCTCTGCTCGATTCCGCCGATTACTTCGCCGTCAGCTATGCGTCGGCAATGCAGTTCCTGGAAGACGTGGGCAAGGCGATCTCAGCCTTCGACGTTGTGACCGGGCTGGTGGACGTGACCTATCACGGCCCGCTCGGCGTCATCACGCAGGTGCTCCAGCCCAACCAGATCATCACCATCCGCTGGACGCTTATCCCGAACCGTGCCTACGTCTCGGACCTGCTCGATCTGTTCTCGAAGCTTGGCCTGTACGAGTTCAGCAAGAGCCAGCTGCTCCTGCCATACCTTGGGCCGACCTCCAGCATCACGCTGGCCCGGTTCGACCGCCAGTTTGCTAACGCACGGACGCTGCTCAGCGCCAAACCGGCTTACTTCGTCGTCGTGACCATCGACCAGTCCACACGCGGCTGCGGCGATGGCATCTGCGATGGCTACGTGGGTGAAGACCCTGACACGTGCCCGGAGGACTGCGATGGGTACGGGCGGGAACTCATCTTCTGTGGCAATGGGACATGCGAGCCGCTGTTTGGCGAAGATGAGCGCTTCTGCGCAGCCGACTGCAGCACACAATAAGCCTTCGGGCTAATTATGGCTGCAGACAACCCAAAAATAGAGGCGAGTGTGGCGCCTGGTGACAGGCGCCACAGCCGCCGCTCGCGGCGGCGTGTCCTTCTACTTGGTCTGATAGGTCTGGTGGTTGTGCTGGCGCTGGCGGGCATCTTCCTGTGGAATATGCCGCTCGGCCCCCGGCTTGTAGCGCTCGGTTCCACCCCAACGCCGCTTGCCACGCCTACCGTCGAGCCGACGGCTACGACTGTGGCGGAAGCAGCAGCGGACGTGGCACCATCGCCTGAATCGCAGGCGACCGCCTCACCGACCGCATCCCCTACTCCCGAACCGACGCCTCAACCTCTATGCGGCGGCCCAACGATCATGTACCTGATGATCGTCGGGAAGGACGGCCCCCCCAGAAACTATGCAGCGGGGTTTGCCGACTCGATCCGCATCGCGCGGCTGGATTTCGTGACGCCGTCCGTCAGTCTGCTGGCTGTGCCACGAGATATGATCGTCAATATTCCGGGGCTGGCGCAGCATCGTATCATCGACGGGCGGGTGAATTCAGCCTACGCTTACGGATTTCAGTATCGCGTCGACGGGGGTGGGCCTAGCCTGCTCGCTCAGACGCTCACTCAGAACTTTAACATTCAAATCGATCACTACATCATCGCGAGCTATGGCGTCATCGAGGACGGCATCAACGCTATCGGCGGTATCGAGGTAGAGATACCTGAGAGCATCGCCGAGGACGTGCCGGAGTTCTCGCCGGGCCTCCAGACGCTGGACGGCGCTCAGGTGGTCGAATACGCACGCATTCGGGATGAGACGAGTGACCCGCGTGACACGCTGCGTGTCCAGCGGCAGACGGATCTGCTGTTCGCGATCCGGGACAAGATCATGAGTCCCAGCGTCCTGCCGGAAGTACCGGCGCTGGCGCGCTCACTCGCCAAGAACGTCCTGACGGACCTCACCCCATCGGAAATCTCGACGCTGGTGTGCATCGGGCCGAAGATTGACCTTGAGGATATCGATCTCGTCTATTTTGATGACAACATGTATGAGTATCAGATCGATGCCTACGGTAAGGAGATCTTAACACCACGTTATGAGGCCGTCGAACCCTTTATTGAGGACTTCAAAAAAGGTGAGACAGCCGACTGACCGTGCGTGCGCCTGCCAGGGCCGGACACACAGAAGTCGGCTGCTCTCGACACAGAGAGGGTTGTGCAGAAAGAGACTGCCTGTCGCGCCTTTCAACGAAATCTGTTCTCAGCTTTCGCTGGCGCCGAAAGGACGACGTGTTAGATTGAAACCAGGAACGGAGTCGCTACGCAATCGCCTGTGCCCAGGCCGGGCTCATCACGTTGACCATGCCTTCACGGGCCATCCGCAGGACATCCTGCGCCTCGGCCACGCAGCCCAGGTAATGGTATCGGCTCGACGCATCGTAGGGATTGTTGCCGCTGGCTTCGGCAACCAGCAAAACGTCGCGTTCGAGGTCGCGCCAGATCTTGCTTTCGGGCGGGTGTGTGTCAAGTACCGAGTTCGCCATCAGTGTGTTGAGGTCGCGGGTTGTGAAGCTGTTCATGGTAAGCCTCGTTCCTTAATGCTTACAAATGGGTTCAATCTACATGCCTATGATAGGTCGCGGACGCACAACGATAAATGGGGGTTTACCCCCATCTTGACCGAAGATACAGGTATGCAATAATGAGAATTGGCTATCTCTTATCCACCGGAATTGAATTGAGAAAGGGGCTATGCTATAGTTCATGGGAGTGTCATGGGCAGGAGCAAATTGATGGGCTGCGTAGCCATCAAATAGACGATCCTCTGTGCTCGTCGAACGCCGCGCGCGTTCCGCACCCTTCAAACCCGCTTTTTGTTATAGAATCACGGGTTTGATCTACAGGGTGTAGGGCCCAACACGCCCTCCATCGTCGATATCAGATTGGCAGTAATCGTTCACTTGGTTCTGGTAGGCAGGTAATAATGGCAAGCGTCCAATACAATATAGATGGCATTCATCTTAAATCATACAGCAGCCGTTTGTACCTTATTTCGAAGCGACTACTGGACCTGACGGTGGCAGGGGTCCTGCTGCTCGTACTCTCCCCGCTGATGCTTATCGTCGGTGTGCTCGTCAAGCTGACGACGCCCGGTCCGGCGGTCTTCAAGCAGGAACGTGTCGGGCTTGGATATGATAAGTTCGGCTTCGGAAAGAAGTCCGGGCTTCGCAAGTTCGACTTCTACAAGTTTCGGACGATGTACGTGAACGCGAGTTCGGATCGGCATCGTCAGTTCATTGAAGCTTACATCAACAACGATTGCGAGGGCATGGCGGCCCTACAGGAAGGAGAGATCAGCGAACACAACAAGTACAAGATGATCGGTGATCCACGTGTCACCCCGCTCGGACAGTTCCTCCGTAAAACGAGTCTGGATGAGCTGCCACAGTTCTGGAACGTCGTCAGGGGTGACATGAGTCTGGTCGGGCCGCGTCCGGCGATCCCGTACGAGGTCGAGATGTACAAGCCCTGGCATAAAAAGCGGCTTGCCGCTCAACCGGGCATCACCGGCCTGTGGCAGACGACAGCACGCAGCGCCCTGGGGTTCGATGAGATGATCGAGGTTGACATCGAATATATCGACCGTCAATCGTTCTGGCTTGACTTATCTATCATCATTCGCACGCCATTTGCTATCTTATCGGCCAAAGGTGCAGCGTAAATCTCGTATAGTTAAGCATTTATTTTCATCTGAGGGAAAGGAATTGGAATGATGGACACCGTTAGAGTAGGCGTTATCGGCAGTGGGTACTGGGGACCAAATCTCATCCGCAATTTCGTCGAGATTCCGCACGCCGAAGTCGTCGTCGTCGCCGACAGGAAAGAGGAGCGGCGCGACTACATCACCAGCCGCCATCCAAAAGTCCAGGTCACGGACGATCACACCGACCTGTACTCGATGGGCCTCGACGCCGTCGTCGTCGCGACCCCCCCGGAGACACACTACAACCTTGCGAAGCAGAGCCTTGAGAACGGCCTGCACACGCTTGTTGAGAAGCCGCTCACGCTGAGAAGCGACCACGCCGAGGAGCTTGTCCGGCTGGCGGGTGAGCGCAACCTGACCCTGATGGTCGGCCACACGTTCGAATACAACGCCGCCGTCCGTAAGCTGAAGGAGATCGTCGACAGCAACGAGCTTGGCAAGGTCCTATACGTCGACTCATCGCGCGTTAACCTGGGATTGTTCCAGCGCAACCTGAACGTCCTGTGGGACCTCGCGCCACATGACATTTCCATCCTGCTCTATCTCTTTGGCGAGATGCCCCTCACCGCCACCGCGCAGGGGGCAGACTGCATCTTCGACGGCAAGCACGACCTCGTGTACGTGCATCTGCGCTTCCCCGGTGACGTGCTGGCCCACGTCCACGTGAGCTGGCTCGACCCGAACAAGGAGCGCCGTATCACGGTCGTCGGCGATCAGAAAATGCTCGTCTTCGACGACGTTGAGATGCTCGACAAGATCAAGATTTTCGACAAGGGCGTGGAAGTGCCGAAGTACACCGACTCGTTCGGTGAGTTCCACTGCAGCTATCGCTACGGTGACGTGTACACGCCGCACATCGACTTCTCGGAGCCGCTGCGCGTCGAGTGCGAGCATTTCCTCGACAGCATCCTGACCGGCAAGGCGCCGCAGAGCGACGGCGTCTCCGGCCTGAACGTGATCAAGGTGCTGGAGGCTGCCGAGCAGTCACTTCAGAACGGCGGCATGACAGTTCCGGTCCCTAAGTTCGAATCCGTCGAGACACTGCTGGGCATCGGCCAGGCGACAAACGGCACGGGCGAGCGCGCCAGCAACAACCATACCAGCTAACTCACAACGTCAGGGAAGGTATATCATGCAGCACTCTGTGGGGACAATGGAAGTACCCTTTGTTGACTTAAAGGCACAGGTCGCCGAACTGAGTGACGAGATCGATGCGGCGATTTCAAACGTCGTGAAGAATACTGCCTTCATTCTGGGCAGCGATGTCAGCGAGTTTGAGAAGGAGTTTGCCGCCTACTGTGAGGCCCCGTATGCGATTGGGGTCAGCTCAGGGACCGCCGCGCTGGAGATGGCCCTGCGGGCCTACGACATCGGCCCCGGCGACGAGGTCATCACGCAGGCGAACAGCTTCATCGCGACCGCCCTCGGCGCGACCTACGCCGGGGCGACGCCCGTCCTGGTCGACGCCGACCCGGACACCTACACCATCGACGTGTCGAAGATCGAAGACGCGATCACCGAGCGGACGCGGGCGATCATCCCCGTCCACCTGTACGGCCAGCCCGCCGATATGGACCCGATCATGGAGCTGGCCCGTAAGTACGATCTGGTTGTCATCGAGGACGCATGTCAGGCGCATGGCGCGCTCTACAAGGGCAAGCGCACGGGGTCCATCGGCCATGCGGCGGCCTTCAGCTTCTATCCGGCCAAGAACCTGGGCGCGTTCGGCGACGGAGGCATGATCACGACGCGGGACGAGGCCGTCGCCGGGAAGCTCAAGGCCCTGCGCAACGTCGGGCAGTACCGCAAGTACGAGCACGATCTGATGGGCAACAACTACCGGTTGGACACCCTCCAGGCCGCTGTGCTGCGCGTCAAACTGGGGGCGCTTGACAGGTGGAACGCCGCCCGGCAGGAGCGTGCCGCTCAGTACGCCGAGGTTCTCGCCGGTACGGGCGTCGTCGTGCCCGTGCAGGCCGACTACGCCACGCCCGTCTGGCACCTGTACGTGATCCGCGTGCCCGGCGACCGCGACCGCTTCCGCGAGGAGCTTCAGGCGCGCGGCGTGCACTCCGGCATCCACTACCCGATCCCCATCCACCTCACCGGGGCGTACGCGGACCTGGGCTATAAGCGGGGCGATTTCCCGGTCACCGAGGCATACGCCGACCAGATCGTATCGCTCCCCATGTACGAGAACATGACGCCGGAAATGGTCGACTACGTCGGCCACGTCATCAGCCAAGTTGTCGAAGCCTGATTGCACACACGGTTAATACACAAAGAGCCGGGGGTCGCGTGACCCCCGGCTCTTTTTATTGTCGATGCGAACCGCCGCGCCCCTACCCGGCGGTCAACTCCCGGTAAGCCGCGACGAGCCGTTCCGCCTGATACGGCCACGCCAATTCCGCGCGGACGCGCTCCCGACCGGCTTCGCCCATCGCCGCCCGTTCCTCCGGGTGGTCCATCAGGTAGGCGATCTGCCGCGCAAAGTCGAGTTCCTCATTGGGCCGGGCATAACGGGCCGCCTCCCCGGCGCTGACGCGGTGTTCGGGCAGGTCAAACGCCACGATGGGCTTCCCCAGCGCCATATACTCCATCAACTTGATCATCGTCGACCGGTCATTGTATGGGTTGGACGGATCGGGCGATACGCAGATGTCCGCAGCCGCCAGCAGCCCCAGCAGATCATCCCCCTGCCGCCACCCCGCGAACCATATTTTTGAATCGATATCGAGATCCACCGCCATACGCTCCAGGCCGGGCAGCGCATCCCCGCTTCCGATGACCACCGCCTTGAAATTCTGTCGCCCCAGGTCGTCTGCGAGATGCACCAGCGCGCGCAGCAGATAGTCCAGCCCGTCCTGGTAACCGATCACGCCCACGTACCCGATGGTCGTCTCCCCCTCGCCTGTGATGCGTCCATTCACCGGGGGCGGCTCCATAAACCGGGGGCTGGGTCCGTTGCGCACGATGACGATCCGTTCGGCGGGCACGCCCGACCGCGCCATCTCCAGTTCGCGGTATGAGCCGTTCGTCGCGATGATCAGGTCGGCGGCCCGGCACGACAGCCGCTCGAAAAACGTGAGCACGCCGACCATCCCCCCGCCCCCCTCTGCCCCGTCGTCCTGACGGTCGAAGCGGGCGGCGTACAGCTCCGGCGAGAGGTCGTGGTGGTCGAAGACGAAGCGCTTGCCGAGCAGCTTGTAGAACAGGCCGATCAGCACGAGCGTGTCCGGCGGGTTGTGGGCGTGGACGACCCCGAAGCCCTCTCTCACGAGCGCCGCGAGCGACAGGACGAACATCGCCACCATCGAGTACCCATATTCCCACAGATACCCGATCAACTCCTCACCACCCGGCGGGCGCGGATAACGGTACACCGTCACCCCATCGACCACATCCCGCGCGGGCTGATCCTCCCCCGCCGGGGCGATGATCGTCACCCCGAACCCCGCCTCTGTGAGGCTGGCGGCCTCCTTCCTCACCCGGCTGTCATGCGGGTACGGGTTATTCTCCAGCAGCATCAGGATGCGCTGGCGGCGCGCGCTTCGCTGGCGGCGCGCAGTCATCACCGGGGCCGAGTCTGCGCCGGGCACCGGCTAACTCGCATCGAGCGTGCGGCGCAGACCTTCTTCCAGGCCCACCGCCGGTTCCCAGCCCAGCTCTTTGCGGGCCTTTTCCGTGCTGTAACGGATGTTCCTCGCCGCGCTGCGGATGACGTAGCGCGAGAGCTTGGGCGGCGTCGCCGCCCCCTTCGCCTTGCTGCGAGATTCCAGCACCCTCGCCCCTGTGTTGAGCACCACCGCCGGGATCGGGACGAGCATCACCCGCTCGCCCTTAAGCTCCGCCGCTTGCCGCGCGGCGTCGCGCAGGCGGACCTGCGGTTCATCCACAATGTTATACGTCTCACCCGCCGCCTCCGGCGTCGAAGCAGCCAGCAGCAGCGCATCGACCGCATTGTCGACGTACGTGTAGGGCATGTGATTGCGCCCACTGCCGATCAACAGGCTCATCCCACCGATCTGCATCAACCCGCGCCCCGGCGGACGCCCGCCTCCCGGCCCATACAACACGCCGAGCCGCACGACCGTTACCGGCAGGCCCTTCTCATCATTGTACGAAGCGGCCAGCTCCTCCGCCCCAATCTTCGACCGCATGTAATGCGCCCACGGATCGGGATTGGCCGGGTACGGGCTGGCCTCACTCACATCCCCATTTTTCAACCCATAGACGACGACCGAGCTGACGTGCACGACGCGCTCCACGCCCGCCCTGCAGGCCGCCTCCAGAATCGCCCCTGTGCCCTCGACGTTGACCGCCTCATGCTCATCCCACGTCGCCTGATTGGTCGTGATCGCCGCGCAGTGGACGACGATGTCCACATCCTTCATCGCCGCATCGACGGCATCCCCCTCACGCAGATCACCGCCGACCAATTCAGCCTGTTCCGCGATCATCTGGCTGACGCTGCCCGGCCCCCTCACGAGCGCCACGACATCCGCCCCGGCCCTGTGCAGCGCCGGGACGAGCCGGCTGCCGAGAAAGCCCGTCGCGCCCGTCACCAGCACGCGCTTGCCCGTCAGCACCGGCATCGCCCTGCGCTCCGCGTCCGTCTGCGGCTCCGACGTGATCGTGACCGGCGGCGCGGATGCCGCATAATCCGCCAGTTCCGGCGACTGGCTCCACGTCCCCTCCATGATGGCCGCCACCTTGCGACCATCCTCGCCCGTCACCGGCGGCTCCGTGTCCTCACGGATGCTGGCGTAGAACTGCTCGATCAGCATGTGCAGGCCGGGCATGTTCTTCAGCGTGCCGAACAGCACGCCCGCCGTATTAACGACCGTCCCGCCGAGCAGCTGCGTGCTGTCCTCCAGATTGAAGGCGACCTTCGAGAGCATACGCGGCAGTCTCATATTGCGATTGACCGTGCAAACCTCCCGCACGAGGTCCGCGTGCACGATGCCATCCGTGCCATACACGTCGACGAACTTCGCATACGGCTTACCCCGCATCGAGAAGTTCATGACCCCCGGCGCGCTGCTGCCCTTGAGCATGACGGCTAATTCTGTGGCGGGGCTGTCCGGCCCATCAGCATGTCCCAGCGTCACCCCCGCGACGGCCTCCACGTCCCCCAGGAAGGCAAGCTGGATGTACGACAGGTGCGGCAGGAAGTTGGAGAACGGCCCACCGGGCAGGTCCCACGCCCAGTGATGCCTCCCGCCTCCCCCGGCGTACTGCCCACCCTCCGCAGAGAGGCCATAATAACTGTCGACGTACACGACGCGCCCGATCTCCCCACCCGCGACGAGTTCCCGCGCCTTCGCCACCGACGGCTTGAACAGGTAATTGTGATTCGCGCTGAGCTTGACGCCGTTGGCCTCTGCGGCGGCGATCATGCGGTCCGCATCCGCCACGCTGAGCGTCATCGGCTTCTCGACGAGCGCATGGCACCCCGCCTCCATCGCCTGCACGGCGATGTCCGCGTGCGTGGCGGGCGGCGTCATGATATGCACCGCATCGATCTTCTCACGCTCCAGCATCTCGGTGAGGTCCGAATACGCCCGCGCCCCCACCTTCGCGGCGACCTTCTCTGCAAGGTAGGCGTCACGGTCGCAGACGCACGTGATGGTCACATCCGCGACCCCCTGAAGCGCCTTGATATGAGCCTGTGATATTTTTCCGCATCCAATAAGTGCTACGTTCATGATATTAACTCCCAACTTTCAAGAGGCGCTGCCTGCATCGGCTGCGCCCCATCGATAGAATAAACGTCCCCGGTTACGATGATGATAAAAACCGGCGAGATTGTAACGACTGGCAGCAAATTTCCAAAAAACTAAACGTCGCCGAGCACGTCCCGGTAAACGTCCATCACGCGTTTCGCCGCAGAGAGGGCATCTACCTGCACCTCAGCCATGTCCGCCACCGAGCGCGTCCCATCCTCGAACACGCGCCTCACGGCAGCAGCCAGCTCGACCGGGTCCTGCGGGCTGATGTAACTACCCTCGATATTCCCTATGATCTGCGCCACGTCGCCCACGTCCACCGAGACGACCGGCAGCCCACACGCCACCGCCTCACGCACCGCGACCGGCGAACCTTCCCAGTCCGATGTCATGAGCAGCACGTCACAGGCATTCATGTAACGCGCCACCCTCTCATGCGTCTCATTGTAGATGATGACCTCCTGAATGTCCGGGTAATCCTCCCTCAGAAGGTCCATCGTCGCCGTGAACACGTCATAGCGCTTCTGGGCGCGCGTCGGCTCGTACGGGAACAGGACCAGCTTCGCATCGAGCGGCAGCCCCAGGTCACGCCGGGACTCATCCTTCGGGGCCGGGTGGAAAACGTCCGTGTTGACCCCGAACGGGATGACCTGCGCGTCCTCCCTCCCCGATTTCGCCTTCATCTCCTCCGACATGACGATCACGCCCTGCACCAGATTGACGATGTTCGCGCCTATCCAGCGCTTGCTCGTCATTAAGTCCGACCCCCTGTACGTGACGACGACCGGCGAGCGCAGTTGCAGCCGCGCGATGGCCCCACAGTGGCCGTAATAAGCATGAAGGATGTCATACCGCTTCGGCTGGAAATTCAACGCCAGAACGCGCAGCGCCGCCTTCAGATACTCGCTCCGGTGGCGGTAATTGATGTGCAGCACGTCGACCGATATGCCCTCCGATTCGAGCGCCAGCACCTGCTGTTTGATGGCAGGCGTGTCCCCCGGCGTCTCAGGTGTCGGGTACGTGTTCGTAATCGCTAAAACCTTCACTTGGCTCCTCACTTCTACGCTGAACGCCGCCCACCGGGCGCGTGTGTCTGTTCATTGACGATGGCCGCCAGGTCGCTCATCCCAATCGGGATCAACCGCCCCTGCTCGACCTCCTCACTCACCGCCTGAAGGATGTATCTCAGCTTGGCGAAGTCATCCTCCGTGCGGAACTCCCAGGGGTGCGCCCACAGGTGAAACACCTTCCCCTGTTCCGCCGCCTGCCGGACGCCCCTCACGACGCGCCTGACGCGCAGCAGCGCCATTCCCCGCTCATCCAGCCACGTCTCCACACCCCTGTTGAAGCCGAATAAGTGCTGCGACGGCCTGTGCACGACCAGCTCATGCGCCTCGTCGACCATCTCATCCAACCCGTAGATCGGCGGCGTCGACAGCGCGAGCACGTGGTCCGCGGACTTAAGCGGCCCACCAAAATACCGGTTGCGTGTGAGCCAGGGCAGTTCGGCATCATCCCGGTACGACGTGAATCCGGCCTCCCTGAACGCATCGAGGTGCCCCACCCGGTTTCGCGGGAACACGACGCTCACCGGCCTGAGGCCCACCCGCTGGCCCGCTTCCAACCAGCAGTCGATTTCGGCCCGCGCCTCCTCGCCGCTCATCACATCCTCGCCGAACACCGCATGTGTGTACCCGTGAAAGCCGATCTCCTGCCCCTCACACCCCCGGATCGCCCCGATCACGTCCGGGCCATACCACAGCGGGTGGCGGCGCGTGTTGATCTGCTCGAAGGCGCGGTGCCTGCCTTCCCATCCTGCCGCCGGGCACGCCGGGCACTCCGTCTGGTGGTCGGCCAGCATGTGCCCCACGACCGCCCACGTCCCTGCGATCCCGAACTCCTCAAAGATCGACAGGATGCGATGGATGGATCGCCGCTCCCGCGAGCCATCCTGCGAGAAAAGCCGGGAACGCCTCTCGTCGTAGTCGAAGAACCCCCACGCAAGCTCCGTGTCGAGCGAGAAGACGAAATAACCGGGCCGGTTCGCGTTCACAACGCCTCCTGAGCGTTCCCGCGCGTCAGTAACGCGTCACTCAGCTTCTTCGCGGAGGCCGCCCAGGTCCATTTATGGGATGATTCGACCGCCTGCTCCGATTTCTCAGGGAGTGTGTGGCGAGCGTCCCACAGGTCTCGTAACGCGTGCAGCAGACTCTCTTCACCGGATCCCTCCGCCCAGATGATGCAGTCCGCGTCCCCCGCGACTTCCATCACGCTCACCTGCCGGGTGGACAGGATCGGCAGCCCCGACGCCAGATACTCGAACAGCTTGATCGGGCTGCTCACCTGAAACTTGAGCTTGTCCGGGAAGGGGATCGTCCCCACGTGGGCCTCCGCCAGCACGTCCGGCATCTCACTGTGCGGCACGGCCTCCTCGACGCTCACGAGGCCATTTGTGGTCGCCGCATAAGCCCGCAGTTCCTCCGTCGCATCACCCTCCCCCACGAGCCGCAGCCTGAAGCGCATCCCCTCCTCATTGGCCCTCACGACCGCCCGGCTGAGCGCCATCAGGTTGCGCTCGTAATGCTGCGATCCGGGGTGAACGAGCACGATCGGCTCGCCGTCCTCCGGCCACCGCCGTTTGAGGCTCGCATCGACGAACATCTCCAGATCCACGCCGGAGGGCCAGATTCCCCACAGCTTTTTCGGCGGGACGTTGATCGCCTCCGCCATCTGCCGTGTGATCACGAGCTTCCCATCCGCAAAGCGGTTGGCCGCCTGAACCGAATACCGGTAGAACACCCGCCGCAGCTTATCCACGATCCGTTCCTTGTGCGCGGGCATCATGTGCAGCGTGCGTGTATCCATGACGAACAGCGGGGCGGGCTTGCGTTTGAAGGGGCGCAGCAGCTTGAGCGGCAGCAGCCAGATGACGGACATCTGGTGGAACAGGATGGCGTACGTGTCATGCCAGCGGCGTATGATGTGCCTCACGACCTGCAAATGGTAAACGACCTGCCGGACGAAGTACACATCCGGGCGCGGAATCCCGTGAACGCGCACCCCTCGAATTCTATGATGACCACGCGGTCCGATGCCAAACAAAGTCACCCGCCAGCCCATCTTGCGAAGCTCACGCACGGTGGTCAACCAGGTTGCTGCGTCGAGGCTTTCCCGCAGCGAGCCTGGGTACACCCAGATCAGGTGGCGGCCATCGGGCTGCAAATCAGTCAAGTGCTTTCCCTCTCACATTCGTCCGTACGTGTGCGCTCTGTCAGGTGAATCCATCCCCTGCCAGCGCGCGGATCGCCGGGCCGGATTCCCGGTCGGCGACGCAGGGCGAAAAGATGAAGTAACCCGGCCTGCCTTCGTTCATGACGCCTCCGGCGCGGTCCCATGTCTCAGCAGCGCATCGCTCAACTTCTTCGCCGAGGCCGCCCACGACCATTCACGCGACGCTTCCACCGCCTGCCTCGATTTCTCAGGCAGTGTGTCACGCGTTCGCCACAACTCCCTGAGCGCTTGCAGCAGGTCATCCTCGCTCGCCCCCTCCGCCCAGATGGCGCTGTCGGCATCCTTGATGACCCGCGTGTGACTCTCGATCCGCGTGGCGACGACGGGCAGCCCGGCGGCCATATACTCGAACAGCTTGATGTGGCTGCTCACCCTGAACTTCTCTTCATCCGGGAAGGGCATCGTCCCGACGTGGACTTCCGCCAGCAGCCGGGGCATCTGCTCATGCGGGATCGGCGGCTCGACGCTTATGGTATCCCCCCCCACCTGTGCCGCATATGCCTTCAGGTCCTCCGTCTCAAGCCCCTGCCCGACGAGTCTCAGCCTGAACCTCATCCCCTCCTCATTGGCCCGCACGACCGCCCGGCTGAGCGCCATCAGGTTGCGCTCATAATGCTGCGAGCCCGTGTGGATCACCTCGATAGGCTCATCCCCCTCCGGCCAGCGCCGGTCACCCGCCGCATCCGTAAACTGATCGAGGTCCACGCCGGAGGGCCACACGCCCCACAGCTTATCGCGCGGGACCTCCAGCACCTCACCCATCCGGTCTGTGATGACGAGCCGTCCATCCGCCCAGCGATTTGTCAGGCGGTTCGACAGCCCATAGAAGTACCGCCGGAGCTTATCCCTCAGCGTCTCTTTGTCCGGCGGCACCATCGCCAGGGTGCGCGTGTCCATCGCGAGCAGCGGATAGGGCTTTCCCTTGAAGGGGCGCATCAATTTGAGCAGCATCATCCAGGGGCCGGACATTTCGTGGAACAGGACGGCATAGGTGTCATCCCAGTGGCGCATCACGTGGCCGAGTATCCGCAGGTGATAGATCAACTGTTTGAACAGGTAAATATCAGGCCGCGAGATCTCATGAACCGGGAATCCCTGAATCTCATGCTCGCCGTCTGGTCCCACATCAATTAACGTCACCCGCCAGCCCATCTCACACAGCTCGCGTGATGTCGTTAGCCATGTCGCCGCATCGAGGCTTTCCCGTAGGGAGCCTGGGTAGACCCAGATCAGATGGCGGCCATTCGGCTGGAGATCGTCCAACTCCCTCCTCCTGATTTCTTCCGTTAAATCGAGATGCCTGTTCGCGAGGGGCATAAACCGGTGCGAGATCGAGCGGCGGACATTCATCGGGCGACCGCCTCATAGACGCTTATCAGCTTCTCGGCGATCATATCCCAGTCGTATTGCTCCTCGACCAGGCGGCGCGCTCTCTCCCGGATGTGCCGTCTGAGTTCCGCATCGCGCAGCAGCCGGATCGTCTGCTCTGCGAACGCCTCCGCTGTGTCCGCGATCAGCAGATGCTCGCCATCCTCGACGGCGATCCCCTCACAGCCGACGCTGGTCGACACGATCGGGCGGCCCAGCGCCATCGCCTCCAGTATCTTGAGGCGCGTGCCCCCTCCCGCCCGCAGCGGGACGATGCTCGCCGTGCCCTGCACGTAGTAGGGCCGCACGTCCTCGACGCTGCCCGTCACCTGGACCCCCTCCCCCGCCAGCGCGCGGATCTCCGGGACGGGATTCCTTCCAACGATGTAAAGCTCGACTTCGGGGATGGCGGACTGCACCAGCGGCAGGATATCGTGGCAAAAATACAGCGCCGCGTCGACGTTAGGACGATAGCTCATATTCCCCACGAACACAAGGCTCGGCGGCCCGTCGGCGGGCGGCGTCATCTCATAGGTGTGTACGTCCACGCCGTTCGGCACCACGTCGACGGTCAGCCCCGGATTCTCGTCCAGCAGCAGGGCGCGATCGTCCTCCGACATCGCGATGCATCGCGCGAAACGCGCCGCGTACGTCGGTTCCCACCGGTGCATCATCCGGCTGTACAACCACTCACGCAGCCGCCGGGTCACCTTCTGCTCCACCCGGCTGATGCGCTCCGCCTTGCTGAAGATCACGTCGATGAAGGTCAGGATCGCCCGCTCCTGCGCCTGCGGCGCGAGCGCTTCCCTGTACAGGCCGAGGAACGAGTCGACGATCTCGACCGCGTCGAACGCAACCGACGAGGTGAGGTCATGCAGCGTGCGGGCGATCGCCTCAGAGTGGTACAGACGTAATTCTGCGGGCCTGCCGCTCAGTAAGTAGCGGAAGAAGCCCGCCGGGTCCGAGAGCGCGCCTCGCGCCTCAAACGGCAGCGGGATGACGCGCTCGCAGATCGACTCGAGCGCCGCGATGTCCTCCGGCTGCGCGTCATGGGTGAACGCCGCCAGCCACACCTCATGCTGCTCGGCAGCGCGGCGTATCAAATTATAGAGCCGCAGTGGGGTCCCGCCGGTCGGCGGGTACGGCATCCAGTATGTCAGGATCAGTATTCTCATGCGCCGTCTTTTAGCTTCAGATCGCCGGCTTACGTGGTAGTGACGTACAGACCGCAGCCCCGTTTAGTGCGGGGTTGCGTGGCGGCGGGTAACGATGTCTGCTCAGATCAGGGCGCTCATAGTTCCGACTTCCTCAGCGAGGGAAACTTGAGCGACCGCAGCAGCTTCTCCCCTTCGCTGAACAACAGGTTGATGTCGTCCATCGTAACCACCGAGAAGAGCACGCTCCCCGCCAGGAAGGTGACGACGAACAGGCTGCTCACCAGCAGGTTTTCCGGCATCGTCACCATGTAGACGACGGCGTGCACGACGAAGAGGAACATCGGCTTGACGTAGGTCATCACGTCCACCTCGACATCCTTCCTGCGCAGGAAGAACACGTCGAGCGGGTTGGAGACGATGCTGCCTGCGATGCTGGCGATGGCCGCCCCGGTCGCACCCAGGATCGGGATCAGCACGAGGCTCGTCGCGACGCTCGTTATCGTGTGAGCGATGTTAGCCAGCACGGGCTTGTCCGTCTCCCCGATGGCGACCTGAGTCGTCCCCAGCGTATAGCCGACCGCGTAGAGACTCAGCCCGCCCATCAGGATGATGAACGGCGTGACGCTGGGCAGGTACTCCTCGGTGAAGACCAGTAGGAACACCTCCCGCCCGAACAGCAGCGCGAGCAGCGCGCCTAAGATCGGCAGGAACGCGCCCAGCCGCAGCGAGTGATTCAGGATGCGGGCCAGCTTGTCGCTCTTACCCTCCGCCGAGAACTTGGACACGAACGGGAAGTAAACAGCGCGGTAGGCTTCATATGCCAGCGTGAGCGTGTCGGGTATCTTACGGGCGATCTCGTAGTAGGCCACACCCGCCGAGCCGAGCAGGAGGCCGAGCAGCACCGTGTCGATCCGGCTGAACACGAAGCTCAGGATGTCGTTCAGTTGCAGCGGCAGCCCGAACTTCAACATCTCGCGCAGGACGCCGGTGTTTAGCTGCGGCTTCCGCGCGATGGGCAGGTTGATGTACTGGAAGACGATCGCCAGCCCCAGCGCGATGCTGCGCGCCTGAAGCAGCCCGATAAACCCCATTTTGAGCCACACGACGAAGATGAAGATGAACAGCAGGTTGGTGGTGCTGCTGATCGCGTCCGCGATGCCCATCCGCTGGAAGCGGTGGAAGCTCTGGAGCGACGCCTGAAGCAGCCCGAATATCGCCTCGAAGAAGAACAGGATCGGGATGAACGCTGCGTGGCCTAACGACATCGTGGAGTCGAACAACCGCGCAATCGAGTCGGCGAAGGGCAGCGAGAGCAGCCCCAGCACGATAATAGTCGCCAGCCGGAACAACAGGGCCGAGTTGATGATCTGAGATTTCTTGCCGTCGTCGTCCGTCGCGTTGACGAACACCGGGATGGATGACGCCAGCCCCATCCCGCTGATCTGTGCCAGGAACAGCACGACCACCCGCAGGATGATGAACGAGCCGTACTCCTCAGCGCCAACCGTCCGGGTGATGACCATCACCCCGACGAGGCTGAGGACCATCGTCACCAGCTTGCCCGCGCCGGTCGAAAATGTTCCTGCTATGAATTGAGACAGCAGAGAAGGACTTGATGATTGCCGATCAGCTTGGTCCATTAAGAGCCCATGATTCCCGTGTGAATAAAAAAATGAATTTTCCGGGGGTTGCCTCGGACTCAGGCTTCGGCGCTCGCGTCGGGTTGGTTGAACCGGATGATTACTTCGTTAATGCCCATCATCATGCCGATGATCGGTGTCCAGAACTGTTGGTGAAAAATCGGGTCGACGATGGCTGCCGCCATAAGGCCGATATATAACAGCGAAAAACTGAGCATGGCTGCTGACTCCAGCGGGATGTCAGTTTGTCGCCAGTGGCGTAAACCCCTTATAACAAATAATACAGACAACGCTATGAATATTAAGTAGGAGAATACCCCAGTCTTGGTGATGAGCCAGAAGTGCCCGTTGTGAATGTAGCGCCGTCCATCGAAGTGGGCCCAATCCAGCCGGGTATCCAGCGAGCGGTACTCCGCCCCCAGCCCGATCCCAAAAATCGGATGCGCCTTGATGGCCGGGTATACGTGGGCGTTTTCGACCTTGCGCCAGTTGAGGCTTGAGTCGTTCTCGATGCTCTCCGAACTCGTGAGCGTCCGGAGCCTGACCAGCGAGGCGGTAGCCAGCTTTTCGACGCGCGGGATGCTGATCATAGTCGCCCCGGCAATGATCAATGCGCCCATCGCGATGCCCGCCAGCAGCGTCAGCCGTTTTCTGCCCCGCAGGAAGAAGAACAGTGCGCCGGTGAACATCAGCACGACGCTCCAGAATGACCGGTTAAACGTCAGCAGCACCGATACCCCGGCGAGCGCCGCCACGCCGATCCACCACACCGTCTTCGGTTTGATGCCCTCCAGAATGAGCGCCGTCGTCGCCAGCAGCGACACGACCAGCACCGTAGACTGGCCGGGCGGTAGAACGCGCGTGACGCCCGAATAGCTCACGTTTTCCGTCACGACGTCCTCGACGCGGCCCGGCAGGATCGTGACCGACGAGCCGAGGACGAACTGCGCGAGCATCGCGAGGCCGACGAACGCCCCGATGATCATCAGCCCGTACAGCAGGATTCGTAATTGTTCTCTGTCCCTTATCAGGTTCGTGACGATGAAGAAAACGCCCAGAAACAGCAGCGACCGCACGCGGGGGATGGCCCATGGCAGGAACACGAACCCATCCTGAATCAGCCTGACCAGCGTAATGACCACGACCGCGGCGAGGAACGCGATCAGCGGCAGATCGAGCGGTGTGCGAACCAGCGTAAAATCGTTCTCGAACAGCAGCTTGAAAATGAGGATACCGGCCAGCAGGAGGAAGATTCCGTCGGATAAATAGATCGTTGCGACGCCCATGTCAACCGACAGCAGAGAGTAGTTTTCCGGCAGGATCGTCGCCTCGTTCATGACGAGCAGCAGCAGGAAGATCACCGGCTTGTTAAGCCCGATGGCAAGCCCCAGCAGCGCCACGACGCCGATCAGCGCCAGCCAGGGCGGTACGAGCGCGATGCTGGCGCCCAGCACCAGCCCCACGCCCACCGGCAGCAAGACTTCTAACCAGGGATCGTTAGCGCGCCTGCGGATCGAACGAATAACGGACATCATAAGCCTATTTCCTACCAATCAAGATAATGCCAACCTGCAGCGCCAACCTGTGAGCCGGGCCTGCCCGTTTCGGGTCGGGTGTGGGCTAAACTCGGAGGCACGTCCGTGAACGCAGGCATCGTCGGCGTGTTGGTTGGCCGCTCGTCGTGCGGGGCCGTTCCGGTCCCGTAGGTGAGAATACCACATTTACGCTGCGAATTACAGCGTTTGCCTGACGATTTGTGGACGGCAGGCCGCCTTGCATGGCCCCTGACCGTTTGATAAACTACCCGTGCTTCTCGACTGCATCTCACACTGGTCTACCACATTATGAATGGACGCGCCAACCTGACCTGACGACTATGCAACAACCACTGAGGGGTCTCGGCTACCTCGCAGGCGCGGCGGTTCTCTACGCCGCGTCGAGGCGAATGATCCGGGTGGTGCGTGCGCATTCCTCGCGCCGCCACCCGGCGTTCGTGCTGCGCCCTTCCGGCGACGGCGAGATCGGCGTGCCCGTGTTCACCTACCACTCGGTGGCGAACCCCAGCACGCCGGACTCCGTCACGCCTGCCGAGTTCGAGCGCCACATGCGCTACCTCGCCGAAAACGGCTACACGGCCCTCACCGCGGACGAAATGCACGGCTACCTCGTGTACGGGCAGCCCGTCCCACCCCGGTCCGTCGTCATCACCTTCGACGATGGCCGCGCGACGCTGTGGACTGCCGCTTTCCCCATCCTCAAAAAATATGGGATGAAAACGATCTGCTTCGCCGTTCCGAGCTTCATGGACGAAACAGGCGTCCGGCCCACCACCGCCGATGCGTCACCCGGCCCCGGCGTTCCATCGGGCGATCCGGCGGACGCCGATTTGAGCGCTCAGCCCGCCATCACCTGGGAGGAGGCCCGGATCATGCACGATTCCGGGCTGGTCGATTTCCAGTCGCACACCTTCCACCACACGCTGATCGCCACCGGCCCGCAGATCGTCGACTTCGTCCATCCCGGCTTCCGCTTCGAGTACAAAAACGTCGGCGTGCCCGTGATGCGCTGCGGCGGCGAGGACCGCTACCAGAGCGCGCCCCCGCCCGGCACGCCGCTTTATCAGAGCGGCCCCCGCTTCGGGGCCGCCCGCCGCTTCTTCGACGACGAGGGGCTGCGCGCGGCCTGCGTGGAATTCGTCGCCGAGCACGACCGGGGGATGTTCTTCGCCCGCCCCGACTGGCGGGATGAGCTTCGCGGCTTCGCCGACCATTACCGGAGCGAGCATAAGCTCGACGAGCGGATCGAGACGCCCGCCGAGCAGGAGGCGGCGATCCGCCGCAGTCTGGAGCGCACGAAGCAGGCCATCGAGCGCCACCTGCCCGGCCACACGGTCCGCCACATCTGCTATCCCTGGCACCGCTACAGCCTGCTCGCCGCGAGCCTCGCCCGCGACACGGGCCACCTTTCCGCCTTCATCGACGTGAACCCGCAGAAGCTCCTCCCCAACTGGAACGATCCCTACGCCATCCAGCGGCTCATCCCGATCAACGAGCCGGGGGACGACCCTTACCAGATCACCCGCATCGACGCACGCGGCGACCCGGTCCTCAGCCTGCCGGGCGAGGGCCGCCTGACCCTCACCCGCCGGCTCGCCTCCCGGCTGCTGCGTCTTCCGGGCTTCCTTCGGATGGATTAATGAAAGTACTCGTGCTGACCGACTTCTACCCGCCGCACTACACCGGCGGCTACGAGCTGTTTTGCGAGCAGATCGTCGAGGTCATGCGCGCGCACGGCCACGACGTGACGGTTCTCACCACGAGCTACGGCCTGCCCGGTAAGACGGTCGAGGGCCACGTCCACCGCGTGCTGGATTTAATCGACCTGCGGCACGACACGTGGCTCCAGCGCCGGGTGAATCAGTTCAAGAAGGCGTGTCACGCCATCAACAACTACCGCATCACGCGGCGGCTGGCCCGGCAGATCGAACCCGACATCGCCTACGTCTTTCACCTGCTGCGCACGACCGTCACACCCGCGTATGCCACCCACGACCTCGGCATCCCCGGCATCTACCTCATCGGCAGCCACTGGCTCGTCCACTGGCGGCGTGAGTTCATCGAGGAGACGAACCCCATTAAACGTCTGTACCGGACTGCCCTGATGGGCTTCCAGGATTACCGCAAGCTCCAGTTTGACGGAGCGACCGTCATCAGCCAGTCGTTGATGGATGAGTACGAGGCGGTTGGCTTCGACATGAGCCGGGCGGTGCTCGTGCCCTCCGGCATCCCCGACGACTGGATCGCCGACGCCCCGCCCCCGCCCCGCAGCCCGGACGATCCGCTGCGTCTCGCTTACATCGGGCGCTACGATCCCGCCAAAGGCCCGGCTGTCCCCATCAAGGCGCTCGCCCACCTCGCCAGGCAGGCCGACGCCCCCGCCGTGACGCTCGACCTGATCGGCCCGGAGGAGGCCTCCGACTACAAGCGCCAGCTTCGTAAGCTCGTGGCCGACAGCGGGCTTGAGGGCACCGTGCATTTCCTGAATTTCATGCCCCGCGTCGAGTTGATCCGGCACTACCGGGATTACGACGTTCTCATCTTCCCGACGCTGCGCTATGAGGGCCTCGGCACGACCAATCTGGAGGCGATGTCTCAGGGCCTCGTCGTCATCGCCTCGAACATCGGCGGCCCGCGCGACCTCATCGAGGATGGCCGCAACGGGCTTCTCGTGCCCCCCGGCGATCCGGCGGCGCTGGCCGAGGCCATCACCCGCGTGGCCCGGAACCCCGCTCTGGCCGTCGAGCTTGGCCGGGCGGCCCTCCGCACGATCCGCATCGGCTACACCGAAACCATCCTGGAACATCACTTTGCCGTCTATCTGGAGACCCTGCATAGAGACGGCCCGCTGGCCGCGCGTGACAAAATCCAGGCGATGCGTGACGAGATGTTCCGCGAGTAGCGGGGGGCGTTCGCCCAAAAAGCGGCGAGGCGGCTGGTTCGACCAGCCGCCTCGTTTGTTGTTTTGTTAAGTCGCGCTCAAACCGCCCCGCTACGTGGCGATGTAGTCCTCGATATCTTCTGTGGACGGGTTGGCCGGTTGCGGCGGCTCCTGCTGAGGCACCGTCGGCGTCGAGTAGTACCGGCGATAGCGCATCGTCCCATCGCTCGGAACGCGGTTCAGCACGATGCCCATGATGTTTGCGTCGACCAGGTCGAGCGCCTCGATGGTCTCTTCCAGGTCTTTGCGGTCCGGCGTGTGACGCGTCACCAGCAGCGTTTGTTCCGCCATCCGGGCGACGGTCGCCGCCTCCGGCACGCCGAGGAACGCAGGCGTGTCGATCAGAACGAAGTTGTAGTACGCAGCCAGCTCGTCCAGTACGGATTTCATCCGGCTCGATGTCACGAGCAGGGTGGGGTCCTCCGGGCACTGGCCCGCCGTCAGCACGACCAGCTTCGGCACGTTGGTGCGCTGCACGGCGTCGTAGGGCGACAGCGTCCCCCTGAGCACGTCCGACAGGCCGACATCGTTGTCCATCCCGAACAATTTATGCAGGCTGGGCCGTCTCAGGTCCGCGTCGATGGCGACCGTGCTGTACCCCGCCACAGCCAGCGAGTTGGCGAGGTTAGCCGTCACGACCGTCTTCCCGTCGTTAGGGGCCGGGCTGGTGACGAGCACCGTGTGGTCGTTGCTGCCCTCGGTCAGCATCAGCAGGTTGGTTTGCAGCCGCCTGAACGAGTTGTGAGGCGTCTCGCCCGTCATGAGATTCTTGATCTGGCTCCTGCGCAGCACGCGCACCGAGCCGAGAATCGGCGCATCGACCAGTTCTTCGATCTCCTCGCGGGTGTGTATTCTGGGCCGGAAGAACTCCAGCACCAGCGCCAGCGCCACGCCCCCGATCAGGCCGAGTATGCCGCTCAGCGCAAGCTGGATCGATTTCGCAAGCCCGGTAGGCTCGTCGGGGATGATCGCAGGCTCCACGATGGAGATGCTGTTCGACTGGGTCACGTCCTGCGTGCGGACCTGAATGTAGCTGTCGAGCAGTTGTTCATACGCCCTCTGCTGGATCTCGATCTGGCGATCCAGCTCGTCGAGCTGTTCCTGATCGACCGGAATCTGGGTGATCAGCTCGCGCCGGTTCTCCTGAAGCTGGTCGAGCCGCTGTGTCGCGTCTTGAAGCTCCTGCTCCAGCCCGGCCTGCGCCTCTCTCTCACCGGAGGTGTACAGCGCCCGCCCCTGGTTGACGAGAATCTGCGCGACGGTGTTCGCCGTGTCCGCCGCCAGCACCGGATCGGGGTCCGTCACCTTGATTTCGAGCAGGTCCGTTCCCGCGATGGTCGAGACCTCGTATTCCGGTATTTCGGCGAGGCCAAGCTCCTCTTCCACGCGGTGAACGACGACCTCGCTGGTGCTGATCTGCTGATACCCGGCGGCCAGCCGGTCAAAGTACAGGTACGAGGTATAGTCCAGCGGGTTGATGCCGGAGGGTGAGATGCGCAGGGTCGCCGACGCAGTGTACATCAGCGGCATCTGGCTGACGACGACTGCTGCGATAGCGAGCGTAGCTATCGTTGTGATGACAACGATCCACCTGCGGTTCCATAGAATTTCGAGAAGTTTTGAGACTTCCATGCTCAGGAATCTCCATATCCATAAATAATAGCCAGTCTTACAGTTGTATCGGGCGGGATGATGAAATCAGTCTGAAACGTGTCGTTCTCGACGCTGTAAACTGTCTCCCGCCCGTTAACTAGAAATCGCTTGATGGGAACATTAAGCGTCTCTACCTTTGAAATGTGATACGTTACCGGCTCATTGCTTTCGTTGGTTAGCTCAAGCTGGCTGGCGAACATCATGACGCTGATGCTGCCGTCGTCGTTCCGCTTCTGAAGGCACATGTGCAGCACGATGTCTTCGAGTGAAGCCCATTCCACATCGGCCAGCCCGTTTACGGCATCTGCCAGCGGGTCGAAGGCGTCGATCCCGGACTGGAAAAGCTCGCCCTCGTATACGTGCGAATAAAACAGCGCCGGTTTGTCGAGGAACAGGTCGAACGTCGCGTTCTTGACATACGACGCGATGTTATTCGGATCGCTTGCCAGATCGGACACGGATCGCCGTGAGATCACCGCGAAGCTCTCGTAGTCCATGTTCGCCGGGCGCATGTTGTAATCCCAGTCCGACGGCGGCTCGGTTCCCAGCGGTCGATCCTGGCGATTGACGGTCGCCATGAAGTTGTATTCTTTGAGGACCGTCATGGTGTCCTCAGGCGCTATCCCCATCGGGAACACCATGATCCGCCCGAAGTGGATGCCGGTCAGCTCCTCGTGCATCACCATGCGGGTCAGACCTTCCCGGATGTCATTTTCCTGTTCGAGCAGGGGTCTCGGCGGGTGCAGCGCGCCCTCGAAGTCCTCGTAGTAGTAGAACTCGTAGCCGTCGTTATCGTTGCCATGCTGAACGATGGAGTACAGGTCGGGATGTTCGTGGAACAGCGCGACGACCTCGTTCTCCGACCGGGCGTAGTTGAACGGCATGAAGGCGACAGTCGTGTGGAAGTTGTGGGCCTCCATCTCCGTGAGCAGGTCCTGGTAGTTGAGCAGCCGCGTCACCGAGATGAGCGGCGGATCGTCCAGCGTCAGGTTGCCGTAGTCCGCCACCCCGTGCCATGCCTCGTCGCCCAGCGTATTGCGCAGCACGAACATCAGCGGGACGATGGTGGCAAACTGATCGGAGCCTCTGAACGGCTCGCCGTAGTACATCTCGTGGAAGGTGATCTCGTCGAGATTCTGTCCCTCACCCCCCGCGTTGACGTAGATCGTGCCCGCCCCGTGCTTGACGCTGGCGAAGATCGGGTACGTGTCGCCGTTGTCCTCCGTCGACGTGATCAGGACGGTGGGCTGGTCCTCCGGTAGGACCGGGGACATGACCAGCGCGTAGTCGATCTGTTTCTGCGAGGCCGACAGCAGCACCGTCTGCCCGGTGAACTCCTTCGTCAGGTCCGGCGCGGTGTCCGCGACGGTCCAGTCCGTGCAGCAGTCCTGCGGCACGACTGCCCCGACGATCGACCCGTTCGTCAGTCTCGCCATCATCACCGGGTTCGTATCGGGGCCGACCTCGTACACGAGCAGCGGCAAGCCTTCGTTTTCGACGTGCCCCAGCAGGAGTTGCAGACTTTCAGGCGTCAGCGCCGCCAGCGTGCTCGCCGTCACGCCGATGAGCTTCAGCGGCGCGCCGCTGCCGTCGAAGAACATATCGTCGGTGAGCGGCCCGGCGGTCACGTCGACCGTGCGGAGCTTCACGCCGTAGAACTCGGCGACGTGCGCGAGGTTCACGTCGAAGTTCGTCTCGTTCGTGCTGTCCATGAGCAGAAGTACGTCGTCCAGATCGTCCCCCGGCGGATCGGCGATCTCGACGGCGACCGCCTCCTCGCTCGTCAGGTTTTCGGGGTCAGGGGCGGCGACGCTCTCAACCTCGACGGTCGCCGTCGGCTCCGGGGTCTCCTGCACGTTGACGCTGGAAAACTGGCTCGTCGGGGCCGCCGCCGCCCTCTCAGGAGGATCAGGCGTCGAAGCCCGCGTGACCATGTACCCTGCGAACCCGGTGACTGCAACGACGAGGATCGGAATGATGATTCTGAAAATATTGCCGATAAAACGTCTCGTCCAGTTGCTCATCACAAACTGCTTATCTCACTTCCCACCCACACTTCTTCTACTATCATTGCTCCGCCTAAACGTACCTCACCCACGGTTGAAATGCAATGAGTATGCTCCCTACCATTATAAGTAGTGGGGTGATAAACGGTCGGCAGGCGCATACTGGCTGTCCGCATAAAGTCAGCCCCTTCCACGCTCGCGCAGTGGTGGGACTGACCTCGCGGCAAATCTTCAGATTTGCAGCTTGCGGCTAGCCTTTCATTTCCGACATAAGGATACCACATCTGTCCGGTTTCTAATAGCGTCTCTTTATACCTTCTAACTACTTCCCAAATAGTTTCCACATACTCCAGGCCGCAAACACAACTTCAAAACGATACAATCATTCGAGTGTATGGGAGGTATCTCGTCCGTGAGCCAGAGGAGGTAGATATGAAACTGCGCAAGCTGCTGATCCCCGGCCTGATCCTGGTGCTGCTCGCCGCCTGTAGCGGCGATGCAACGCCCGCCCCGGCTGCGGCGACCTCGCCGCCGGAGCCAGCCAGCGGAGAGGCCGATCCTGAAACCGCCCCCGCCGAGCCGACTGCCGAGCCGGTCGAGCCAACCACCGGGCCGGAGGCCGGGTCGGGCGGAGCGGCGACCTATACCATCGTGCCGGAAGAGTCAGAGGCGCGTTTTATTGTTCAAGAGGTGCTGAACGGCAACGACACGACCGTCACCGGCGTGACGAACGGCGTCACCGGCCAGATCACGGTCGATACCGCACAGCCGTCGGCGGCGCAGGTCGGCACGGTCGAGGTCGATCTCAGCGGGCTGGCGACGGATAACAACTTCCGCAACCGCGCGATCCACGACGCGATCTTGCAGACCGGTAACCCGGATTACCAGTTCGCGACCTTCACCGCGACCTCGATCTCAGGGATGCCGGACGCCATCTCGATCGGCACGCCGGTCGAGTTCCAGCTTACCGGCGACCTGACGATTCACGGCGTCACGCGGGAGACGACCTTCGACGTGACCGCCACGCCCGTCTCCGAGACGCGGATCGAGGGGCTTGCCTCCACGACGGTGGCCTACTCCGACTTCGACGTGAACATCCTCCGTCTGCCGCAGCAGGTGGCCTCCGTCGAGCAGTCCGTCATCCTTGAGCTGGATTTCGTCGCCACGAGCGGATGACGTAACAGCCTCTCACGCAGACGAACGTGGGCGCGGCGGGTGTGTCCGCCGCGCCTTTTCTGTTCTATTTCCGCCCGGCCCGCCCTGCCCCGCTGCGCCTCCCTCCTCTCTGGCTGGCGCACGACACTTTTTGCCGAAAGCAAAGAAGGCGCTGATTTTTCCGCGAAAACCTCCGCAAACCCCGCCGCTCTTGCCTCACTTCTCCCCTCGCCAACCTGAAAACTGTCGTGTCGTCCCCCCTCTCTGGCCCCTCGCGCACTCCACCCGGCTCCGGTTTTAGGGGTTATTTAGAGTTTGCTTGGGACTTTTTTATGGGGCGGCCCCTATACTCGAAATGATGCGTTGGAGCAAACTCACCACGCGGTTCCACAAACAGCACGTTCAGGATGATAGGAGCAAAGGCGGCGACATGAGCGAATCGGAGCAGACCGGCCAGCGGCGTTCCCGATCCGGGGATGCGGGCGGCGGCGGGCAGGAGTCCACCAACGGCGGGTTATTATTCCTCGGCGCGCGCCGGGCGTTGATCGGCGGGCTGGCAGCCGGGGGGATCGCGCTGGCCGCCCAGTTTGCCATCGGCCAGATTTACAGCGGCGCGGAGGCCCGCCAGCTTCTTGAGGCCGTGATCCCCTCCGCCCGCGCGCTGGGCGGCGGCATCGTGACCGCCTCCGCCTCGATCATCGCCCTCATGCTGACGCTGCTCAGCTTCAGCCATCAGACCTCCAGCCAGTTCGAGAGGGCTTACTTCGAGCGCATCCAGCGCATCGCCCTGTTCAGCGCCATCGCGCTCGCGGGCAGCATCCTTCTGATGCTTCTGATGACGATGCCCATCACCCAGTCGAACAACGCCCCCGATACGTGGTTCAAGGTGTTCTACTACGCCTTCATCGTCATCGCCGCCGGGCTTTCCGGCCTGTTCGTCGCCGTCGTCCTGATGCTCTACAACGCGATCCAGAGCGTCGTCCGCGTCCTCCAGCCGGGCGTGGACGCCAGCATCATCGCCGACGACGGCCCGCAGGAGGGCCGCCGCCGGGAAGGGCAGCCGCCGCACGAACGGCAGGGTTAAGGCCGTCATCACGCGTTTTTATGGTTTTTTTAGGCATAAGATAGGACTTGTTTATCACCTTGCTGGTAGCATAAAAAGTGAAGTTGAGTAAGTTACGCTGGGTTTTTAACGGAATGGCAGCCTGTTCTGATTGGCTGCCGTGATGCAGAGGAGGATGGTACAGATGTTAGGATTAGCGCTTACGTTGTTCCTGATCGCCCTTGTCGCGGCGCTGTTCGGCTTTAATGTGATCGCCTCGGCGTTCGCTGGCGTCGCCCAGATCCTGTTCTGGGTTTTTCTGGTGCTGTTCGTCATCAGTCTGATTGCCGGGCTGTTTCGCCGCAGCGCCGCTGTCTAGCGAACGCGCAGACGGTTTAGGTATCGGGGGGCCGGCAGGTCTGTGCAGCCGGACGGCGTGTGAGCGGTTACGCAGGCCTGATCATCTCCCCGTCAGCATACGTAAATGTCACTGAGGGAGGACGATCCATGAAGGACTTTGCGACGTTTCTGATGGGTGCCATCGTCGGGGCCATTGTCGGCGCAGCCGCCGGATTGTTGATGGCCCCCATGCGCGGCGAGGACCTGCGCGGCGAGATCGAAGCGCAGATGAACGCGGTCGTGTCCGATGTGCACTCCGACGTGAACCGCTCGCTTGAGGACATGCGCGCGAAGCTGGACGAGCGCGTCAACACGCTCCAGAATAAGAGCGCCGAGCTTGAGCAGCGCGTGAGAGAAACCGTGCCTTCCGCCTCATAATCGGGGCAGGCGCGGCTTAAAATGATAGAAAATGCAGATGACCCACCGGGTCGTCTGTTTTTTTACAGGGGTGTGCTCACGGACCGTCGCTCACCCGGTGGGGCGATGGTTGAAAACGCGGAGCGGTTACACTCCGTTTCGGGCGTAGCCCGGCTGGAGTGTCAAGAAAACCCGCAAGGGTTTGCCATTCACTGGGAGAAAGCTCCGCTTTCTCCACGCGCACCGGGGGGCCGCCGTTTAAGATAAATAGAGGAGGTCGGCCATGCCATACGACAGCAGCAGCGATCTGCCCGGCGACGTGAAGGCCGCGCTGCCGGAACACGCTCAGGACATCTACCGCGAGGCTTACAACAGCGCGTGGGACGAGTACGACGACCCGGCTGATCGCCGGGGCGACGAATCCCGCGAGGAGGCGGCCCACCGGGTCGCCTGGAGCGCCGTCAAGCAGAAATACGAGAAAGGCGACGACGGCAGGTGGCACCGCAAAGATAGCTGATGTGCTCGCGGGGCAGGCCGCGCGGTCTGCCCCGTTTCCACCCCTGCCGCTCTACGGGCGGGGTAGGCAAAGTATGTATACCAATCTCCTACCAGGCTCCCCTATAATCATAGTACGCCGGTACCATCGGTCATAGCGCCGGAGCGCATTTTCCGGCTGTTGGGCATCAGCCGGACTGTAGGCGTTTCCAAAGACGCGTTATTTACTTAAAATATGGGTGCCTCGTCAGGAGAGTAACGTGAGCGCTGCTGCGGAAGCGAGCGTGCTAGGGAGCTGGTATCATCTACCTATGTCTGCCCAGATTCTCCCCACACGAGAAGAACAGAGCGACCTCCACCGGCGCGTGCTGGCCGAGGACCCCACCGCCTTCGCCGAGTTATGCGAGGCCGCGCTGTCTCACCTCGTCCATAGTCTGCACGCCCGCTTCCCGACCGGCGATAATCACCTGCTCGAATCCTGCGCCATCGACGCGCTGATGGCCTACTACGACGATCCCGCCCGCTTCGACCCCGCCCGCCTGTCCCTGTTCGGCTACCTGCGGATGGCCGCCCGTTACGATGCGCTCAACCGCATCGACAGCGACCGCCGCCGCGAGAATCATCTCGTCCACGTCGACGACGAGGATATAGACATTAACCCCGACGTGGGAAACGCGATCGAGGACGCCGTGCGCCTCGACGAATGGCTGGCCCAGCACACGACCCTCTCCCGCCGCGAGGTTCTGACCCGCCTGCACGAGGCGCTCGACCCGGTGGACGAGGAGATCGTGCTCATGATGCTGGAGGGCGTCCGGGCGACGGAGCGCTACGCTGCGGTGATGGGCATCTCGCATCTCGACACAGACAAACAGCGCGCGGCGATTAAGCGCGCCAAAGACCGGCTCAACAAGAAGCTGCGCCGCTTCGCCTCTCATTTGATTGACACCCAGTAAACCAACCGCCCGGAGTTTGTCGAACTTTCAGGGTGGCGTCGGAACATAGTGTAGAAGGGAAAGAACCTGACATTCGAGGATAATCGATGAGCGAGATACTGACGACGATGGCCCGGCAGGCCGAGCATAACGAAACGCTGCTCGCCTCTCATATCCGCGCTTACGCCAGCCGCCACAATATGGACTGGGCCGGCGTTGCCAACCAGCTTGCGCTCACGTCCGGTCAGTTGAGCAAGCTGGCCCTCTGCCGCGTCCCACGCCGGGATCGCTACTCCGAGGACGTGGACAGCATCGCCGAATACGTGGACATCGAACCGGCCACGCTGGCTTGGTTCCTCGAAGGCGCAGCCAGCCCCTCACGCGGCAGCGTGCGCACCGCCCCTCAAAACGGCAGGGCCGCCCGCCCGCAAACGCGCGTCCGGCGCGCGCCGGTTTTCAGTCTGCGGCGGCTCGGACTGGCCGTCGCGTTTCTGGCGCTCGCGGCCTTTCTCGGCGCATTCGTGCTGACCGGCACCCGCCAGGCCAGCGCGGCGACGCTTGTCGTCGACGAAGGCGAGGCGACCCTCATCAGCGAGAGCCGCACCCTGCTCCTGTTCACCCACCAGAACGAGACGCAGATCGTCTCCGGTGGGACCGTCGCCGTGTCGACCGGGGACGCCATCGGCGTGCCGGAGGACGGCTCGGCCACCCTGCGCCTCACCGATGGCTCGACCGTCGACCTCGACGGCGGCACGGTGGTCGAGGTCTCCGAACTCGTCACGAACGACGAGGACTACCGCGTCCGGCTTAATATGCTGGCCGGGCGGACCGTCAGCCGCGTCCAGCGGGTGCTCGGCGCGGGGGACGCGTTCGAGATCGGCACCCCATCCTCGACGGCGTCCGTGCGCGGCACGGTCTTCACCGTCGAGGTGATCGACGACGAGACGACTCACGTCGCCGTGTCCGAGGGCACGGTCTGGTTCGAGATGGACGGCGAGACGGTCGAATTAAACGAGGGCGACGAGATCACCGGCCAGCGCGGCCAGCCGCTCGTCATCACGGAGACGCCCACCCCCGAACCAACGACCGCCGCACCGACGACCGCCGCACCCACAACCGCCGCCCCGACAACCGCCACGCCCACCGAGACGCCGCCGCCCACCTCCACCCCCATCCCGACGGTTACGTCGACCGCCGAGCCTGTGTTGGCTGCCCCGGCCACGACCGAACCACCCGCCGTCCAACCGGCTGAGGCCACACAGCCCACCGTCGAGCCGACCGATCCACCAGCCGACCCCGGAGAAACGCTGGAGGAGGGTGATGCGACGGATGACACGCTCGGCGACGAGGGCGACACCGGCGACACGGTGGACGACGGGGTCAACCCCAACGACGATAAAGACGGGGTGATCGACGGGGACGCAGGTATTGGTAACAACGAGGATAAGGACGACAACCCCGACGACGGGAACAACGGCATCGGTAACGATACGGATAAGGACAGCGATCCCGACGACGGGAACAACGGCATCGGCGACGACAGCAATCCCGCCCCTGCCAACCCCTCCGACGACAACTCCGCCGCCGGTGGGAACAACGCTGGCGGTAAAAACAAGTAGATTCCAGCGCTGGAGATGGTGATAAGCACCCGCAGAGGCCTGCTGAAGAGCAGGCTTCTTGCGTTCTATGACTCGCTGCCCCTCCCCGCCCGCACGTCGAACACCGCCACTGAGGCGCTCCGCCCCCTGACCGCCAGCGGCGGCAGCGGTATCCCCTCGACCATGTCCGCGGCCCGATTGTACGTCGCCTCCCCCGCGAACACATGCCCCGGTTCCGCCGCCTTCGTCAACCGCGCCGCCACGTTGATCGCATCCCCCAGCGCCGTGTACGTGTAGCGCCGCGCCGTGCCCGTGTACCCCACCACCGCCCGCCCGGTGTACACCCCGCACCCGAACTCGATCCCCCGGTGCGCGTGGTTGGGCGGCAGCGATTGGTGATAGGCTTTGACCCGTTTCTGAACGCCCAGCGCCGCCCGGAGCGCCCGCCGGGGGTGATCCGGCTGCTCCAACGGCGCGTTGAAGATCGCCATCACCTCATCACCCTCATAATGGACGACCGTGCCCTCCTCCTCGAAGATGGCCCCCACCGCCAACCCCAGAAAGCGGTTGACCATCGCCATCACGTCCTCCGGCTCGTACGTTTCCGCGTAGGTCGTGTAATCACGGATGTCCGCGAACACCACCGAGACCTCCTGCACCTGCCCGCCCAGGTTGACGTGCCCCCGCCGGATCGCGTCCAGCGTCGCCCGCGCCACCTCCGGCGTCACGCTCGCCTCGAACACCTCCATCACCTCGCGCCGCCGCCGCACCTCCACCGAGTAGCGGTAAGCCGTCACCGCCGCGTAACTCAACCCGACGGCGAGGAACGGGTACAGCAGGTCGACCACCACCCCATGCTGGTCGAGCAGCCAGCTTGCGACGAGGAAATAAAGCGCCCCCAGCCCACCCGACAGCGCCAGCCCCGTCACCGGGCGCGTCGTCATCAGCCCGGCGGCGACGCCCAGCACGAGCGGGATCCCGATCAGCACGCCCAGCGGCGCGACGGTCAAAAACCGCCCCGACCAGATCGTCTCGACCGTGTTCGCCAGCACCTCAACCCCATACATCGGGCGGCCCCTGCTCACCGCCGTCAGGTAGCGGT
>CAZWUX010000004.1:0-3069 GCA_964637665.1 uncultured Anaerolineae bacterium
CAGCGCGGCGGCGATGAACATCGCGACGAACATGACGAGCGGCGGGCCGTCGGTGATGTGGATGCCGATGGCCGTCGCGGCCCATGCGCCCATAAACAACTGGCCCTCGGCCCCGATGTTCCACAGGCGCATCTTCATGCACAGCGCGACGGCCAGCCCGGTGAGAATCAGCGGCGTCGCCAGCACGGCGGCCTGTTCGAGTCCATAGGCGTTGCCCAGCGTCGACTGGACCGCCTTCTTCGCCAGATCGATGGAGGACATGCCGCTCAGGTTGATGACGATCCCCGAAACGACGAGCGCCAGCAGGATCGCTGCGATCCTGACGACGACTCCCACGACGGGTGATGCGCCTGAATAGCGTTGTAGCTGCCAGCCGAGACGCCGGGAAAGCTGCTCGTTAAGCACGGACTAACCTCCTACCCCACCCATGAGCAGGCCGATCTCCTCGCGGTCGGCGGCTGCTTCGTCAAATTCGCCGACGATCCGGCCCTCGTACATCACGACGATCCGGTCCGCCAGCGCGAGTATCTCGTCGAGGTCTTCTGAGATGAGCAGCACGGCGCTGCCCGCGTTCCGGTGCTCCACGAGGACGCGGCGCACCTCGTCGGTCGCGCCCACGTCCAGACCCCGTGTCGGGTGCACGGCGACGAGGAGCTGCGACGCGACCTGCGTCTCGCGCCGGGAGATCAAGCGCTGCTGGTTCCCACCCGACAAATGCTGTATCGCGACGAGCACGCTCGGAACGCGCACGTCCGCCCGCTGGACGAGCGCCCTGGCGAAATCGGCGGCCTCCCGGCGGTTGATACGGAATCCCCGGCTGATGGGCGGCGACGCGTATTCGCGCAGGATGGCGTTGTGCGTGATGGATGCATCCGGCACCATACCCATCCCAATGCGATCTTCGGGGATGTGCCCGACGCCCACACCGACGAACTCGGTGGGCGACGCGTTGGTCCGGTCGACCCCGGCGATGACGATCCGGCCCTTTTCGAGCGGACGCAGGCCCGTCAGCACCTCGGCCAGCTCCTTCTGGCCGTTGCCCGCGACGCCCGCCACCCCGACGATCTCGCCCTGCCTGAGGACCATGCTCACGTCGATCAGCGCGGGCAGGGCGCGGTCGTTCAGGGCGTGAGCGCCCGTCAGCTCCAGCACCGGGCTGCCCTCAACCCGCTCCTTGTGATGATCCCGAAAAACGATATCCTGACCGATCATCAGGCGGGCCAGACTGCGCTGGGTACATTCGGAGGTCGGCAGCGAGGTCACCCGCGCGCCGTGCCGGAGGACGGTTATGCGGTCTGACACCTCGAGCACTTCGTCAAGTTTGTGGCTGATGAACACGATCGCCCGGCCATCGGCGGCGAGCTGGCGCATCACCCTGAACAATTCCCCCGCCTCATTGGGGGTCAGCACGGCAGTCGGCTCGTCCAGAATGAGCACCCTCGCCCCTCTGGCGAGCACGCGCAGAATCTCGACCCGCTGCTGCTCCCCGGTGGATAGCTGCCAGATGTGGGCATCCGGGTCGACGTACAGGCCGTATTCGTCGCAGAATCGCCGCGTCCGCTCCGCGAGCAGCGAGGCCGAGATGTTCCAGGGCGTCTCAGGCCAGCCCAGATGGACGTTCTCGGCGGCGGTCAGCTTGTCGACGAGCCGGAAGTGCTGGTGAACCATCCCGATGCCCGCCTCGATGGCCTGCGCGGGCGACCGGAACTGGACCGGCTTGCCCTGAATGAGGATGGTCCCTTCATCCTGCCGGTAGGTGCCTGATAGGATATTCATCAGCGTCGTCTTCCCCGCGCCGTTCTCGCCGAGCAGGGCATGGACCTCGCCTGCCCGCAGCTGCAGATCGACGCCCCGGTTGGCGATGACGCCGGGAAAACGTTTCCAGACATTGCGCATCTCGACGAGCGGCGTCTCCGGCTCGACGTGAGCCGGAGCGCCCGCCGGTTCAGCGCTCTGTGGCGTGGTCAGTGTCATGTGGATTTGAGCGCCCTTTCCGTTCCGCTGGCGTGAAACAACGTCTGCAACCCCGGTACAGGGGTAGGCAGGGCCGGGCGAACGCGGCGGCGTCGAGTTCCCGGTTGGGTGGTTATCCGGTAGAAGAAAACGTTTTCCACCCGACCCTGTCTCCTGTGGTGTCCGAAGGCAGCTTATTTGCGAACAGCCATCGCCCGTTAGGGCAGGCCGGTCACCCCCTCGACCGCCCACGTCCATTCACGGTAGAGGTACTCATCCGAGAGTTCTTCGCCCTCGGCGATGACCTCGTTGCCTTCCGTGTCGTAGATCGGGCCGACGAAGACGTTCAGCCCCTCGTTGAGCATCTGGTCGCGCACGGCGTCGACCTGATCCTGCACTTCCTGCGGCACGTTCTCGCCCCAGTCGTCGCGATCCACGCCCATGCCGATCGGCAGCAGCACGTTGCGGTTGCCTTCCCATGTGCCGTCGAGCAGCGAGCCGACCTCTTCGATGTAGTAGTCGTTCCAGTCGAGTTCGATGGAGCTGACGTACGAATCCGGCCCGAAGCGCCGCATGTCGGTGTTCCACATGGCGGCCCACACGTCGCGCTCCTCCGCGACTTCGAGATAGGCGGCCTCGTCCATGATGCCGAACAGGAAGTCCGCCCCATCGTCGACGAGCGTCTCCCCGGCCTGACGCGCAGCGCCGGGATCGAACCACGAGTTGATCAGCACGACCTTGGTCGTGACATCCGGATTGACCGAGCGCGCGCCGAGGTGGAAGGCGTTGACGCTGGTGTAGACGGAGTCGGTGGGGAACGAGCCGACGTAGCCGAGCTGGTTCGTCTCGGTCATCAGCCCGGCGGCCATCCCGATCAGGTACGAGGGGTCCCAGTGCTCCGGGTAGTAGGCCGCTCCGTACAGAAAACGCTTTCCGAACATCCTCATCCGTCCTCAACCCCCCCGGCCGCGGTCCGAAACGCCCCAAACCCAGGCCGGGAGCGACCCCGACCCGGGTCGAATCATACCCCCGCCCCCCCGCCCGCCGCCAGCGGGCCGAGGCGCCACGCGACGGCTACAGAACCAAAGGTGGGGTGCCTTACGACACCTGGGCCTG
>CAZWUX010000004.1:3079-41185 GCA_964637665.1 uncultured Anaerolineae bacterium
ATAGTAGTTGATGAGGTTATCGGTTGTTTTGTGCCCGTTGCACTCGAGGAAGGCAACGTCGGGGTTCGCGTCTGCAACCTCGTAAACGAAGTCGGCATACTCCGACGTGATGAAGATCATCTTGGCGCCGTCGTCGACGAACTGCTGAAGCGTGCGGCTGGCCTCATCCGAGAAGGGCATACTCTCCACCATCTCAGTTGTGACATCGGGGTACGTTTCATCAACCGCCAGGCGCCCCTGATCGTGGGACCAGGTCCAGCCCTCATCTGAAACTGGGCCGACATGACCGAAGGCTACCAGTACCGGTTCTCCTGGTCCTGCTTCCTCAACGGTTGTGGCCTCTTCCTCGGCGGGGGCGGCCTCTTCTTCCGCTGGTGCGGCCTCTTCCTCGGCGGGTGGCGCAGGCTGGGCGCATCCCACGAGGAGCAGCGCTGACAAAATGACCAGAGGTAGCCACCAGGCTGATTTTCTGGTTAACATCTTTTCCTCCTGACATTCTGGGTGAATGTGAACTGGCCGAATAATAGGGAAATACGGGGGTTCTTCGCTGCGTCACCTCCTTGGAGTATGAAATCCCGGCTCGTTGGCCCCGGGTGGTTCTTACGTAACCGGTGTCAGATAGTGCGGACAACTGCCGCGCCACGGCTAGTCAAGCTGAGCGATCAAGTCATCTATCTCCTGACCCCATTCCCTCCGCCATTGACGTTTGGTCGGATCAGGCAGCCAGGAGCCATCGATCCCGTTGAGAACAATCTCCCTGAAATCTTCCGGGGTGAACTGCATATGTTCGGCGCACAGGATGTACTCATATGTGGGGTCCGTATGGAACATCGGCGGGTCGTCCGAATTCAGCATGATCTTCAGGCCCTTTTCCTTCATTCCACGGACCGGATGCTGGCTGTAGTCCTTCCCAAAATAGACGAAGGCTGTTGAGGCGACGCAGGCTGTGAAGACGACGCCTTCATCCCGACAGCGCTGCGTTATCTGCTCATCCCCGAGCACGTGGTATCCGTGATCGATACGTTCACAGCCGAGAAGGTCGAGACAGGTTTCGATGTTGCGGGCCGGGGCATCCTCGCAGGCGTGCGCGGTCAGGTGAAGCCCACCCTTTGCACCCAGCCGAAACGCCTTCCAGAATTTCTCCGGCGGATTGCCCTCTTCGGCATAGTCCAGTCCCATGCCGATCAGCTCTTCGCGCGGGTGATCGAGCACGATCTCGATCATTTCGTACCCCTCTTCGGGGGACTTCATTCGATTAACGTCAGCAATCAGGCTGCACGTTATGCCGAAGTCCGTTTCGGCATCCCGAAGCCCGGCAATGATGCCATCGATGGCCGTCTCATACGAGACGCCCATTTCCAGGTGGTCCATCGGGCTCCAGAACATCTCGCGATGGCGTACACTGTGTGCGTGGGCTTCTTCCAGCGTTTCATACATAATTCGGTGGAAGTCATCATGGTCGCGAACGCAGTGCCCCACAAGGTTGTAGATCTTCAAGAAGTCGAGGATATTGTCATACTCGTACAGGTCCTTGGGCGTTTCATACGCAGGCAGTTCAACGTCGTGTTTGGCAGCTAATTCCACTAAGGTTGAAGCCTGAACCGATCCCTCCAGGTGGAGGTGCAGTTCAACTTTTGGGATCTTTTGAAGGAACTCCTGCATATTCATTTTGTCCCCCCTTGTTGTTATAGGGCTAAAAAAGATGGGCCAGAGTTGAATCGGTGGAACGTGCGCCGTGCCCTCTGGACCGCACCGTACTGCTTAACGGGCCACAGCAGTTGTGTTATAATCAGGCCGCGCCGTCGACGCTCTAAGGTGTCACGGCGTTCGGTCGCCAGCACCGCTGCTGCCGCGAGCACACGAACAAGGTGTCATGCACCCGACACACGGACCTCGCCGGGAACAGTGGTATGGTTGGCCTGATAAACAGGAGCAGAGCGTTGTGCCGCTAACACGAAACGCTCTGCTCCTTCTCCTCGGAAAACGCAGTTGCCTGGTCTATAAAGATGGCGGCTGGTAGCCTGGCTTAAGCCCGTTCCTTCCCCTGCACCGGGCTTTCACAGTTGCGGGACAGCGCTGGATTCTCACCGGCTTTCCCAGAAACGCATCGATGTTGGCCGCGCGTAATTTGACTTCTCTGTCTATCTCCTCGGATCGCGGTAGCGGATCAGATCAAAGCTCATATGATTACCGGGATAAAATTCATAGGAATGCCATACGGGATGCTCGTCGGCGTTATAGCCGACCTCTTCGATGACGAGCACCGGGGTGTTCGGCGCCTGCGGCATGTCGGGGAAATCACAGGCCGCGACCGTGCTGGCCTGGATCGATGCGATGTGGTAGTCGACGCGCTGCCCGCACCGTATCTCCAGAAAATCGAATAGAGGCTCGGTGATCTCCGGGTCCTGATCGATCTCCTTTACGATGCCGTCGCTGAAGACCCAGATGGGGATCGTGTTGACGCAGTAGATGACCGGCTCGCCGTCGGCGAAGAAGATTTTCTCGGCGCGTAACACCCGGCTGGCAGGCTCGATCTGGAGGGCGTCCGCCGCCTGCTCGTTCACTTCCTCGAAGGCAGCACTGACAAATTCCACGTCGTAATCGAAGCCGTTGCCCGTGATGAGCGTCTCGAAATCCATCGCCTCGTTGAGTGGGTGAGAGAGCCGGGACAGCTTGCTGATGAAGTTCCCCACGCCGTGACGGCGCACGATGAGTCCGCGCGCGGCGAGGGCGCTGATGGCGCTGCGGACGGTCGCGCGGCTGACCTTAAACTCGGCGGCGAGGTTGTGCTCCGGCGGCAGTTGTGTTTCGGGCGGGTAGATGCCCTCTTTGATGCGTTGAAAAAGGATCCCGCGCACTTGATGCGACAAAGGTGTTCCGCGCACAGGTGTACGAGAGGCCATTGGTCGCACCCCAATCAAATCAAACCGCCTTGGCAAGCTGCTGGCGAGGTCCCTGTGTGAACAGGCGAGTGGACACACCACAGCAGGAGTATCAAAGGGCACCGCGGAGATGGCAGCCATCTGACAACCCCAGCGTATAATAAGATAGGCGGGCTGTCAATATTCCTCGCCTAACCTGACAAAGTGGATGAGATTAGATTCAGAGAGGAGCGAGGAAACGCACTGCGCTTTGTTCTCCTTCCTGCTTACAGATACATCGCGCTCAGGAAGTGCCGCTGAAATTCGGGGTGTGTGGTCAGCTCGACGTATTCCACGCGCCGCAGGAACGCGTCGATCACGCCCTGCTGCTCGTTCGAGAGCAGCACGCGCTGCGCGCCCATGCCCGCCGCGTTGCCGACCTGCCGGAAGCGCTCGACGGGGATATCCGGGAACATCCCGATGCGGATCGCGTTCGGGACGTCGATGTACGTCCCGAACGCGCCCGCCACGATAAACGTCTGTATCTCGTCCGCCGGGATGCCCGCCTCGGCCAGCAGGATGTCGATCCCGGCCCGAATGGCCGCCTTGGCAAGCTGAATTTCGTTCACGTCGCTGCGGGTGATGGTGATATCGCGGCCATGTCCGGTTTTTTCCGCCGGAACGAGCACGAACTCCGGGGGTTTGCCGTCCCCCCCGGCCCTCACCTGCGGGTGATCGACGATCAAAGCGCCTGTGTTCTCGATAATGCCCGCCGAGCGCATCTCAGCGACGGCGTCCAGAATACCCGACCCGCAGATTCCGACCGGCGGTGCGTCGTCGATCGTGTAGATGAGCGTGTCGCCCTCCGTCAGGCGGATGCGCTCGACCGCGCCCGCTGCGGCCCGCATCCCCGCGCGGATGTGCGCGCCCTCGAACGCCGGGCCGGAGGCGCACGAGCAGCTCAACAGGCGATCGCCGACCGCCAGCGTGATCTCGGTGTTCGTCCCGATGTCGAGGGCGATGGCCGGTTCGTCGAACTGCCAGATGCCGGTCGCCAGAATCATCGCGACGTGGTCGGCCCCGACGTAGCCCGCGATGTTCGGCAGCAGGTGGACGCGCGCCCCCGATGCCAGTTCGAGGCCGAGATCGTGCGCCCGCATGTCGAGCGCATCGCTCACGGCGGGCACGTAGGGCGACAGCGCAAGCTGCCGGACCGGAAGCCCGGCGAACAGGTGGTGCATGGCCGTATTGCCCACGACGACGGCCTCGACGACGTGCTCAGGCGGTTGGCTCACCTCGCCGCACATCTCCGCCACCATGCCGTTCAGAGCCTCGACCACCTGTTGTTGGAGCGCCCGGCGGCCCTGCGCCTCTTGGTTGGCGTAGGCGATGCGGCTGATCACGTCCTCGCCATAGGCGATCTGCGGGTTCATCGCCCCCCGCTGGGCTAACACCGCGCCGGTCGCCAGATCGAGCAGATAGGCGGCCATCTTCGTCGTGCCGATGTCGACCGCCAGCCCCAGCAGCCGCGTCTCAGGCGGCAGCACGGCGACGACCTCGCCGCGCCGCAGCGCCAGCCGGGCGGACCAGTCGGCTGCCCGCAGCCGGTCCGACAGATCGGCCAGCAGCGGCCACCCGATCGCGACCGGCGAAATCCCCTGCTCGGCCAGCGCGTCTCTAAGCCGCGTCGTGTCCGAGCGTAAATCGTGCAATGTGGGCGGGCTGAGCGTCACGTCGACGGCCTTTACCGGCGGATTTAGGTCCACGTCGGCCCGCTGGCCCTCGACCTGAAGCCGCTGCGGGGCGGACAGCGATTCGGGCGGGATGTCGATCCGAACGTCGCCCAGCACCCGCGCCTGGCAGGCCATCCGCAGGCCCCCGGCCAACTCGTCGGCAGTCAGGATATCCTCCTCCGCCGTCGTCGGCGGGGAGAGCCTGCCCTCCACCACCCGCACGATGCAGCTCTCACACCAGCCCTCGCCGCCGCACAGCGAGACGATCCCGACGCCCGCCGACTGCGCGGCGGCCAGCAGCGTCGTGCCGGGTTCGACCTCGATCCGGCGTCCGACCGGCTCCATGTCGACGAGCAGGTGTCCGGCGTCAGGTGGTGGCTGGCTCATAGTGATCCTGGTAGCGGCAGGTTTCCCGCATACTGCAATAATCGCAGGTTCGCCCCCCGCTGTTGATTTCGGCCCCGATGCCCAGCACCATCGACAGCGATTTCCGGGGGATCATCGTGCCGTACTCGGTGAGGGTGATGTCGACCTCGTCCATCAGACTGAATATCTGCGGCTGACCGACTTCGACGGGCCAGCCGAGCATACCCGGACTCAGGGGGATCGTCGTCTGCATACCGGAGAGGGCCGCCTCGTCCTCGAACTGGCGGCAGGCCCAGTTCGCCAGCGCCTCGACGGCGGCGGACCCCACGCCGTCGAGCGCCAGCCCATAGACCAGCTCGTCCTGAATCACGCGGGCGGACAGCTCCTCCAGCGACGGACCGATGGTGCAGATCAGCGCGACGACGCGCTCCGCCGGGCCGAGGTGCTGCGCGATCAGCGGGCCGCTCAACGTGCCTCCCCCGGCCAGCGTCAGCCGTTCGTGCCGCAGCCCTTCCACCTCGAACGTCTGGTAGACGGTCTGTGGCTGGAGCATCGCGCGGCCCACCTTCAGCGCGCGTGCCGCCGTCTCGACGAGGTGCGGGCTTCGAGCGCGGATAGCCGCAGGATCGGCACCCTGTCCGCGCAGCACGTCGTCCACGTCGATGGTGGGTTCCCAGTCTTCCAGCTTGGGCATTCCTCTCTCCATCCTCCAGAGCTTGCGCCGCTTCGGGGCGCGCTCGCGATCGTTCTAACGCACGCCCAGCATCCCCAGAATCAGGTGGTGCGCCGTGCCGAACAGCTTCTGGAGATCGAAGGCGTCATTATCGACCAGATATTGGACGGTCGCGCCCTCCATCAACGAGACCATCATGGCCGGGACGATACCGGCATACGCCGCGTCGAACTCGCCCCGCGCCACCCCCTCGTCGACGATGGCCTTGATCTCGGTCCGCCAGTTGGCGTACATGGACCGCAGCTTGTTGCGCACGTCCGCGTCGGTGGTTCCCTGCACCCAGAAGTTGTAGTACGTGTCCATGAGGTACCGGCGCTGCGTGATGATCTCCGCTTTCTGATCGAGGAAGCACGCCAGCTTGTCGGCGGACGAGCCGTCTAATTCCTGAAGCGCGCAGCGGCGCTCTTCTTTGAAGGTTTCGAGCATACGGTCGAGCAGCGCCAGAAAAAGCTCGGCTTTGGAGGGGAAATAATAGTGCAGGTTGCCCTGACTCATCCCCGCCCGGTCTGCGATGCCCCGCAGGGTGGTCCCGTCGATGTTGTGCTCTGCTATGGCGCTCAGCGTGGCGTCGAGGATCGCATTACGGGGTGATTCCCGCTCCACACCTGCGCCTTCGTCCACTGACTCGGACATGAAACGCCTCCCTGGGAGGAACTCCCGATCATCTGGCTTCAGATCGTAGCGCGGGGCGGGAGAGCCTACAAACACCGGCCAGCGGTGGCCGGGTCGCCGCTCGCGCCCACCGGGGGCGCGAGCGGCACCTGAAAGTGGAGGGAGGCGCTAGTCCCAGGGTCCCTGCTCGAACGCGAGTCCGAGCGAGGACAGTTCTTCCTTCACCCGGCGGTAGCAGTCCTGCCATTCCTGCGTGGGCGTGACGGTCTTGACGTTGTAGGCTTCGGAGAAAGGCTTGCCGCGCTTCGGATTCTTGAACGTGTCTTTGTACTTTTCGAGCAGCGTGAGGGCGATCTCGTTGGCCTGCTCGCGGGTGATCCCGGCGCGGGTCGTCGCGCGGGCCACCTCACCCTGGAAGCCACATTCCAGCCCGGTGTGGTGATCGACCAGGTTGCCGCCCGTGCTGCCGACGCCGTGCTGCGTGAAGCTGCACACCTCGCCCAGCATGGCGTGCCCGGCCACCTCGTAGAGCAGCTCGTCGGTGCAGGGGCCGCACATGCAGAAGGGGTCGTCCGTGTAGACGAGGTGCGTGTTGCGCCCCATCGCCTGCCCGACGGTCGACAGGACGTACATGCCCCAGGGATCGGAGTTGTTCGTCCACTTGATGTGCGTGATGCTGAGGTAGTGATAGGTGGCGAAGTAGCAGATCACGCCGATCAGGAACTCGGCAACCGAGACGATGGCGACACCCTCCGGTGGCCCACCGACCCCGCCCGTGAGCGGCGTCATCAGGTTGACGATGTGCGATCCGTAGTTAAGTAGATGCGGAACGCGGGCAAGCTGATCGTCGTCGACCTTCAACTCGCACATCTGGGCGACCAATCGCCCATCACAGGGTCGCAGACCGTTGACCGGCTCGCTCGCCGCCATCTTGCCGATGGCGGTCATGCCGGTCGCCGCGTCGCCGATGTGCATCCCCGGACGCCCGACCCGGCGCACGGCCTCGCGCGCGCTGGCGGCGTCGCGCTGGACGGCCATGACCTCCGTCAGCGTTCTCGCCATGATGTCGTAGCCGTTGTAGGTCAGCGTCGCGCCCGACTCGATGGCGTCCACGTAGGGTTCCTGCGCGTAGCTGATCAGCAGCGGCAGGTAGTAGTCCTCGCTGCACGGCTGCCCGGCGGGGCCGGTGAGATTGTACGACGGGCTGGGGTCCTCGACGCCGCGATGCTTCGCGACGACCATATCCGCGCCCTCGCCCAGCCGCAGCTCGGACGGCGCGTACCGCAGGGCCTCCATGATCTCCGAGCGGCTGAACTTGATCACCCGCTGGGTGTCGAGGTGGTAGCAGCCCACGTCGAGCAGAAGCTGCACCCCGGCCTCAAACAGCCGGTCGGCCATCGCGTCATCTGACGGGCAGACAAGCTGCGGGTCATAGGTGATCTCGTATTCTCTCGCGAGTTCTACCACGCGGCGTCCGACCATCAGGTCGAACTCGACTTCCTTCATGAACGGGCCTGAGCGCGAGCGCTGGTAGATCTCCATCAAACGGTCGTTCATGAACATGGCTATGCTTCCTTTCGAGCAGCGAGAAGGGAATTGGCAACCTGCACGGCGCCCGACGCCGAATCGGAATAGCCGTTCGCGCCGATCTCGTCGGCATATTCCTGATCGATGGAGCCGCCGCCGACGATGAAGAGGTACTTATCTTCCAGGCCAAGCTCGCGCAGCAGGTCGGCGACCTCGCGCGCACCGGCCCGCGTGATGCTCATCAGGGCCGACGCGGCGATCACGTCCGCGCCGTTGCTCTCGGCGGCATCGATGAAGTCCGCCGCCGCCACGTCCTTGCCGAGATCCACCACCTTGTAGTTGTGGGCCTTGAACAGGCTGGCGACGATGTTCTTGCCGATGTCGTGGATGTCGCCCTTGACCGTGCCCAGAATGACGAGGCCCTGCGCTTCCATCGCGCCGCCCCGGCTGGTGATGGCATCCTCGATGACCTTCGAGGCCGCGTTGCCCGCCTCGCCTGCCGCCATCAACTCAGGCAGGAAAATTTCGAGGTCCTCGAAGCGCCTGCCGACTTCGGTCAGGGTGGGGACGATCACCTGCTGGACGAGGGCCAGCGGCTCGATGCCCCCCTCCAGCGCCGCCTCCGTCGCGGCGGCTGCGGCCTCGCGGTCGCCCTGAGCCAGCGCCGACGCCAGTTTCTCGGCTACGTCGTTTGGAATGGTAGATGCGGTCACGTTCGCTCCCTCCTGTTTGTGTGGAACATAGTGGTGAGCACCCAGTTAAAGGCCCATCATGTCTGGGAAATATCGTTTTTCGGTCGGTGAACGCCCTGCGCGGCACATATACAAAAAGGAGCAGGGCCACATACGCTGACGGTACATGGGTCTGCTCCTTCTCCTCGGAAAAATGCAGTTGCCTCTGGAAATCGCGGCTGGTGATCTGGCTTCGGCCCGGTTTAGCTCACGCCGGACGCCTCACAGTTGCGGGACAGCGCCGGATTCTCACCGTCTTCCCCCGCCGCTTTTCCTTGTTGTGTCAGGTTGTCAGAAGGCTCCTTCGCGCCAGCGGGCCTGATCGGCAGCGATTCTCGGCCCAGAAAAGGGAGATGGCATGTGCTCAGGCTGGTGTTCATTCGGTCAACCGACCTAATTTGATCCAAGCATAGGGGACATTCACCCGGCGCTCAACTGACGAATGTCACCGTCCACCTGTGACGTTTGTCAACCAGAGGGGGCGAATCCACTCAAAAGAAAAGCTCCGCCGGAGAAACTTCCGGCAGAGCCTTACATAACACCAGGCGCGATCGGCTGCCGCGCCCCATCACCTGAGCGGCGTGGGGAACGTCACCTCGCCGATGATCTGCTCGATCTGCGCCTGCACCTCCGGGGGCAGCGGCGGGACCTCGTGCGTCGCGATGATTTTCCGCAGTTTCTCCTCGACCCGGTCTCCCAGCGTCTTGCCGCCCGACCCTTCCCACAGGGTGTACGCCTGCCGGTCCAGCACGGTCGGCACCCATATCTCCCGGCGGCAGACCTCGACCGAGCGCGGCTCCGCGAGGTAGTGGCCGCCCGGCCCGATCTGCTCGATCAGATCGAGCATGATCGTCTCCGCGCTGACCTCGATCCCGCGCAGCATGTGCCGGACCATGCCGATGATCTCATCGCACATCACGACCAGCGGCAGCGACCCGATGTGGCCGCTGTCCATAAAGCCCAGATCATGCACCATCGCCGCGCTGCTCAGCGCTGACATGATGACCTGCGCCGTGACCTCGATGGCCGCCTGCTGGTCGAGCACCTTGCTCTCCGTCGCCCCGGCGGTCCCCATAAACGGGATGCCCAGCCAGCGGCACAGGTCGGACCCGGCGGCGCTGAGCTGGCTCATCTCCGGCGCACCGTAGGCGGGCCGCGTCGTGCGCAGATCCATCGGCTGGGGCACCCAGTCGGTGACGAAGGGCGCGCCGCGCCGCTTAAGCTGGACGATCGCCAGCCCGCTCAACATACCCGCGAGGTAAAGCGCCAGCGCGCTCGCCCCGGTGAACGGCGCGGTCAGCCCCGGATTGGGGCCGCCTGAGTAAATGACCGGGATGCCATGCTCCGCCGCATAAAGGACGCTGCCCATCTCGTCGTTCATGTGCTTGAGCGGCGGCTGGAAGGTCGTGAACAGCGCGAAATTCGGGCGCTGCCGGAAGGCCCGCTCGCCCCCGGCGGTGGCTGCCGCCATCCGGTGGATGGCCGCCAGATTTTCCGGCCCGTAGGCCCACGCCACGATGGGCTTGGTCGTGTTCGCCAGCATCTCCGCGAACTCATAGACCGGCACCCACGCCGGGTCGGGCACGTCGTCGATCAGGCCCAACCCCATCACATAGTCGACGTTGGGCAGCGCATCGCACACCCGCGCCGTCAGGCCGGGGTCCCCCCGGCGCGATTTCCGCTTCTCACCCGTGTTCGGGTCGACGAAGTACGTGCTCGTCAGGCCCGGCCCGAAGTGGACGCGGCCCTGCGCGATCTGGATCGCCTTCGCCGGATCCCGCCCGTACAGCGTAAAGCCGCGTGGGGCCGACGCCAGCGCATCGCGCACGATGTGCGCCGGGATGGTCACCCGGTCGCCCTCGGCCTGCGCTCCGGCCCCGACCAGCAGATCGCGCGCCTCCTGATTGTAGACGAGGACCCCTGTGCGCCGGAGAATCTCATACGCGGCGTCGAGCAGGATCCTGCATTTTTGCTCCGAAAGAACGTTGAACTGTGGCGTCTGGTGATCGGCGTTGCTCGTGATGATCATGAAGCTGTATCTTTATTCAGGCTACAGACCTCGCACCGGGCGAAGTCCCCACGTCGAAAACGGACAAGCTGCCCCGGTTAGCAGCGCGAATCAGCCCCGGCTCTGTATCGCCGCCCGGACGCGCATCGGCGTGGCCGGGATCGTGCGGATGCGCGCGCCGATCGCGCGTGACACGGCGTTGATGACGGCAGGGGCCACCGGCAGCGTCGGCGATTCACCCAGCCCTTTCGCCCCGAACGGGCCGCGATAGCTGGGCACCTCCACCAGCTCGACGATCATGTCCGGCATCTCCCCGATCATCGGGATCACGTAATCCGCGAGTCCGGTCGTCACGCCCGGCTGGTAGTCCTCAGTCAGCGCCGAGCCGATGCCCATCATGATCGCCCCCTGCACCTGCCCCTCAGCGTCCGGCGGGTTGATGGCCCGTCCCACGTCGTGCACGGCGACGACCCGCAGCACGTTCACCTGCCCGGTCTCCACGTCGACCGCCACCTCCGCCAGATGCGCGCCGGTCGTCAGGTTGGGTGTGTAGGTGAAGGGCCGCTCTCCGGGATACAACGGCCCGGCATCATACGCGCCCACCACCCGCCGCGAGAGGCCCATCCGGTCGAGTTCCGCCGCGACCTCCGCCAGCGACACCGCCCCCGGATCGCCCCCATCACAGCGCAGCACATCCCCGGCCAGCGCCAGATCGTCCGGGCTGCACTCCAGCATCTCGGCAGCCGCCGCGACGACGCGGTCTTTCAGGCGGATCGCCGCGTCGCGCACCGCATTCCCCACCCAGTACGTCGCGCGCGACGCCCCCTGAATGCCACTATCTGGCGCGCGGGCGGTGTCTGCGTTGACGAGTTCGATCCGGTCGCGGGGCACGCTCAGCGTCTCCGCCGCGATCTGCGCCATCACCGTGCCGATGCCCTGCCCATAGTCGGCAGCGGTGCAGTACACGACGAAATGCCCATCCCCGGCCAGTTCGGCGTGGGCCTCGACCCGCAAATTCCCCGACTTCCCGAAGCGATGCCACATCCCCGCCAGCCCGATCCCGCGCCGCACCGGCCCGCCGGGGTGATCGGCATTGTAGGCGTCTACTTCCTCGCGGAACGCATCATAATAGGGGCGGATCCGGTTCAGCACCTCCTCGTACCCCAGCGACTCGTCGACCGGGTAGCCGAGGAACGACCGCTCACCCTCCCGCAGTCGGTTCTCCAGCCGGAAGGCGATTGGGTCGGCATCGAGCGCCTGGATCAGCTCATCGAGCGTGCACTCCAGCGCATAAGTCGACTGCGGCGTGCCGAATCCCCGGAACTGCCCGCACTTCGGGCCGTTGGTGTAGACGCTCTGCGCCATCGCGTCGACCGCCTGCCAGCGGTACGGGCCGCCGCTGGCCGTCACGGCGTAATCGGGGATGTGCTGGCCGTCGCAGTCGTAGGCCCCGGTGTTCGCCACGATGCGCACGTGGATGCCCGTCAGGCGGCCTTCGCGCGTCGCGCCGATCCGGTAGTCGAGCGTGTAGGGGTGGCGCTTGGGGGATGCGTCGAAGGATTCCGAGCGCGCCATCGCGAGCCGGACGGGGCGCTTCAGCAGGTAGGCCATGACGCCCACGGCGACGAGCGGCCAGGGGTCCTGTTTACCACCGAAAGAGCCACCCGTCGGCGGGGTGATGAACCGCACCTGCCCGGCAGGGATGCCCACCGCCGCCGCGATCCAGTCACGCTGCCAGTGCGGTTCGTGCGTGCCGCCCATCACCGTCAAACGGCCCTCGGCGTCGAACGTGCCCAGCGCCGTCTCGCGCTCAAGCGCAGCGTGCTCCTGAAACGAGGTGACGTACCGCCGCTCGATCACGACGTCGGCGGCGTCGAAGGCGGCTTCCATGTCGCCGTGACGGATCGCAAAATCGCTCAGCAAGTTGCCACCGGGGTAGATCGGCTCGGCATCCGGGCGCAGCGCATCCAGCGCATCGAACGTGTGTGGCAGCGGCGTGTAATCCGCGCCGACGCGGCCTGCCGCCGCCCTCGCCGCCTCGCGTGTTTCGGCGGCGACGAACGCCACCGGCGCGCCGCGCATCTTCGCGATCCCCCCGACCGGGACGAGCAGCGGCTCGTCGACGCTGTACCCCGGGAAGCCATTGACGCCGGGGATGTCCCCCGCCGTGAACACGCGCACGACGCCCGGCATCCGCGCGGCTTCCTCCACATGCAGGGCATCCAGCCGCGCGTGGTGATGCGGGCAGCGCACGACGTGCGCGTGCAGCAGCCCATCGAGCGCCATGTCCTCGACGTACTGCGTGCGGCCCGTCACTTTGCCGAGCGAGTCGATGCGGGTCGTCTGGCCGCCGATGGGACGGCGGGGTTTCGGTTTGTCGGGGGCGGGGTGCCGGGTCATCGTTCTCCCGTGATGGTTGGATGTGCTTGCGATGAGGGCCTGATCAGCCGCGTTCCTCTGCGCCGCCGGGGGCTTCCACCCTACGATATCCTGAATCGCCGCGAAATCAAAATACGACGAGATCGCCGGAAAGGGAGGGGCGACCCGCTCCACCATCTCGCGGACACCTGACGCTCCACCGCGCGATACGTTATCATTGACGCAGCCGCGCCGCAGCCCGCGTCTCGCGGCCCGGTGCGCGGCATCTTGACTCGGCCCGGAATCCGGGATAGATTTGCCCATTGTGAAATTCGTATCACACATATGAGAAAAACAGCGGTCCGGCGCGCTGGCCGAACGCACACACCCCCCTGGAGGCAGTTCCCATGCCAGAAATCACACTCACCATCGAGCACCCGGTCGGACTCCACGCTCGCCCGGCGGCGGCCTTCGTCAAGGAAGCCAACGAGTTCGAGAGCGACATCACCGTGCTGCACGGCGAGCGCACCGCCAACGCCAAGAGCATCCTCAACGTGCTGACCCTCGGCGCGCATAAGGGCGCGCAGATCGTCATCCGGGCGGAGGGCGCCGACGCCGATCAGGCGCTCGAAGCGCTGAAAGAGATGGTCGAAAACAACTTCGGCGAAGAGGTGTGATAGACTCTCGCGGACAGCTTTATGTGATGAACCAAAAATCCGACCGGGGCACAGCGCCCGCCCTGACGCCCCGGTCAGCATGATCCCTTCCACCTCTGCACGGCGGTCTATCCCCGGCAGGCGTCCCGCTCACCGGCTAAGTCACCGAGCGGCGATGCGCTCACCGGCCCGCGCGGTGCTTCCCAACCTCTCTAGCCGGAAAGCATCCCCTTATACCGCTCGTAAGCGCGTTCCCACGCCGGGGTCGACCGCGAGGACTGTTTTGCCGCCACTCGCTGGTATAATCCAACGTCAATAACGGGAAGGGGAGCCAATACACATGGCCGTACTTAGCGGAAAAACCGTCGTCATCACCGGCGGCACGCGGGGTTTTGGGCTGGCGGCGGCGCTGGCCTGCGCGCGTGAAGGGGCAGCCATCGTTGTCGCTTCTCGCTCTGAAGACGCCGTCAAACAAGCCGTCGAATCGATCCGCGAGGCGGGCGGCGCAGCCAGCGGCCTTCGCTGCGATGTGGGCGATATGGCGCAGGTCGAGGCGCTGGCCCGCCACGCCATCGATACCTGCGGCGGGTTTGAGGTATGGGTCAACAACGCGGGGATTTCCCCCACGTACGGGCCAACGCTGCATATCCCCCCGGATGAGTTTATCGCCACCACGCACACGAACATCATCGGCACGTACAACGGCACACGGGCGGCGATGCAGCACTTTCTGCCGCGCGGAACCGGCAAACTGATCAACATCTCCGGGCGGGGAGCGCGCGGCCCGGTGCCTTTTCAGAACGCCTATGCCTCGAGCAAAGCATGGATCAAGTCCTTCACGCTCGCGCTGGCAGATGAGTATAAAGATTCAGGCGTCGAGGTGATGCTTTTCAGCCCCGGCATGATGCTGACGGATATGATGACCGATGTTGGTGTCGTAGAGGGCTACGCGGCCCGGCTCGACTCTTTTGAGACCGTACTGCGGATGTGGGCATACCCGCCGGAGGTTCCGGCGGAAAAAGTCGTATGGCTTGCATCAGATGCAACGGATGGCAAAACGGGCCTTTCAGAAAATGTGCTGGGGCCGTTCACTATGCTGCGCGGCGCGCTGCGTGAAGGGTTGCGCAGGCTGTTCGGGCGGCCTGCTCAGGACCTCGGTGTCGAAGTGCACACCGTAAAGTCGGCATTCCACCCGCTGCCCGATAAAGGCTGAACGTACAGGCCGGGGTGTGCGCGCCCGGTTCCCCGCGCGGCGTGCGAAATTCTTAAGGAAAGCCACTGGCGCTATCGTACGAAACGTGATAGGCTTACGTCCATGAACGAGTTACTGTCCAGCAACCCGGCGCGAATGTCGATGTCCATGTATATGATGATGCATGGCGCCTTCCGGCAGCCAGGTTGCTTATTGACTCGTTAACCGGCGCGATTTTTCCCGCAGCGAGAGTTCAGAGAGCTAACCAGGCTGGTTAGCTCTCTTTTCTTTTGCGCCGGGCCGTCGTTATCTCACGAAATATGGAGTTTTCGCCTGATGGCGAAAACTCCCAGTTGAGCGCGTAGCGCTCATACGGAGCGTTGTATGCCACTCGTCGAACATACCCATCTACCGGCATTCGGACGCCTGCGCCAGCGCGGTCAGGAGGTGCTGACGCTCGAACGCGCATTGACGCAGGATATCCGCGAGCTACACATCGGGTTCCTCAACATGATGCCCGACGCGGCGCTCCGCGCCACCGAGGAGCAGTTCATGCGGCTGGTGGGCAACTCGAACCAGATCGCCCAATTCTACGTCCACCCTTTCTCCATCGACGGCGTGCCGCGCGGCGCGGAAGCGCAGGCATACATCGACCAGTACTACACCACGTTCGATCAGCTTCGCGCGGACGGGCTGGACGCCCTGATCATCACCGGGGCCAACGTGACGAACCCCGATCTGGAGAACGAGGATTTCTGGGGGCCGCTGACGGAGGTGATGGAGTGGGCGTCCGAGTACGTCACCTCCGTGCTGTGTTCGTGCCTCGCCACGCACATTCTCATGCAGTGTTTTTACGGCATCAAGCGGCGGCATCTCCCCCAGAAACGCTGGGGGGTGTTCAACCATCGCCTCGCCTATCCGGGCCATCCCCTGCTGCGCGATGTCAACACCCGCTTCGACGTGCCCCACTCGCGCCACAACGAGATCACCCGCGAACAGCTTGACGAGGCAGGCCTGACCGTGCTCATCGACAGCCCGGAGGCCGGAGTCCACATGGCCGTCAGCCCCGACCAGTTCCGGCGCGTGTTCTTTCAGGGCCACCCGGAGTACGACATCAACAGCCTGCTCAAGGAGTACAAACGGGAGGTGCGGCGCTACCTGAACGGCGAGCGCGGCTGTCCGCCATACCCCGCCAACTACTTCTCGCCGGAGGCGCAGGCCATCGCCGGTGACTACATCGAGCGCGCGCTCCGCACCCGCCACAACGGCACCAAGCCGCCGCCGTTCCCTGAGGGGGACATCCTCCCCCATGTCGATAACACGTGGGGCGACACGAGCAAGGCGGTGTTCAACAACTGGCTGGGGCTGGTCTACCAGCTAACACACGTCGACCGCCACGTTCTGTTCATCGAGGGCGTCGATCCCGACAATCCGCTGGGGCTGCTCTGATCGAGGGGGAGGTTGAGAAACGCTGGGCGTTTCTCACGCGCAGCGAGGCAGAGGGGATTTTCGCACGAAATCAACGCACTTTTTCGCAAAACACATAGCCATTCGAGGAGACATAATGAAGCCGGAAACCATCGCCATACACGGCGGCTACGAAAGCGACCCCACCACGAAGGCCGTCGCCGTGCCCATCTACCAGACCGTCGCCTACGAGTTCGACAACGCCCAGCACGGGGCCGATCTGTTCAATCTGGCCGTGCCGGGCAACATCTACACGCGCATCATGAACCCCACCAACGACGTGCTGGAGAAGCGCGTCGCCGCACTGGAGGGCGGCGTGGGAGCGCTGGCCCTCAGCGCGGGCAGCGCGGCGGTGAACTACTCCGTGCTCAACATCACCGCCGCAGGGAACAACGTCGTGTCCGTGCCGCTGCTCTACGGCGGCAGCTACACGCTGTTCGCCCACATGTTCCCCAAACAGGGCATCGAGGTCCGTTTCGGCGAGGACGACAGCCCCGCCGCGCTCGAATCCCTGATCGACGATAAGACGACGGCGGTTTTCTGCGAGTCGATCGGCAACCCCGCCGGGAACATCCCCGATCTCGAAGCCATCGCCGAGATGGCCCACGCGCACGGCGTCCCCGTCATCGTGGATAACACCGTCGCGACCCCCATCCTGATCCGCCCCTTCGACTACGGCGCGGATATCGTCGTGCACTCCCTCACCAAGTACATGGGCGGCCACGGCAATTCCCTGGGCGGCATCATCGTCGATTCGGGACAATTCCCCTGGGCCGAGCACGCCGAGCGCTTCCCCATGCTCAACGAGCCGGAGCCGTCCTATCACGGCGTCGTCTACACCGAGGCGATGGGCGAGGCGGCCTACATCGCCCGCGCCCGCACCGTCCCGCTGCGCAACACGGGGTCGGCCCTCAGCCCGTTCAACACCTTTTTGATTTTGCAGGGCATCGAGACGCTCCCCCTGCGCATGGAGCGCCACTGCGACAACGCCGCCGCCGTCGCGGGTTATCTCAGCCAGCACCCGAAGGTCAACTGGGTGAGCTACGCCGGGCTGCCCGACTCGCCCTACTACGATCTGGCCCAGAAGTATACGAACGGCAGACCATCCGCCCTGCTGTCTTTCGGCGTCGAGGGCGGGTTCGACGCCGGGGTGAAGGTCTACGACGCGCTCAAAATCTTCAAGCGGCTGGTCAACATCGGCGACGCGAAGTCGCTGGCCGCCCATCCCGCCTCCACCACGCACCGCCAGCTTTCGGCGGAGGAGCTTGCGGCGGCGGGCGTCACCGACGACATGATCCGCTTATGCGTCGGCATCGAGAACATCGACGATATTATTGGCGATCTGGATCAGGCCCTCGCCCTCGTCTGAGCATTCCCCGATCCGTCGTCGCCGTGTCGTTTCCGGCGTTATAACCTGCGCCATCCCCGGCTCATTGGCCGGGGATGGCGCAGGCGACCCGCCGGAGTCACGCGCGCGAAAAACCCCACCGGTCGTCAATCCGGTGGGGTGATGTGTTTCCCGTCGGGGGCCGGTCTATCGCCACGATCGGGTCTGGTGGTCCGGGCACGATACGAGGATCATGTGCGGCCCGACCATCGTCGGGCGCAGCACGCGGGCATCCTCCCGGCAGGGGCCGGTCGCCGCTGCGGGTTCGACCCGCGCCCGGCCCATTTCCATCGCCGCCGCCCGCCCGCTTCCCTCAGCGCATCCTGCTTCGACATCCCGCGCCGGGCCAAACAGCCAGCCTGTCCGCTTGAGTGTACCTAACATCTCGTTTTTCCCTCCTGCCAGTAAGTGTGTCAATCTGGCCTGATCATACGGCACGGAGGGGGTAGTTGAGATCACCCAGAAGAGGTAGATCGCCCCTGCGAAGGGGGTATTTTTTCTGCTTAGATCAGATGGATTTCGGCGGCTTTCGTCACCGCCTGCGTGCGGTTGCTCACCGCTAATTTCTGGTAAATGTTCCGCGTGTGCACCTTGACCGTGCCCACCGCCAGCACGAGCTGATCCGCGATCTCCCGGTTCGTCATGCCCGCCGCAAGTAAGCCAAGCACCTCCATCTCACGCTCGGTGAGCGGCTCCGGCAGCGCTTGGTTGGCCTGTTCCTGAACGTCCCCCGGCTGCACATCCACGATCGCTTCGATGGTCGCCACCGCGTCGAGTGCCGACCCGCGCTCCCACGCCCTGAGATACGCTGCCTCGCCCAGCCGCCGTTCGAGGTCGGCCTGCACGCATTCCAGGTGCGCCCAGCGGTCCAGCCAGCCCGTGCCGTAATCCGGCAGCCGCCGGATGAGGGCCAGCAGTTCCGCCGCCCCCTCCAGATCGCCTTCCTCATAGCGCACCACCGCCTCCAGCGCCAGCACCATCGATCCACCCGTCGGATCGTCATACGCCTTCCAGAACAACTCTGTGTACCCGCCCCGCACCATCTCGAAGTCGCCCAGCCCGCAGGCCGCGAACGACAGCCCGGCCCGTGTGAAGGGGTCGACGTACGAGTGGAACGCCCGCTCCCCGACCGCCTGTGACTCCCGCGCGAGGTCCATCCCGGTTTCGTAGTCCTCTTCCAGCAGACAGGCCAGCGTCGCCAGCAGGCCCAGCGCGCTGAGCTCGCCCTCCGGGTTATCGACGCTGCGCGACAGCCGAAGCACCTCCTGCGCGGTCTCCCGCGCCTCTTCTAAATCCCCCCGGCTCAGCCCGACCCGCCCCAGCGTCGTCAGGCTGCTGATGATGCCCTTGATGCTCCGGTATTCCCGCAGCAGGGCCGCCGCCTGCTGGATGGTGCTCACCGATTCGGGGTAGCGCCTCAGGTCGTAGTAGGCGTGCCCCAGGCTGTGCATCGCCCATGCCGCGCCGTGCCGGTCGCCCATCTCATGCCGGATGTCCAGCGCCTCCAGCTGGTGGGCCAGCCCTTCCTCGGATCGCCCCAGATTCATCTCGGCCATGCCCAGCCACGTGAGCGCGTCCGACACGTAAAAGGGAACGTCCAGCGCCCGGAATTTGGCGAGCGCCTCCCGCATCGGCTCGGCGGCCTCCTGCGATATCTGGACCATCAGGTAATGCGGCTGCTTGTACACGTACATCAAGTCATCGATGCCCAGCAGGTACAGGCAGAACGCCTCGTCGGCGGGCGACTCGTGCTCGCGGGCGACGGCCAGGCATGTGTTTAGCTCGGCCCGCAGGTCGCTCTCGTGCTCCAACCCGCCGAACAGGATCATGCGGATGATCTGCGCCGTGACCCGGCTCACGAACAGCGGCGAGCCGCCGGTCTCCAGCGCCATCCGCAGCAGCTTCACGCCGAACGGGTACTGCGTCCGCATGTCGCAGTACAGGCTCAGGTTTTCCCACGCGTTCTCGATGGCCTCATAATCCCGCCGTTCGACCGCCCGCTCCCACGCCCGGCGGATGTTCCCGATGTCCCCTTCGATCCGGTCGAGCGCGGCCAACTGCTCGGCGGATTTCAGCGGAGCGTCGCGCAGCATCGCCATGAAATAGGCCATGTGCCGGTCGCGTAGATCGGAGCCCGCACCCTCGACGTACTGCCGCAGCAGTTCGTGGATCGTGTACCGCCCGTCCGCGTTCAGGTGCAGCAGCGACTTATTCACCAGCAGCGCGAGCGTCTGGAACGACGCCCCCGCGACGGCGTCCGCCGCCTCCCGCGTGAACCCGCCGCAGAACACCGTCAGCCGCCGGAAAACGTCCTGCTCCTCCTCCGTGAGCAGTTGCAGGGAGTGGTCGAAGACGATCCGCATACTGCGATGCCGCTGCGCGACGTTCCGCCGGGTCGAGGTCAGGATGTCGATGTTCCGGCGAATCTCCCGCGCGATATCCGCCGGGGTCAGCGCGTTGACCCACCCCGCCGAAAGCTCGATCGCCAGCGGCATCCCCTCCACCAACCGGCAAATCTCGACCACGCTCGCCAGGTCGAGCGTGTCAGGCCGCCGGACCTGCCCCGCCCGGTCGAGGAACAACTGCACGGCGCTGGTTCCCTCCGGGTGGTCGTCCGCCTCCGGCAGCGCCATCCCCTCGATGCGCCGCACCCATTCCTCCTGCAAATTCAGCGCCTCGCGGGAGGTGACGAGCAGCTTGACGCCCGGCGCGCGGCCCACCATCTCGCTCAGCAGCGGGGCGCGATCGAGCAGGTGCTCGAAGTTGTCGAGCACGAGCAGCAGATTTTTCGTCTCAAGGTAGTTGAGGAACGCCTGCCGGGGGTCGTACGGCTCCTGCTGGGACTCGAACGGCGTCGCGTCGATCATCGCCCCGACGATGTCGTCTGCCGGCCCCAGCGTCGTCAGCGGCGCGAAGTAAACGCCGTCCGGGAAGTGGTCTATCACCCGGTTCGCCACCTCGATGCTGAGGCGCGTCTTGCCGACCCCGCCCGGCCCCACGAGCGTCAGCAGGCGGCAGTCGGGATCGGTCAGCAGGTCGATGATCTCGTCGATCTCGTCATCCCGCCCGATGAACGAGGTCTGGGGGGCAGGGATGTTGAGCATCGCTTCCATCAGGAACCTCCCCCTGTGCGGCAAACACAGTTTGCGGCAAACACATCGTTTGCATACCACAGCAATCGCGGCCAATCAGGACGACCATGCCGATTATACCCAACCGGGTGCGTCTAGAACATAGGGGCGAAAACCTGCCCCCGATGGGGAAACAGAGCCGCCCGCCGCGTTCCGGGAGCGTCTACCCGGCGCGTCGTGCTACTTCTTTTAGGTCTTTTTTACGTTTCACATTCGCTTTTTATAGGGATGAAGGTTTACGCTGAATAATGAATGGCAAACCGCTCTGCGGATTTGCTTAACGGGTTGGAGTGTTTTTCCCGCGAGCGCTGGCTCACCCGATTACTGGTATGAGGGTCCCTGCGGGGGTTCTCAACTAAGGAGGCAACATTACAATGCGTGGAGGCTTGAGCTTAGGCCGCATTTTTGGTATCGAAATTCGCATCGACTGGAGCTGGCTGCTGATCTTCCTGCTCGTGACGTGGAACCTCGCGTCGCTGTTCGGGCAGACACACTCCGACTGGTCGACCGGCCAATCGCTGCTGCTCGCCGTCGTGGCGGCGATCCTGTTCTTTGGGTCGGTGCTCGCCCACGAGCTGGCCCACTCCCTCGTCGCGCAGGCACGCGGCGTGCCCGTGCGCAGCATTACGTTATTCCTGTTCGGCGGCGTGTCCAACATCCAGCGCGATCCCGACTCGCCCGCCGCCGAGTTCCTGATCACCATCGTGGGGCCGGTCATGAGCCTCGTCATCGGCGTGGTGCTGCTGCTTGCGGCGGGCGTCGGCCTCGGAACCACCTCGCAGGCCATCAGCGACCCAACAACCATCATCCAGCAGTCCGGCCCGCTCACCACGATGGCGCTCTGGCTGGGGTCGGTTAACCTCATGCTGGGGGTCTTCAACCTGATCCCCGGCTTCCCGCTCGACGGCGGGCGCGTGCTGCGCTCGATCCTGTGGGCCGCCACCGGCAGCGTGCGGAAGGCGACGCGCTGGGCTTCGTACGTGGGGCAGGCCATCGCGTGGGCCTTCATCATCATCGGCGTCTCGATGATCTTCGGCGTGTCGATCCCCTTCTTCGGGCAGGGCTTCATCAACGGCCTGTGGCTGGCCTTCATCGGCTGGTTCCTGAACAGCGCCTCGATCCAGAGCTACCAGAACGTCGTCATTCAGGACGTGCTGGAACACGTCCCCGTCGAGCGCATGATGCGCACCGACCCGCCCACCGTGCCCCCCGACATCACCGTGAGCACCTTCGTCCACGATCACCTGATGGGGTCGGACGAGCAGTCGTTCCCCGTCATGGCAGCGGATGGCGCGATGCGCGGCATCGTCACGCTGGACGATGTGCGCCGCCTGCCCCGCGACCGCTGGGACGACACCCCCGTGATGGACATCATGACGCCCGCCAGCGAGCTTCTGACGGTACCGACGGATGAGGACGCCGCCGATGCATTCAACAAGCTGATGGAGCGCGACGTGCGCCAGCTTCCCGTGATGCGTGATGGCAAGCTCGCCGGGATGCTCCGCCGCCGCGACATCGTCCGCTGGCTCCAGTTCCACTCTGACGTGGAGGCAGGCCGCGCGATGCCCGTCTGAGGCGACCTGGCTATCTACGACTCCGGCTGGCAGGACGGGCAGTAATAGCCCGTCCGCCCGCTCACGTCGATCTGTTCGATTTTTCCCCCGCAGCGCGGGCACTCTGCCCCTTGCTCGCGGTGCGGGATGAGCCAGTCCGCCGGGAACTGATCCGGCTCGGCGTGGCAGTCGATGGCCGTGTTGAGCACGTCGCACATGGCATGGTAGATCGCCCGAAGCTCGCCGTCGTCGAGGTCGGCGAGCTTCGTCCGGGGCCATATTCCGGCCTGGAATAAAATCTCGTCCGTGTACACGTTGCCCAGACCGGCTATCACGGTCTGGTCCATCAGCGCCGATTTGATCATCCCCCGCCTATCGTCCAGACGCTTTTTGAAGCCCTCGACATCCAGCGACAGCGCGTCCGGGCCGAGGCCCTTGCCCGCCACGAACGCATCCACATCGTCGATCAGGCGCACCGCGCCCAGCTTGCGCGGGATGTCGTAGGCGAGATGGTAGCCGTTCTCGAACGCGATCAGCAGGTAGTCGTACTCCGGCTCCTTCGCCATGTCCTTGAAGTAGACCGGGCGGCCCGTCATGCCGAAGTGCATGACCAGGCAGCCGCCCTCCGACAGCGCGATGAACAGGTATTTCCCCCACCGCTCCGTCGACTCGAACTGGTTTCCGGTCAGCCCGTCCTTCAGCGTGTCGACCGCCGTTCCCTTCACGATGCGCTTAGCCCGCACGGTCACGTCCGCGATGGTCTGGTGCAGTGACGTGGCGTCGATGTACTGCTTAAACACCGCTACGTCGGGCAGCTCTGGCATGGGATGTCCTTTCCTCGCTCAACTGTGCAGCACGGCAAAGTCACGCCGGTTTTTCCACAAAAAGAACCGCCAACCCGGTGATGCGTCTGCAAGTCCGGAAACTGTGGTGATGTGAACCCGCCCGCCGGGCAGCCCGCCCACCTGAAGCCCATTTTTCACACATCCCTTCTGGTCCGCACCCGGACGTTCCCCCCATTCTTTCATCACCATAAACCCCTGCTGCTAAAAAGTTCACAAGCCATCCTAAATAAACCCTGAAAGTCGTGCCACCGGCCCCAAAAACTCCCCCTGAAATCCTCTTGCATTCTGCTTCAACCTGACTATAATCCGGGCCAATCCGCGCGACCCTGTATCGCGCTGCAAAGCAAACCGACGGTTTGCCGCAAACTTCTGGTTTGCCCAAACCTACGGTTTGGCACTCACTGCCCTGTTGGGCTGCTTTACAGGAGGCAGAAACACAAACAACACAGGGAATTAACTGGCGCAACCCTATCAGGAAAACGGTTAACGTAGAAACCGCATCATGGCTCCTGTACATCGCCTGGCGCAGGGGCGGCCAAACACAATTTTTCGATATACGCCGAAAACCGGATACCAGCCATATACCTTCCGGTTTTCCCAGGCTCAATAACCATCCATCAAGGGGAGAAAAGCACGATGAACGGTTGGCTTGAAGAGGAACTGGTGCTGCGCGCGCCGGGGCCGCAGGAAGACGATGAGGAGTGGGACGACGAAGAATGGGACGACGACTACGAGGACGACTGGGATGACGATTACGACGACGACGAGTGGGACGACGACGACGATTGGGATGACGACTACGACGACTGGGACGAGGAATAACCCGTCGTAGGCTTCACCCCATCACGCTGAGTGAAAATGGGGGCGCGGCAGATGATCACCGCGCCCCCGTCCTTTATGGCGTGATCGAGCGCCCGCCCGACTGTTACTCCTCCATCCCCTCCATGACCTCGGCGGTGCCGCGCACGAGTTCGATGAAGCTCTCCGGGTCGAGCGACGCGCCGCCCACCAGCCCGCCGTCGATCTCCGGCTGGGACATCAGCTCGCGGATGTTCGACGGCTTGCAGCTTCCACCGTACTGGATCACCATGTCCTCGGCCACGTCCTTGCCGTAGAGCTTCGCCAGCGTCCCGCGCACGACCTCCCCGATGATCTGGTTAGCCTGCTCCGGCGTGGCGGCGCGGCCCGTGCCGATCGCCCAGATCGGCTCGTAGGCCACGACGATGCCACGCGCCTGCTCGGCGCTGATGCCGTCGAACGCGGCCCGCACCTGCCCGCTGACCCAGGACTCCGTCTCGCCCGCCTCGTTCTGCTCCAGGCTCTCGCCCACCGCCACGATGGGCTTGATGCCGTGCGCCAGCGCGGCTTTCAGCTTCTTGTTGACCGTCTCGTCCGTCTCTCCGAAGTACTGGCGGCGCTCCGAGTGCCCGATGATCACGAGGTCGGCCACCCCTTTCAACATCAATGGGGAAACCTCGCCCGTGTAGGCCCCCGCTTCCTCCCAGTACATATTCTGCGCGCCGACCATGACCTCGCTGTCCGCCAGTACGTCCGACAGGGCGGGCAGCGCCACGAACGAGGCGCAGACTGCCTTGTCCACCCCTTCGATCTCGGCCAGCGGGCCTTTCACCGCGTTGGCGAAGGCCACCGCCTCGTCGATGGTCTTATGCATTTTCCAGTTTCCGGCCAGGAACGGTGTCCGCATCCCAGACTCCTTATTGCTTAGGGCCGCCGGTGGCGGCTGATGTGAGTAGTTCAGGGGAAGGCGCGAAGCCGGTACAGCGCTCGCGCCCGTTGGTATGTGCATCCCGGTGTCGTTTTTTTCGCCGCGCTGCGCGGCGGTCGATGCGCCCATCAATACCCCGGAATGCACCTGCATTGTACCACACTGGCGGCGTCGACCGGGCATATCCGGGCGCGCCGTCCGCCCGTAATCGTGCCATCCTTCACATGGTACTTAAGTAAGGCGGTACATCTCCCCATTTAGATTTTACCTGTCCTCTCCTACACTTTAAGTGAAGGTGATTACAAACGCAGGGGCAGATCGAAACTCGCAAAGGGATTTATTCTTTAAGATGCAGCGCTCAACCACCAGAACAAAGACACTCGAACAACCCGACACGACTCCGATGGTGTACGCGACCATCTTGATAATCCTCGTCGGCCTCGCCGTAGTGGTAACGTTCAACTGGTACAGTCAGCCGGGTCGCAACGCCATGACCGCCTACCTGAGCGGGCACGAGGCGCACACGGATCATGACGCCGCCGCGACGACCTATCGCTGGAACAAAACCGACCTGACCTACAGCATCGCCAACTGCCCGCCCTCGCTCGACTGCGAGGCCGCACGTGAGGCCGTCCGGCAGGCGGCGCAGGCGTGGGCCGACGTGACGGCCCTGACAATAACCGAGGTCCCCGCCGACGGCGACATCGTCGTGAGCTGGGCCGCCAGCGGCTACGGCAACCGCCACGCCTTCGACGGGCCGGGCGGCAAGGTCGCCCAGACATATTACCCGTATTCTGGCGGGGCCGTCTGGTACGACGGCGACATCGTCCTCGACGAATCCGAGAACTGGGTCACCGGGACGCCCACGCAGGGCTTCCCCTACCAGGTCCACCTGGGCACGACCGTCATGCACGAGATGGGGCACGCCCTCGGCCTGCCTCACAGTTCGGTTCGCAGTTCGCTGATGTGGCCCGTCTACGCCGGGGTGCGCGGATTGGCCCCCTCCGACGTGGCAAACGCGCAGGCATTATACGGAGCGCCAGCGCTGGTATCTCAGTAGCCCGGAAACGGGCACCGCTGCCTCCTCAGCGGCGGCCATTTCTTCTCCTCCTTTAGCAAGAAGCCCTCCGTTTGCGGGGCGGAGGGCTTCTCTGCTGTCTGGGCTCTATGGACGGGCGGTGATCATCTCACCGCCCGTTGTTTGTTTTTTACAGGCGGCGCGAGGCGCTCGACCACCGGAAGATCGCCCATCCGACGGTCAGGAACAGCCCGGCGCCCACCACGAAGAGCAGCCACAGGCCGCCCGACGCCACGTCCAGCGGCGGACGCCCACCGCCGAGCGCGGGCAGTTCCTCCGGGAAGACGTTCACGCAGGCCTCGTTCGACTGCACGTCTCCGACGAAGGCCACGTTGCACGAATCGGGCGGCGCCGCGAGGTCGTTCGCGACCGTCTCGACGTTGATCACCGCCGATTCGCCCGGCTCCAGCGTCCCGATGTTCGCCGTGATGCTGTTGCCAGCCGCCGAGGCGTCGCCCTGGCTGGTCGACACCCGTACCACCTCGAACATCGACGGAACGGTGTCCGTCACGACGACGTTCTCCATCGTCCCGCTCGTCGGGTTGCTGACGTTGATAGTCCAGATCACCGTCTCGCCGGTCACGGCGTCCTCAGGCGTCACCGACTTGAGCAGCGCCGGATCGGTGATCAGCGCGCTGCCTGTCGAGGTGTCTGCCGATGGCGAGCTGGACGAGGTGCTGGGCTTATCCTCGTCATCGTCATTATCAGTTGGCGTGCCCGGCGGGTTGATCGTCACGTCATCCTGATCGTCCTCACCCGGATCGCCGTTATCGGGCGTCGAGTCGGGGTCAGGTAGATCGCTTGACGTGATCTCCGAGACGTTCGAGACCGGCGGGGTGACCGCCAGTTCGACCTGAACGGCCAGCGTCTCGGATTGACCAACGGCCAGAGCGCCCACCGTCCACACGCCGGTAGCGGTGTCATAGGAGCCCTGTGTCGGGCTGGCCGCTGCGACCGTCACGCTGGCATAGTCCGAGTTGGCAGTCGTCAGCGAGTCGTCCGTCACCGTCACGCCGGTCGTGTCGTTCGGGCCGCTGTTCGTCACCTCGATCATGTAGGTGACCACGTCCCCGACATCCGCAGTCGACGCGCTGACTGACTTGTCGAGCGAGAGGTCCGCCACCGGCTCGCCTTCGCCCACCACCGTGTCGATGTCGTTATCCGTCTCCGGCGGGTAGTCGTTGCCGAACTCGTCTGTGTAGTCGATGGTCGCCACGTTTTCGAGCAGCGTGCCACCGGCCAGACCGGAGTCGACCAGCGCATTGACCGTCACCGTGCCGCTGTTCGCGGCGGCGTTGACGCCGGGCAGGATGATGTTGGGGTAATCGTCGTGGCCGGTCAGATCGACCTCGACGAGGCCCGATCCGCCGTTGTACGAGCATGTGCCGATCAGCGGCGCGTTGACCGTGCAGCTGTCGAACGTCATGCCGGACGGAAGCTCGTCCGTGAGTTCGATGGCGTCGCCGGGCAGCGGCAGGGCCGCGCCCACGCCCTCGTTCGTGATCGTGATCGTGTAGCTCGTCGAACCCGGCGAGCTGACGATCTCCACACCGTCGTCCTTGTCGATGGTGAGCTGCGGCAGGTCAGGCGGCTCGACGAACAGGTCGTAGCCCGGAACCTCAAGCGAGTACTGGTTGCCGCCGTCGACACAGATTTCCGCGCGCCACACACCGGCGGGTGGGTTGCTCGTCGCATCACCCGTCAGGTCGCCGCCCGGAATGTCGAACGTCTCCAGATCGCCGAAGGACGGACGCCCGTATTCGCCGTCGTTCCACGTCGTGTTGCCTGAGCGCGTCCCCTGGATCGCGCCAGCGGGGACCGATCCATCGGCACACGTGCCCTCGACACCCGGCGGGAAGTAGCACGGGATGCCCGCGCCATAGGACGGCTCGTCGTCCAGGTCGAAGTTGATGACGTAAAGCTGGGGGTCACCTTGCTCGACGAGCCAGTAGAAGTCCTGGCAGTCGTTCGAGGAGTGCTGGTAAGACAGCGAGCGCAGCCGGACCTGAATCTCGTCTCCGGTGCCGAGGATGCCATCCGGGCCGGGGACGAGGTTCGGGGCGTTCTGGCTGTCGACGATGCGCAGCCGCCACGCGTTGTCGTCGTTGTTCAGCCCGAGAAGCTGCTCCACGTCGATGCCGTCCACGTCTTCGATCGAGCCGCTCGTCGGCAGCCCGCCGACCTCGGCCTGATCGTTGCCGGTGTAGGTCTCGACGACGTAATCACCGCACGGATAGGGGTTGTCGACCTCTATCGTCGCGAGGGTATCCCACGCGCCCGCCGAGTCGCCCGGCGAATAGGTGGTCGATGCAACTTCCGCACCGGTCGGGTCGAACAGCCAGAAGGTCGTGTCATCATACCAGTTCTGGTCATCCGTGTCGTCGTTGAAGCCGTCGCGCGGCTCGTCGATGCCCGTTGCATCGTCAATGGCCGGGTCGAAGATGTCGAACGTCCACAAAGTGCCCGGCAGACAGGGTATTGCGACCACCATCTGGTGCGTCGTGTTGTCGCCAAAGCCCTCCGGGTCGCGCCCTTCCTCATCCGACACCGAGATCGGGTGATTGGTTCGGTAGTCCCCGATGCCCAGCTCGGCGAGCGGGCCGGTCGTCTGGATATAGACCGGTAAGGACTCGTCCGGGATAGTGAGGTCGGCCATCGCCGCCGGGACGATGACGAACAGGGCTACTAGAATCAGGCCGCCCAGCAGCGATAGGCGGGCGGTCGGCGCTGACCGCTGGCGTTTGCGGCGCACCTGTGGAACACTAGATCGAAAATGCGCAGGCATAACCTATGACCCCTCTCTAACAAGCGTAGACTGAGCGGGCCAGCTTATCACCGGTCAAGGCGTGATAAAGCGTCGTGCTGGCAGGCACAACCGGCTTTAGCTGGCGGAGCGGGATTTTTTTCTGCTTCCTTGTACGGTGTCGTCAGGGAGCAGCCTGGCAGGTGGGACCAGAGTACTACGACTCTGTTCTTGATGCCATTCTACAGGCGGATCGAGGGAATGTCAACGTCGATAAATTTGGCCGGAAATGCCGAGCATCGGCACACCCTGCTGCGATGCGTCAATTGGCCTGGATAGCGGGTACTTAGATCAGCCGATCTTCGAACCCGTGCCTGCCGATCAGCGGCACGAATCGTACGGGCGATAGATCCTCGGTGCGCAGGCCGCTCTCCGTCCGCGTGACCCGCCGCAGCGTTTGCGAGTAGTCGTCCCCCACCGGGATCACGAGCCGTCCGCCGACCTTCAACTGCCTGATGAGCGGTTCCGGCACGCCCGGCGAGGCCGCCGCGACGAGGATGCCGTCATATGGCGCGGCGCGGGCGTAGCCCAGCGTGCCATCCCCGACGTGCACGGTCACGTTGTCGTAACCCAGCGCCTTCAGCCGCGCCCGCGCCCCCTCGGCCAGTGTCGGGATGCGCTCGACGCCGATCACCTCATCGACGATCTCGGCCAGCACCGCCGTCTGGTAGCCCGACCCCACGCCGATCTCCAGCACCTTATCGCCCGGCTCCGGCTTGAGGAGCTGCGTCATATAGGCCACGATGTATGGCTGGGAGATCGTCTGCCCGGCCCCGATGGGCAGCGGGCCGTCTGCGTAGGCCGATTTTTGCATCTCAGGCGGGATGAAGGCGTGGCGCGGCACGGTTCGCATCGCCCGCAGGACGTGTTCGTCGGTGATGTTCCGCCGTTCGAGCTGCTGGCGGACCATCCGCTCGCGCGCCTTTGCATGGCGGTCTTCAGATGGGTCTGGATTGTCGGGGGGCATGACAGGGCCATCCTCTCATCGCCGTGTTGCTTCATTATAGGCGAGGCAGTCCCCTCGCGAAACCGCCATCAACCTGAATAATACGTTCTCTCTTGTAGCTCAATCACATGCAGGGTAGCCCTTAAATGCAATTGGCGGCGCAGAGCGCCGCCAATTCTACAGGGGTTCAGGGGCCTGCGGCCCTGACGGGGGTCTGGGGGGCGACGCCCCCCAGAAAATCATTACTACCGCCGTCTGCGGCGGCTCGGACCCCGGACGATCTCATCCTGACCGACCGTCGACCGCTGCTTCTGGATTTCACGGTAGTGGCAGTCCTTGAACTTCTTGCCGCTGCCGCAGGGGCACGGATCGTTGCGCCCGACGTTGCTCCACAGGTCTTTGTGGACCGTCTGTGACACCTGCACCCGGCCCGCGCTGTCCCGCGAGACCTTGCGCTCGACGCGGTAGCCGAGCGTGGCGAGGTTGTCGAGCAGCTTTTCCTGCTGCTCGCGCTGCTCGATAATCTGGCGGTGGCGCGGAAGCTGGCTGAAGAACTGCCGGGCGATGCCTTCCTCCACGTCCAACCGCAGCGCGTCGAACATCTCGAAGGCGCGGCGCTTGAACTCCACTTTCGGGTCGCGCTGGCCGAACGCCTCCAGGTTGACGCCCTGACGGAGATCGTCGATGGCGGTGAGGTACTGCCGCCATTCATGATCGATCACGTTGAGCATCAGCGCGCGCTCGTACTCGGCCAGCTCGTCCTCGCCGATGGCGTACAGCCTGCGCTCGACGGCCCGCACGCGGTCGCCATTTTCGCCGCTCTCCCCATCGCCGCCTTTGCCGTCCGGCGACAGGCGGGCAGTTGCCAGCAGATCGTCGACCCGCACGAGCAGCGCCTCGACGATGTCCTCAATTTCGAGTTCGGCCAGCGGAATTTCGTAGGCGCGCCGCAGGGCAACTCCCATGTGGTTCTGGAGCCGGTTTTGAGCATCTGCAAGTTTGGTTCCCTTGCCAACACTTGCCGTGAACTCGCGGCGGGCGGCTTCCAGCGCCTCGCGGAGTTCATCCCAGATTTCAGCCCGCTCGGCCTCGTCCAGCGGTTCGGTATACCGCCCGAAAACCTCCTCCAGCCGCCGCATGAAGGCGTCCCAACCCTCGATGCCCTGCGCGTCGACGCGGGGCAGCACCGGCCACAGCGGCACGATGCGCGCGATCTCGGCGTAGAGCATCCGCAGGTGGTGGCTTTCGTCCATCCCGTCGAGGATCAGCTCGCGCAGCTCCGCGACCAGCTCGTCGTCGTCCTCGATGGTGAGCAGGTCCTCAAGCTCCTCACCCACCGGGCGCGGGTAGAGCGACAGCGTCCGCTGCACGACGCCCCGCGTGTTGACCTCCCCCGTCTCGACGTTCGAGAAGTCCGACATCGTGGTCTGGACCTCGCCCAGCGCCCAGCCCTCGTAGTTGTCGCGCAGACGGGCGATGGTCCGCTCAAGCGTCTCGGCCATAAATCGCCTGACCAGCGCGTCGAGGTCGCCCGCATCGCCCAGCAGGATTTGACGCCGCTCGTCATAGACGATCTCGCGCTGCCGGTTGACGGCCTCGTCATACTCGACGAGGTTCTTGCGGATCTCGAAGTTGTAGCTCTCGAAACGGCCCTGCGCCTGCTCGATGGCGTTGCTGAGCAGGTTGGCCGAGATGGGCATGTCCTCCGGGATGTTGAGCCGCTCCATGAGGCGCTTCGTGCGGTCGCCGCCGAAACGCAGCATCAGCTCGTCCTCCAGCGACAGGTAGAAGCGCGATGAGCCGGGGTCGCCCTGACGCGCGGCGCGCCCGCGAAGCTGGTCGTCGATGCGCCGCGCCTCGTGGCGCTCCGTGCCGATGACGTGCAGGCCGCCCGCCTGCCACACCGTCCGGCGGTTATTCCGGCACTCCTCGCGGATCGCCTGAATCTCCCCGATCAGCGATTCGGGCATCGACGGGATGGTCCGGGTGATGCGTTTCGCCTCGTCCAGATCGTCGGCCAGCACCGCCCGCACGAGCGCGGCCCGCGCGTTATAGTGCTTCTCGAACAACAGGCGCGTGAGCGTGTCGATCAGACCGGCCTGCCCCAGCAGCCCGGAGAGCGAGCGATATTCGTCCAGCCGGTACTGGAGATCGGGGATGAGCGACAGCGGGATATCCGCTTCCTCCGCCATGCGGCGCGCCCGCTCCATGCGGCTGGCGTCGATGTTCGCCAGGTTGACCTGCTGCGTCAACTTGACGAGCGTGTCATAGGGGATCGTCTCGTAGACGGGGTCGGCGCGCACGTCGTCGACGACCGCGCCCATGATGTCCTCGACCTCCGCCTTACGCACGAGGTCGTGATACGCCTCATTCGCCCAGTCGACGAGCGCCTCGTCCATCGCCCGCGTGGATTTGGCCTCTTTACGCGCCGCTTCGAGATCGCCGTCCGCGACGTGCGCGACGATCGCCCCGAACGCCTCCACGTTGAACAGTTTTTCGGCCAGAAACTTGGCGGCCAGCCCTTCCGGGTTGCCGCCTAACAAAATGTCGGTGCCACGCCCGGCCATGCTGGTCGAAATCGTCACCGCGCCGGAGCGCCCCGCCTGCGCCACGATCAGGGCCTCGCGCTGGTGATTCTTCGCGTTGAGCACCTCGTGCGCCAGCCCGATCTTTTTCAGGCGGAGGCTCAACTCCTCGGAGGCATCCACCGATCCCGTACCCACCAGAATCGGACGCCCGGCCTCGACCAGCTCCTGAATCTCCTGCGTGACGGATGTGAACTTCCCGTCGATGGACATATACACCTGATCCGGGAAGTCGACGCGCTTGAAGAAATCCGGCCCGTTTGACTTTTCCGGGTACCGGTAGACGATGATCGGGTAGTTATCGTCCTCCTCGTAGGCCGCCATCGACGGCATGACCTGCCCGACCTTCTCTTTATCCGTGTCGAGCTCGCCTTCCTGCGCCTGATACTCGACGTTGGTCGGGATGGCGATCACGTCCAGCCCGTACACCTCGTCGAACTCCTCCGCCTGCGTGACGGCGGTGCCCGTCATGCCCGCCAGCTTGTCGTACATGCGGAAGTAGTTCTGCACCGTGATCGTCGCGATGGTCACGTCCTCGCGCCGGACGCGCACGCCCTCTTTGGCCTCGATGGCCTGATGCAGCCCTTCGCTGTAGCGGCGGGAGGGCATCGGGCGGCCCGTCGTCTGGTCGACGAGGATCACCCGCCCCCCCTGCACGATGTAGTCGATGTCGCGCTGGAAGTTGTACTTGGCCTTGACCGCGTTTTCGAGGTAGTGGACGAGATCATAATACTGCGGATCGTACAGGCTCTCGCCCGCATCCAGGTCGAGTTCTGGCAGCTGCCGCTCGATCTTCTCGATGCCGCGATCCGTCAGCGAGACGGTCTGCGTGCGCTCGTCGAGATCGTAATCGCCGTCCGCCTCCTCGTGGCGCAGATCGGTCGTGTTGCGGCGCAGCCGCGCGTGCTCGACGAGCTCCGCGAACCGCTGGTACATGTCCGACGCCTGTTCCGCCGGGCCGGAGATGATAAGCGGCGTCCGCGCACCGTCGATCAGCACCGAGTCGACCTCGTCGACGATGGCGTAGGCGTGCTCCCGCTGCACGAGCCGGACCGGATCGGTCGCGGTGTTGTCACGCAGGTAGTCGAACCCGAACTCCGACGCCGTCCCATACGTTACGGCGGCCTGATAGCACTCCTGCCGCAGCGTCGGACGCCAGTGGACGAGCCGCTCGTCCTCCAGATCGCCGCCCGGATCGACGTATTCCGGGTCGTACACCGCCGAGAAGCGCTCCTTGCCGATCACGCCGACCGCCAGCCCCAGCAGGTGGAAGATCGGCCCCATCCAGCCGCCGTCACGCCGGGCCAGATAGTCGTTGACCGTGACGAGGTGCGCGCCGCGCCCCGTCAGCGCGTTGAGGTACAGCGGCAGCGACGCGACGAGCGTCTTGCCCTCACCCGTCTTCATCTCGGCGATCTTGCCTTCGTGCAGCGCCATCCCGCCGATAAGCTGCACGTCGTAATGCCGCAGCCCGATGGTCCGCACAGCGGCCTCACGCACGGCGGCGAACGCCTCCGGCAGAACGGCGTCCATCACCTCGCTCTCGGCGGCGCGGCACGCCTCGGCATCGTCCTGCAAGCCCGCCGTCGCCTCCGCCATCTCCTCGCGGAAGCCCGCCGTCAGCTCGCGCAGCTCGTCGTCGGTGCGGGCCTGCATCGCCGGTTCGAGCGCATTGATGCGCTCGACGATTTCCTTATAACGTTCCAGCTCGCGCTCGTAGGGATTGCCCGCCAGCGCTTGAAGGATATTTTTAAACATAGGTCAGTGTCTCTGATCGTTTGAGCGTCAAATGTGGCATCAGGAAGGTTAAAATCGCCTCGCTGCGCACTCTAAGATTACCGCAGCGGCGGGGGGCTTGCTACCGTCCGCCGCTCGCTTACGATTGTAGTACGTTTGTCCCTCATGCTGCTGATTCTATCGCAGCCGCGCAGTCGAAAGGATATACTTAGGTTAATAGAACACTGTTTTTTACCCGATTCTAAGATGGATATGTTAGAATCTGAAGTGTAGCTCGCCGCCACAGGTCGCATGTGGGCGAGCAGCAATTTTTGAGAGAGTCTGGCTGTGATGTGTGTGATCGTGGCGAATTGTGACATCAGCACCGACCTGAGCGCGCCGGGGCGGGTGGCCGTCTGCGGCATCAACTGATTCGACGCCAATCGAGCACGCTAGCGGAACGAAGGCGGCCTTGCCTTCGTCTCTTTTTTACAGGATTTTGTGGTTCGCTGTTTTTTCGCGTCGAGGAGCGCGTTTTATCGGTATGATGACCCCAATCGAACGACCTGACCGCCGCCTCAGGGCCGCGCCGTTTGTGTGGCTTTCGGCGGCGGTGGTGCTGGCCGGATACGTACTGCGCATCGTCAACAAGATGGCGATGCCGCTGTACATCGATGAGGCCGTCTACACAACCTGGGCGCAGGACGTGCTCCGGGGCGATCCCTTCATCGGGCTGACGCACAACAAGGTGCTCTACCCGATGGTGGTCGCCCTGTTCGACCCCGCCGGGCCGGAAGGCCCGTTCGTCACACGCTACGTCGCGCTGCTGGCCGGGCTGGTGAGCATCGCCGCGTGCATCGCGCTGGGCCGGGCGCTGGATGGCCGGGCGAGCGGCCTGTTCTCCGGGGCGCTCTACGCCCTGCTGCCCGTCGCCGTCCTGCACGAGCGCATGGCCCTCACCGACCCGCAGGTGGCGGCCTTCTCGCTCGTCGCCCTCCTGTTGGCGATCGTTCTCGCCCGCCGCCCACGCTGGCCGGTCGCCGTGCTGCTGGGGCTGACTCTCGCCGGCGCATACCTCACCAAGATATCCGCCGTTCCGATCTTCATGATGCCTTTCGTCGGCGCGCTAATCTTCGCGCGGGGCCGCGCTGGGCGGGTCAGGGCGCTGCTGCTCGCCGCGCTGGCGGTCGCCATCGGCGCCGGGCTGTCGCACGGCGTGTACGCGCTGGCGGCCAGCCGGGGCGTCGTGCCGATCATTCACAGCGTCGGCCTCGACGATTTCCTCCTGTTCCGCCTCGGCGATCCGTCGATCATCAACCGGATTTTGCGCGACGTATCCGACTACGCCAAGTTCCTGCGGGACTACGTCGGCCCTGCCGCACTGGTTTTCGTCGCGCTGGCCGCCGTGTGGATCGCCACCGGTCGGCGGCGCTGGGCGCTTATCTTTCTGTTGATTCCGGGGATCGCGTTCGCCGCTCCCCCGATGCTCGTGGACAGATACATCGTCCGGCTGCCGCCCCGCTACCTGCTGAGCACGTTCGGGCCACTCATCGTCGCGGTGGGAATCTCGCTCCGGCTGGGGGTCGATGCTTTACACCGGCGCTGGCCGGGTGCCGCGCGCTGGGCAGGCGCGGCGGCGCTAGCCCTGATTCTCGCCCCTTATCTGGCCTTCGCCATCCTCCTGATCCACGATGCCCGCGGGGCTCCGCTCACTTCGGCGGACCGCGCGATCTACGTCAACCAGGTTTCCGCCGGGTACGGCTACGAAGACGCGGCGCTGACGCTGCTCGACCGCCAGCGTGAAGGCAACGGCGAGCCGATCACGTTGATCACCATGAAGGGGATACCCGTCCAGGTGTATGCCTATCTGGGGCCGGAGATCGCTCAGACCGTCGATCTGGCGGAGGGCCTCAACCGCGACGTGCTGGCCCGCGCGCTGGCAGAGGGTTCGGACGCCTATCTCATCGAGGACAACCGCCATCCGCAGCTCATGGACATCCCGGCGAGCATCCAGTTGTTGTACGTTGGTTCCTACTACCACCGGGATACGTCGCTCAGCCTCTACCATCTGGAGCGCGTGACGGGCGACCTCGCCCAGCGTGTCTATGACTTCCGCACGCCAGAGGATGTCGAGCTGGCCGCCGATTACGCGGCGGCAGCCGGGGCGATCGCCGCCCACCCCGGCCCCCGGACGGTGCTTGTGTTCCCGCCCGCCCATGCAGAGGCGGTTGCCGAAGTCGTGCCAGGCCCCGTTGTGCCGCTCGGTATAAACGTCTGGCCCCCGACGGAGCGGGCGGCTCAGGTGGCGCTGGGCGAGGCGCTGAACGGCGCGGAGGGTGGGAATATCGACCTGATCGTCGTGGCGGCGGGCAAAACCGATCCGGACGGTATGCTGCAGCTGGCCGTGCGGCGCGCCCTCTACCAGACGAACGCCGTGTGGGCCGGATCGACGCGCGTGGACTCGTACGTCGGCGGCCCGGCGGAGCCGGAGCTAACCGCGCAGGGCGTGACGTTCGAGAACATCATCCATCTGGAACGCGCCGCCGTCATCGACGAGAGCGCCGATCCGGGCGGCGTGGTGCGCGTCGCGCTCGAATGGCGCACGACCGAGGCGATTGGGGATTCGTTCAAGGTGTTTGCTCACATCATCGGCGCGGACGGGCAGCTCGTCGCCCAGAGCGACTTCGTGCCGGGCGGCGGCCTGCTGCCGACGACGGCGTGGCAGGCCGGGCAGACCGTGCACGACCGGTTTGCCGTGCGTCTGCCCCCTGACCTGCCGCCGGGGAACTACCGCCTGCGCGTGGGGCTGTACCGCCCATCGGACGGTCTGCGGCTGCGCGTGACGGCGGGCGAGCCTGCCGGGCCGGATCACGCCGTGCTGGGGAGCTTCACCGTCGGCACGCCAGACGAGCGCCGCGAGGCGCTGCTGCTGCTCGACGGGGCGGTTGATCCGTCGAGCGGCCAAGCAGCAACGCAGCTTCCACTCACCTCCAATCGCTAGCCCACCACTCCGCGTGCGGCATCCCGTTGTCCCGCGCCGCCTGCACGACGGCCCCCGCGTCGACCGGCGTGCGCCGCAGTTCGATCCCCAGCCTGCCGTCTTCCCAGTTGACGAGCGCGTATTCCGCCCAGGGCGGGTTGCGGTCGCCTGTGGGGAGGCGCTCGATAGGCAGGCCGACGCTGCCCGCGTTCACGAGAATCTGCCCCCGGTAACGCCGGATCATCTGGCCGTGCGTGTGACCGCCCGCCAGCACGAGGTCGTCGAACCCGGCCAGCATCGTTTCGAGGTCGTCTTCGGGGGTCGTGGGCGAGATAATGTCGTGGAAATTGCGCGGCGATCCGTGATAGCACAGCAAGCTGGCGTCCCCGCCCAGCGCCACCCGGATCGTCGGGCGGAAGGCCCGCAGGTAGGCGGAATCCGCCGGGCTAAGCTGCCTGACGGTCCAGAAGCCGATATCCTCAAGGCGGCGCGTCCGGTCATCCTCCGGGCGGGTCGGCACGCCGGGGTTGAGCAGCCATTCATCTGTGTTGCCCATGACGGTGGGGAAGTCGAGCGCCCGCAGCCGCTCGATCGCCTGATGCGGCTGGGGACCGAACGCGGCCACATCCCCCAGACAGATGATGCGATCCGGGCGATCAGCTTCGATGCTCGCCAGCACGGCCTCCAGCGCAAACGCGTTCCCGTGAATGTCGGAAATCAGCGCGACTCGCATCGAGTTCCCCCTTTCTCCGCTTTACGCTGACCCCATCATAGACGATTTCACAGCAGGGGGGAACAGCGCCCGCCCGGCCCTTCGCCCACCAGACAAAAAACCGCCGCTCCTGTGATGGAGCGGCAGTCCGGGCGAACCGTAATGAGTGGCGGGCGTGAAGCTAGGCGGGTTCCGCCCCCACCACCGCATCCCGGCGGACCCCGGCCATCATCAGGCCGAGTTCCCCCGCCGTCGCCTCCCCCCGCTCGACGACGCCCATGATCTCACCCTCATAAATAACCGCGATACGATCCGATAAATTCTGAATTTCGTCGAGGTCTTCCGAGATCAACAGCGTCGCGACGCCCGCCTGACGCTGGGCGATAAGCTGTTGGTGGAT
>CAZWUX010000004.1:41195-44329 GCA_964637665.1 uncultured Anaerolineae bacterium
TTCTCCGTCGCGCCGATGTCGACGCCGCGCGTCGGCTGGGCGGCGATCAGCACGTGCGGCTCGCGCGACAGCTCGCGGGCGAGGATCAGCTTCTGGATGTTCCCCCCGGAGAGGTTCTTCAGCGGCGTCTCGCGCGAGGGGGTCTTCACGTCGAAGCTCGCGATCAGCTCGTCGGTGTGAGTCGCGATCTGGCGCAGGTTCAGGAACAGGCCGTCCGAGTACGGGCGGTCGGTGAGATCGCGCAGCATCAGGTTCTCCGCGCAGGTGAAATCGCGGATCGCCCCATCGCGCAGCCGCCCCTCCGGGATGTATGACAGGCCGTGTTTGAGCAGGGCGGTCGGCGACCAGCCGGTGACATCCACCCGATCGATGACGACGTGCCCCCTCGTCACCTCACGCAGCCCCGCGATGGCCTCGGCCAGCTCGCGCTGCCCATTGCCGGAAACACCCGCCAGCCCCATGATCTCGCCCGACCGCACCTCCAGACTGACGCCGCGCAGCGAGGGCACCCCTTCCTTGTCGCTCCCGGCGTGCAGATTCTCGACGCTGAGGCGCGGCTCCCCGAAGGCGACCGGCGGATGCTCCACGCGCAGCAGCACCTCCCGCCCCACCATCAGCCGCGCCAGCTCCGGTCGATCCGTCTCGGCGGTCGGCAGCGTCTCGACGACGCGCCCATCGCGCAGCACCGTCACCCGGTCGCTGATGGCGAGCACCTCGTGCAGCTTGTGGCTGATGAAGATCACGGCCTTGCCCTGCGTGACGAGCTGCCGCAGCACGATGAACAACTCATCGACTTCCTGCGGGGTGAGAACGGCTGTCGGCTCATCCAGAATCAGGATGTCCGCCTCGCGGTACAGCGCCTTGATGATCTCGACGCGCTGCTGCTCCCCGACGGCGAGCTGCCACACCATCTCGTCCGGGTCGACGCGCAGCTTGTACTGCTCCGCCAGGTCGCGCACCCGCTCTGAGACGTGGTCGAGGTCGAGCAGCATCCCGCGCGAGCTGGGCAGCCCCAGCGCGACGTTCTCCGCGACGGTGAACGACGGCACGAGCATGAAGTGCTGGTGGACCATGCCGATGCCGTGCTCGATGGCGCTGGCAGGCTGGTCGATGCGGATCGGCCCCCCGTTGATGCAGATTTCGCCCTCGTCGGGCTGGTACAGGCCGAAAAGAATCTTCATCAAGGTGCTTTTGCCCGCGCCGTTTTCGCCGAGCAGCGCGTGGATCTCGCCCGCGCGCACCTCGAAGTCGACGTGGTCATTTGCCAGCACGCCGGGGAAACGCTTGACGATCCCCCGCATCTCAAGCTGCTCGATCTGTTTCGGGCCGGTGGGCGCTGTGGAGTGTTCCATGCGGTCTACCCTCGGTGGGAAGGTTGGGCGAAAGGATGATGGATGGGCGGCGGTCTGACCGCCGCCCATCTACCTGTGTCGTTATGAGTGGGTTACTCCGGCAGTTCGATGGTGATCGAGCCGTCGGTGATCCCTGCGATGGTGTCTTCGGCGGCGGTCATCACGTCTTCGGGGATATCGTACGCCGGGTTGTAGGCGATCGCCTCGCCCCCGTTTTCGAGCGTGATAGCGTACGAATCACCGCCCAGCTCGCCGTTCTGGACGCGCTGGATGATGTCCTTGAGCACGACCTCCCAGTGGTAGACCTGGTTGGCGACGACGATGCTCGGCGCAAGCTCGGACTGATCGGCCTGCGTGCCGAACCACAGCACGCCGTTCTCCTCGGCTACGCCGATCGCGCCGACGACCATCTGCGCGGTGCCGGTCAGCACGTCAGCCCCGGCCTCGATGTGCGTGTTGGCGGCCTCGGCGGCCAGCGCAACGTCGCTGAACGAGCCGGTGTAGTTGACGTTCACTTCGGCGTCGGGGTTCGTCGCCTCGACTCCGGCGATGAAGCCGTCGACGTACAGCTTGGCGTCACCCGTCTCGATCGGGCCGATCACGCCGATGACGCCCGACTGGGACATCATAGCCGCCATCACGCCCTGCACGTAGCCGCCCTCCTCGGAGCGCGCCTCGTAGGCGTAGACGTTGGTCACGCCCTGGTCGACGAACGTATCAACCGTCGTTCCCCATGCGAACGCCGTGTCGGGGAAGTCCGGCGCGATCTCGACCAGCGAGCTGCCGTACTGCGAGCCATGCGCGATGATGAGGTCATGACCCTCGGCGGCGTAGTCGCGGATCGCCGCAGCGGCGTCCTCGACGACGAACATGTTTTCCGAGACCACGAACTGGAAGTTCTCCTCGCCCATCTCATTCTGAATGGCGACGAGCGCATCGTACATGCTCTGCGAGAAGGCGAGGTCGTTGATGGCGCTGGGGGTGACGACCGCCACACTGAACGGCTCGGCCATCGCCTCTTCTTCCATCGGCTCTTCGGTTTCTTCCATCGCCTCTTCGGTCGCTTCTTCCATCGGCTCTTCCATGGTTTCTTCTGCCATGGGCTCTTCGGTGGGTTCCTCCATGGTCTCTTCTGCCATGGGTTCCTCCGTCGCCGGTTCCTCGGTAGGTTCTGCGGGTGTCTGGCAGGCGGCCAGCCCCAGCACGAGGATCAGGCTAAGAGCCAACAGGATGCGGTGCCATTTCTTCATCTTGTTTCTTCTCCTTCCATCGAAAAAACGAGTGTTAATGTATGGTGCCGTGCTTTTCAGTTTTCTCCAGCACCTCCTTTGTTAGATCGCCGTCGCTTATCAGGGACGCATGGCGGCGATCACCTGCCGCCCGCGCTGGTTTTTAATGGTTGATCAGGGGGAATCGATCCCCCGGCGGCTGCACATGCAGCTCGCGGAATATCCTGCGTCGCCTCGTTCGGTGCTGCGATGCGCTGTCCGCGCCGCCCGTGTGCCGCTGCTTTTTCGGAACGGCGGAGCCGTCGTGTACCGCATCCCAACCCCGGCCTCCCGACGTGAAGAACGGCACAGCCGGTCTTCACACTCAGCGCACCAGCCGCGCCGTCCGGCCCAGAGCTTTTCATTCCCCAACTACTACGTGGAGTTTGCCCTGCGAACTCCACGTCAAAAACCGAAGGTTTTTGTACGGGCACTTTTAACTCTGCACTTGGCACTTCTTATCAGTGCTCTCCTCGCTCGAAAATCTTCGACAGCGCGGCAGGCTGCTGGACGC
>CAZWUX010000005.1:0-921 GCA_964637665.1 uncultured Anaerolineae bacterium
CGACCGCTCACCACGCGACCGGCTGGGCGAGCAGTTCCAGCATGAGTTTTATGCCGTTCTCGACATCGTTCATGTCGACCGTCTCACTGGTCGTGTGGACGAACCGGCAGGGGATGCTCAGGCAGCCCGCCCTGACACCCGCCCGCACGAGCTGCATCGTCGCGGCGTCCGTCGAGCCGCCCTCCAGCACCTCGCGCTGGTAGGGGACCCCCGCCCGCTCGGCGGCGTTGACCATCAGCCGGACGACCTCCGGCGCGGCCAGCATCCCGCTGTCCTTCACTTTGATGGCCGGGCCCCCGCCCATTTCGACGGCCATCTTCGGGCCTTTGGGCGTGTCGCCGGTGAGCGTCACGTCGATGGCGATGCCGATGTCCGGGTCGACCGTGTAGGCCGCCGTGCGCGCGCCCCGGCTGCCGACCTCCTCCTGCACGCTGAACACGAACGCCACGTCATTGGGCGAGCTTTCCAGCCGCCGCATGATCTCGATCTGCGCCGCGCAGCCGATCCGGTCGTCCAGACTCTTGGCGATCAGGCGATCGCCGTCGACCGCCATGTCCCGCGTGAACCCGGCGGCGTCGCCCACCTCGATGCCGTGATCGCCCCCCACGTCGATGAACATCTGGCCCATGGTGGGGGCCTGTGTCGTCCTGACCTCGGCCTCGGTCCCGATCACGCCGACCGTGCCATCCGCGAACACGACGCGGTTGCCGGGCAGCGTGTTAATGAACAGGCCACCCACCTTCGTGAAGCGCAGAAAGCCCTCGTCGTCGACGTGGGAGACCATCACGCCGATCTCGTCCATGTGCGCTGAGAGCATGACCTTCGCCGCGGCCCCCCCCCCCCCCCCCCGACCCCCCCCCGGGGTTGCCCCCCCGGGGGGCGGCCACCACAGCGCCCGCCCCGCGGGGAGGCCCCCAGAGA
>CAZWUX010000005.1:931-41471 GCA_964637665.1 uncultured Anaerolineae bacterium
TTCCCCTGAAACCCTTCGCCGCGCCCTCCTCCCCGCCCCGCTTCCACGCGATGACGTTGCCCATCGGGTCGACCGTCACCTCATCGGCCAGCCCGTCGATCTCGCCCAGTATCACGTCGCGAATCCGGTCCTCGAACCCGCTGGGGCCGTACGTCTCGACGAGTTTGCGTATCGTTTCGATCACTTCACCACTCCCATTTCATGGCGGCGGGGCCGCTCACGCGCGTGAGATGCTCCCGCCCCGCAGACCCTTGTAAAGATACATCGCGAGCAGCCCGGCGATGAAACCGCCGATGTGCGCGAAATAGGCGACCCCGCCCGTCGCCCCGGATATCTGGCCGAGCGAGAAGATGCCGCGAAGCACCTGAATCCCGATCCACACGCCCAGCACGAGGATGGCTGAAACCGTCGCCCGGCGCCAGAAGTAGCCCAGCGTCAGGATCACGTCGACGCGCGCCTGCGGGAACAGCGCGAGATAGCCGCCCAGCACCCCCGCGATCGCACCGCTCGCGCCGAGGTTGGGCACGGTGCTCGCCGGACCGGCTAATGCCTGCGCGAAGGTCGCGAAGACCCCGCTGCCGAAGTAAAAGAGCAGGTAGAGCACCGGGCCGAGCGTGTCCTCGACGTTGTCGCCGAAGATCCACAGGTAGAGCATGTTGCCGATCAGGTGCAGCCACCCGCCGTGCAGGAACATGGCGGTGAACACGGTGATGAACTCCGCGCCGGGGTTGGCGATCAACTGCGCCGGGATGAACGCCCACCGCTGGAGGAATGGGTCAAGCTGGCCGCTCGCCAATAAAAGCTGCTCGTATAGAAACACGATCGTGTTGACGGCGATCAGCCCGACGGTGACGACCGGGAACGTTCCGCTGGGGCGATGGTCGCGTATGGGGATCACGGTTTGCCCTCCCGATAAACCTCTACGTGCGCGCTCTGGCGGCGAAAAACTGGCGGAGGATCGCCTCGAAACCGAAGGCCAGCGGCAGGCCCGCCAGATCGGCTGGCCCGGCGAACCGTACGGCCTGTCCCTCGTATAATGGCAGATCGGCGGCGTCGACCTCAAGCTGGCCGGTGAAAAAGGTCTGCCTGACCGTATAATCGGCGCGCGGCGCGTCGACCGTTCGCCAGACCGTCAGCGGCAGGTCGAGCGCCATCTCCTCCCGAAGCTCGCGCCGTATGGCCTCGGCGGGCGTCTCGCCCGGCTCGACGTGCCCGCCGGGGATCGTCCAGTGGCCGGGGTAGAGCAGCGCCGGGTCGTCGTCGCGAAGCTGGAGCAGCACCTCCCCTGCCGGGTTAACCAGCAGCGCCGAGACGACGGGGACAGGTTGTCCGCGCGCCCCCGTCACGGCATCCCGACCTGAGGGGCGGAAATCCCCCGGCAGGTCACAGGCCGGGGGAGGGCGGCGAAGCGCGGGCCGATACGCCCATCACCAGAGGGTGACATCACCATCACCGGGCCAGCACGTTCCGGTCAAAGCGTTCGAGCGCCCCCCGCACCAGCCGGATCATGTTCTCGTAATCCCCCTTGCTGAGGATGGCCGCCGGGCTGTGAATGTAGCGGCACGGCACGGACACCGCGCCCGCCGGGATGCCCCCCAGCGCGTTCACGATGGCCCCGCCGTCCGTGCCCCCGATGCCCGGCTGCTTGACCTGCGTCGGGATGTCGAGCGCGCGCGCCGTCTCTTTAAGCAGGCGGTTGATGCGCGCGTCGTAGATGACGCTGTGGTCCATCACGTTGAGCGCCGGGCCTTTGTGAAGCTCCGTCGTTGGCGAAACGTCGTCCTCTTTCGGTAGGTCGTCCGCGATGGTCCCTTCCAGCACGAAAGCGGCGTCCGGCTCGACGCGGTGGGCGGCGATCTGCGCCCCGCGCAGCCCGACCTCCTCCTGCACGGCGAACACCCCCCACAGGTCGAACGGGAACGGCTCGCCCTGAAGCAGGTGGACCAGCACCGCGCAGCCCGCCCGGTCGTCGAACGCCTTGCCGCGCACCGTCGGACCGAGGTCCATAAAGGCCGAGTCGAACGCGATGCGCGTGCCGAGCGGGGCCTGCTTGCGGGCGGCCTCCTTCTTCGTCTCGCCGATGTCGACCCGCATGTCGTCCAGCTTGACGACCTTTTTCCGCTCGGTCGCCGAGAGCAGGTGGATGGGCTTCGCGCCGATCACGCCGGGCAGCTTGCCTTTGCCGACCAGCACGCGCGTCCCCGGCAGGATGCGGTCGTCGAGGCCGCCTACCGACCGGATTTTCAGCATCCCATCCGACGTGTAGCCCGTCACCATCAGCCCGACCTCGTCCATGTGGGCGTCGACGAGCACCTTCAGCCCGTCCGCGCCCGTGCCTTTCTTGAGCACGAGCAGATTGCCCATCGTATCCGTCTCGACGGCGTCGACGTGCGGCTCGATCAGGTCGAGGATCACACGCCGGACCTCGGCCTCCGCCCCGCTGACTCCGAGCGCCTCAGAAAGCTGCCTCAGGATGTCCATAAACCGCCTTATTTGTCCTTTGATTCGCCGAACCGGGGTGCGAGCATCATCCCCAGAAAAAGCAGCACCAGCCCCAGCCAGCGCAGGACGCCGTGCGCCAGCAGCCACAGCGCGACCCCGCCGAGGGCCAGCGCCGCGCCGAGCGCGAAAGCGGCGGTGCGATGCGCCTCCAGCCAGAGAAAGAACCGTTCGACCAGCCCGCTCACCGGGCTAACTCCGGGCGGCGCGGTCTGCGCCGAAGCCGGGGATGATCGCCAGCCCGGCGACGATCAGGCCCATGCCGAGCATCGCCAGCGGCAGGCTGACCTGCACATAAAGGTCGCTCAGCAGCACGCCTGCGCTGGTCAGGATCATCGCCACGATGACCCGCGCCACAAACGAACCGTAGAGCCGCTTCACAAGGTCCATGATGCCATCCGTCCGGTGGGGTTAATCCGCGTCGAGCGCCAGCCTGTCCAGCGTCGTCCCGTCGAGGTCGCTGACGAACGCGGCGATGAGCCGCGCGACGCGCCTGATGTCCTTCAGGGAGATGATCTCGACCGGTGTGTGCATGTTTCGCAGGGGGATGCCGATGATCGCCGTTGGCACGCCGTCCCGGCTGACCTGAATCGGCCATCCCTCCGTGCCGGAATGGCGTGGCGCGGGTTCGGGGTGCAGACTGATGTCCAGCCGCTCGGCTTTCTCGCGCAGCATGTCGAACAACTTCGGGTGGGCGTTCGGCCCGATGACGATGGAAGGCCCCTCGCCGAGCTTGAAGCCGTCATCCTCCGAGACGCCGCCGCCCGTCCCGAAGGTAACGTCGACCACGATGGCGATGTCAGGCCGGGTGCGCCACGCGATGGTCTGCCCGCCGCCGAGCGTGACCTCCTCCTGCACGGTCGCCGCGACGAGTACGTCCCACGTATGGGTGCGGCCCGCCAGCTCGTGGAGAAGCTGTGTCAGCGCCGCGACCGACGCCCGGTTGTCGAGCGCCTTTCCGCTGATCAGATCGCCGCCGAGCTTCACCGGCTCCTGCGCGAAGGTGACGGGCGTGCCGATCGGAACGAGCGATTTCATCGTTTCTTCGTCCAGCCCGGTGTCGACGACGAGATCGTCCATCGCGGGGTAGTCGTTACGCTCGCTCGCGGGCAGGACGTGAGGCGGTCGGCTGCCGATCAGGCCGGGCAGGTCCCGCTCGCCGTGTACGACGACCGGCTGGCTGAGCAAAACGCGCCGGTCGATGCCGCCCACATGCGTGACGCGCAAAAACGCGTCCTCGACGCGCGTCACCATCAGACCGATCTCGTCCATGTGGGCCGTGACGAGCGCGCGGCGGCGCGGCGGCTCGCCGTTCCCGTGCAGGGTGGCGAGCAGCGTGCCCAGCCCGTCGACCTCGAACCCATCCGCCAGCCCCTCCCACGCGGCGCGGATCGTCTCCCGCACGGACGATTCATACCCGGAGATGCCGGGCGCTTTCGAAAGCGCGATCAAATGTTTTTCCAGGTCCATGCCTGTGTCTTTTCTATCTGTCGTGTAAGTGCAGCCACAAGTGCATCCACCTTAATCCGGCTGGAAAAAGCTGCACCTATGGCGCGTTGACGGTGATCGTCACGGTGGCGGAGTCCGTGCCGCCGTTGCCATCCGAAATGGTGTAGTTGAACGAGTCCCCGCCGGTGAAGCCGCCGTCGGGCGTGTAACGCAGCCTACCCGGCCCGGTCTGCTCGACCGTGCCGTCATCCGGCTGCGTGAAGGAGTTGATGGTCAGATCGTCTCCGTTCGGGTCACTGTCGTTGTTCAGGACATTGACGGCGACCGGGCTGCCCGCCGTTGTGGATGCGCTGTCGTCGTTAGCGGTGGGCGGCTGGTTGGCCTCAACCGTCACGGTGACCGTCGCCGTGTCCGTGCCGCCGCGCCCATCCGACACGGTGTAACTGAACAAATCCGTGCCGGAGAAACCGCCCGCCGGGGTGTAGCGGCACTGCGCCCCACCGGAGCAGTCCACCGTGCCACCCTCGCCGGACGTTTCATCATAATCCGAGATCGTCAGCGAATCGCCGTTCGGATCGGTGTCGTTGCCCAGCACGTTGATGTCGACGGGTTCACCCTGGCCGGTCGATGCGCTGTCCGCATTGGCGGTCGGCGGCTGGTTGGCCCCGGCGGTGGCCGTCAGGTTGGCGTTCGCCGTCGCCGTCGCATTGGCATTCGCCGTCGCCGTTGCGTTGGCGTTCGCCGTCGCCGTCGCGTTGGCATTCGCCGTGGCGGTTGCGTTGGCGTTCGCCGTCGCCGTCTGGTCGAGCGCCTGCTGGGTCTGGGTGGCCTGCATCTGCTGGGTGGGGGCGACGGCGGTGGCGGTCAGGCTGTTGGCCCCCTGTGTGAGCAGCGCCTCGACGGTCGCCGTCGCGTCGAGGTCGGGCGTCGTCGTGATGGTGGGCGTGCGGGTCGGCGTGCTCGTCTCTGGCTCGAACTGGGTGGGCGTCACCGGGAGGGTGAGCGTCGGGCCGCCGGGCGTGATCGTGGGCGTCTCGGTGATCGTTTCCGTTACGGCGGGCGTCTCGCTGACGGCGAGGCTGGGAGTCGGCGTCGGGCGGCCTTCCCCACCGCTGAACCCGACGAGCATGACGATGCCGCAGAAGTAGCACGGCAGCGTCCCCAGGATGACGTAGATCAGGGTGCGGTGCGTGCGGCGGCGGCGCTCCTCGATTGTCGGATAGCTGTCAGTCATACCGGTAATGCTTCCCCTGAATGGCGGCGCTGCCCGGTGGCAGACCGAGGTCAGTCTAGCACGCAGGGGGGGATGTGTCAACGAAGGTGGGGGTCTGGAGCCTGTTCCAAAATGTGGATGAAACGCTCCGGGCCGGACGTTCAGGCCGGGGGCGGCTGTCACGGTCGGGTATTCAGGTTCTGATGTTCTTCCGGCGGCCCGCCCGCCATCTTTTTTAATCCGCCAGCAAACTGAATATAATCGAGCCTGACCGTCCACTGCGTCATTATTGGGGAAGTCATGTCATCGTCGCTCATCGGCCAGAAGCTGGGCCAGTACGAGATACGCGCGCTGCTGGGGAAGGGCGGCATGTCGACGGTGTATCTCGCCTACCAGCCCGTGATGGACCGCGTCGTGGCGGTGAAGGTGCTGCCCCCCGAATTTCTGCACGACGAGACGTTCCTCACCCGGTTCCGGCGCGAGATTCAGACCATCGCCAACCTGGAGCACCTGCACATCCTGCCGGTGTATGACGTGGGCGAGGCGGAGAGTGTGCCCTACTTCGTGATGCGCTATCTGGCGGGCGGCACGCTGGCCGATCTGATCGTCGACCGCCTGCCCGACATGCGGACCGTGCTCCGCGTGACCGAGCAGATCGCCGGGGCGCTCGACTACGCCCACCAGCGCGGCATCATCCACCGCGACCTCAAGCCGTCGAACATCCTGCTCGACGGGGGCGGCAACGCCTATCTGGCCGATTTCGGGATCGCGCGCATTCAGGAGGCGGTCAGCGTGACGACCGGCTCCCACGTGATCGGCACGCCGCGCTACGTCGCGCCGGAGATGGTGCGGCAGGGCGAGAAGATCACCCCGTCCGTCGACGTGTACGCGCTGGGCGTCATCGTCTACGAGATGCTGGCGGGCGAGCCGCCTTACGTCGACGACGACCCGATGAAGGTGCTCGCGGCCCACGTCATGGAGCCGATCCCCTCGGTGCGGGACTTCGACCCCAACCTCAGCCCGGTGATCGATGTCGTGCTGCGGCGCTGCCTCGCCAAGCAGCCGCGCGACCGCTACCCGTCGGCGGGCGAGTTCGTGTCCGCGCTGCGCAAGGCATCTCAGGCGGGGTTCGATACGCTGGAGTCGCTGCCCCCCATCAGCGAGGCGACGCCTTCCCCCGATCGGCCCGATCAGGACTGGACTCCTCACCCCGCCGCAGCGCCGCGTCCACGTCGGCGCAGGCGGGATGCCCCTGACAGGCCGCGTTTCGGCGGCTGCCTGATCGGGCTGGGAATTTTGCTGGCGTTGATCGTGGGGATGGGGGCCGCCGCCTTCTATCTGACAGACGGCGCGCCGCTGACACTGCTGGCCGTGCTGACGCCCATCGCAACGCGGCCTGCGACCCCAACCGTCACGCCTGTTGCGATTACGGCGACACCTCCCCCGTCTAACCAGACGCCATCGCCCTCCGCGCCGCCGATCCTCCCCCTACCTGAATCCGGTGCGCGGCTGGCCTTCGCCTCGAACCGGGACGGCGATTACGAAATTTACCTGATGGATATCGACGGCGAAAACCTGACTCAGCTTACCGACAACGGCGTATATGATTTCGACCCGGCCTGGTCGCCCGACGGCAACCAGATCGTCTATGCGTCGACGGTGGGCGGCGACGCCGAGATCGTGGTGATGGACGCCGACGGCGGAAACGCGCAGGCGCTGACCGAGAACACGGCGCGCGACGCCGGCCCGGCTTGGTCGCCGGACGGATCGCGCATCGCCTTCGCGTCCGACCGGGAGGGCAGCTTCGACATCTACCTGATGGACCCCGACGGCGGCAACCTCACCCGCCTGACGAGCGACGAGGGCATCGACGAGCTTGACCCGGCGTGGTCGCCGGACGGATCGCAGATCGCCTATTACACTCGTCGGGACGAGGAGGCCGAGACGACCGAGATATACGTCATTCCGGCGGCGGGCGGGGAGGCGCGGCGCCTGACGGAGAACGGCACCATCGATCAGTGGCCTGACTGGTCGCCAGATGAGGGGAATCTGGCTTATACTTCAGGCGAGGGGCTGACGCGTGGGCGGCGGGCCATCTTCGTGCTCGATCTCGCCACGCTGCAAGCCCGCCGGATGACGGATGGGACGGCCAGAGACGACGACCCGGCGTGGTCGCCGGACGGCAGCGCCATCGCATTCGATTCAGACCGGGACGGAGACGGCTATTTCGACCTCTACGTGTTGAACACCGGCGCGCGTGAGCTTCGTCAGGTGACGACTGAACAGGCGAACGACGTTGCCCCGGCATGGCAGCCTCTGCCATGAACTTCAACTGCCGACGCCAACCAGCTGGAAAGGACTGTCGTGGCTGAAGATACGCTGATCGGTCAGCAGCTCGGCCAGTTTTCGATTGAATATCCCATCCAGCACCTCGACGGTGCGACGTTTTACCGGGGGTTCCACTCACGGACCGGTGAGGCCGTCGTCGTGACCGTCTATCCGCCGGAACTGATCCCGGATGAGATCGCCGCGCAGCGCTACGTCGAGCAGGTGGAGGCGCTGGCCCGGCTGGATCACCCTTACCTTGAGCCGGTGCTGGGCGGCGGGCAGTTCGATGGGCAGCCCTACCTCGTCGGCCCGCTGATGACCGGTCTGACGCTGGCCGAGCGCATCGAGAACGACGGTCCGCTCACGCCGGAGGCGCTCGTCCCGGTGCTGGAGCGGGTGGCGGATGCCCTCGACGCGCTGCACGCGCAGGGCGTCACGCACGGCAACGTCTCACCCGATACGATCTTCGAGGCGGGCACCGCCCACGTCCGGCTGGGCGGCCTGCTGCCGGAGGAGCTGCGGGCGGCCATCGCGGCGCGGGCGGGGCTGCCGGGCGGCGGCGATCCGGCTTATACGGCCCCGGAGATCACGCGCGGGATGCGCAAGACGACCCCTGCCACAGACATCTACGCGCTGGGGGCGACGGCCTTCGAGGCGCTGACCGGGCAGCCCCCTTACGGCGGCGACGACCCCATCGAGCAGTTGATGAGCCATCTGAGCAACCCCGTCCCCTCCCTGATCGAGGTTCTGCCCGACCTGCCCTGGGCGGTCGACGTGGTGATCCGGCGCTCGCTCGCCAAGCGCCCCGCCGACCGCTATGCGCAGGCCGGGGATTTCGCCCGCTCATTTGTCACGGCGGCGGAGCTGGCCCCCGGCCCCGACGCAACGCCGATTTTCCCGGAGGGCATGGGAAGCCCGGCAGCGCCGGGCGGCGGAGAGCCGCCCGAACTTCCCCCACACACGCCGCAGGGCTTCGGGCCGCCGGAGTCCGGGGGGCCGCGCCGGGGACGTTCCGGGCGGAGGCCGTCACGCCGGAGAGGCGCATCGTGGCCGGTGACCGTGATCACGATGCTCCTGTTCGTCGTGGCCTGGTTCACGGTGGGCGCGCTGATCGGCCAGCAGGCGCGCGATCAGGTCGAGCTGCGCCAGATCGCCGCGCTCCGCGCGACGCGGACCCAGCAGGCGGGGACCTTCATGGCGGAGGCGACGGGCACACAGGCCGGGGTCTACGCAGGGGCGACGGCCACCCGGCAGATGGTCGATATGGCGACGGCGATAGCCGCCCCGGTCGACACCACACCCACGTCCGTGCCGACCGCTACCCTGACCCCCACGCCGATGCCGACCCCCACGCCGTTTGCGGGCAGTGGTGGGCTGATCGCCTACGTGACCGACCGCGACGGCGACCCGGAGATCTTCGTCTACGATCTGGCGATCGGCGAGGAAAAGCGCGTCACCGATAATATCGACATCGACGGCGCGCCCGCGTTTTCGCCGGATGGCCGCTTGTTGGCTTATCACTCCAACGCCACGGCGGGCGGGCGTCACATCTTCCTCGTTGCGATCGAGTGCGTCGACGCGCCGGAGGGATGCGAGAGCACCCGCCGCGAGCTGACGAGCGGGCCGCGCGTCGACTCGTGGCCCACGTGGTCGCCGGAAGGGGATCGCATCGTGTTCACCTCGCGCGAGAACGAGCGCTGGTGGTTCCGGTCGGTGACGCTAGCGGGCGAGGAGACGGAGCTTTCCCAGATCGTGGGCGACATGCGGCTGGTCGACTGGTCGCCGGACGGCATCCTGACGTTCTTCGGGCCGAACTTCGACGGCGGATTCGAGCTTCAACGGCTGCCCTACGACGGCATCTCGACGGAGCGCGAGCCGATCACAGGGTCGGGTGGCTCGATTGAATCCCTCGACTACTCGCCCGACCGCTCGACGATCATCTACTCGCAGTTGACGGGCGTCTCTCGCCAGTTGTTCATATCGGACGCAAGCTGCAACCTGATCGACCAGTGCGTGATCCGCCGGATCACGGACGACCGGTGGAACTACCGTATGCCCCGCTTCTCGCCGGACGGGACGCGCATCCTCACCAGCGCGAATTTGGAAGGCGACTACTCACTTTATATACTCGATCTGCAAGGCAACGTGCTGGATAAGCTCGTCGGGCTGCCGGAGGATCAACCTCGCGGCGTGTGGCAGCCTGCGCCCTGAGTTGACTGGCGGATCGCGCTATGCCATCCATCCGAATATTGTTTAAGCTGTTCTGGGACGATCTGCGCGACGATCTGCCGAGCCTGCTGCTGGTGGGCTTATTGCTGCTCGTCGCGGCGTGGTCGGTCGTGGCTGCCGGGTGGGTCGAGGGGATCGGCCTGCTGCCTGCCGTCGTGCTGATCGGCCTGCTGATGGGCTACCTGCTCGCCGTATCCCACTTCTCCGAATTATCCTCGCTCATCGCGTCGCTCGTATACGGCTGGTTCACGGTGTGGGCGCTGGCCGGGCGGCTTATCCCTGAGGCGGAGACCTTCCGTGAGCGCCTGCTTGAGCTGAACTTCCGCTTCGCAACGTGGGTCGAGCAGGCGCTGGGGGGCGGCTTCAGCCGGGATAACCTGATCTTCCTGCTGCTCGTCTGTCTGCTGGGCTGGTATCTCAGCTTCAACGCGGCGTGGGCGCTGTTCCGGCGTCGGCGGCTGTGGCAGGCGACGGTGCCTATCGGGCTGGCGATGCTGATCAACGCCTACCAGATCGTCGGCCCGCTGCCCGTCGATCTCTATTTGATGATCTTCCTGCTGCTGACGCTGCTGCTCGCCGTCCGCACGAACGCCGTCAGCCGGGAACAGGTATGGCAGCACGCCGGGGCGGGGTTCAGACCGGATGCCCGCTTCGCGCTGTTCCGGGGTGGGGTGGCCGCCGTGATCGTGCTGCTGGCGCTGGCGTGGGTCACGCCCAAAGCGTCGGCCAACGAGGAGCTTGCCGCACTGTGGGAGGAACCACAGGGCCCCTGGTCGACGGTCGAGAAGACGTTCCAGCGTTTGTTCAACGCCGTCGAGAGTCAGGCCCCGCCAGCGGCCTCGTATTACGGCGGCGCGACGCTCTCGATGGGCGGGCCGATCCACCTGAGCGATACCCCGGTCATGACCGTCTTCGCGCCGGGCGGCTACCGCTACTACTGGCGCTCGCGCGTGTTCGACACGTACACAGACGGTCAGTGGTGGGCGCGGCCCGATTCCCGGTCCGCATCCGACTTCGGCATCTTGCCGCAGGAGTCGAGCGAGGCCCCGCTGCTCCGGCGCAACGTCCAGCAGCGGTTCGTGTTGAGCCTGCCCTCGACGCGGCTGCTCTACGCGGCCCCCCAGCCCCAGTCCTTCGCGTCTCTCCCGGTGACGGCGGAGGTGATCTACACGACGCCCGGCAGCGACTTTGCGACGGTGTCTGCTGTTCAGGCCCGCAATACGCTGGAAGCGGGCGATGTCTACGGCGTCACGTCCGCGATCAGCATCGCCGATGAACTCAGCCTGCGTCAGGCCGGGACCAGCTACCCCGCCTGGGTCACGGATCACTACCTCGATCTGCCCCCGAACATCACCACCCGCACGCAGGACCTGGCCGCCGAGATCGCCGTCGAAGCGGAGAACCCCTACGACGCCGCGCGGGCGGTCGAGACGTACCTGCGGGAGAATATCGCCTACAACGAGGCGGTTCAGCCCCCGCCGGAGGACGCGGAGCCGGTCGATTACGTGCTGTTCGAATCGCGGGAGGGCTACTGCACGTACTATGCCTCGGCCATGACCGTCATGCTGCGCTCGCTGGACATCCCTGCGCGGATGGTGGCGGGGTTCTCGCAGGGCACGTTCGACCCGGAGCTGAACGGCTTCGTCGTGCTCGAATCGGACGCGCACACATGGGTGCAGGTCTACTTCCCCCGCTATGGCTGGATCGACTTCGAGCCGACGGCGGCGCGCGCGCCCATTGTGCGGCAGGAGCAGCTCAGCCTCGACGACCTGACGACGCCTGAGGAAACCGGCGCGATCCCTGAGGCGGCGGAGCCGGACGACGAGGGCAGCGGGATCGTCCTTGAGGATCGGGGGCAGGCGGGCTTCCAGGCTTCCCAGTTTGCGGAAAAGGGTGCCTTCTCGTGGATTCCGCCGCTGCTGCGCTGGCTCGTGCTGCTCGTGCTGCTCGCGGCGGGCGTTGTGGCCGGGCTGTGGTACTGGCGCATGGAGAGCGGTCTGCGCGGCCTCGGCGATGTGGCGCGGGGCTATGCCCGGCTGAACATCTTCGCACCCTGGCTGGGCGTCGACCTCTCGCAGAGCGATACGCCCCACGAGCGCGTGCGGGCGTACCGGCAGGTTATCCCGGAGAGCGAAGGCCCGGTGCGGCGCATCGTCGATTTATACGTCGAGGAACAGTACACGGAAGACCATCTGGGACAGCGCACGCTCGACGCCTACCGCCAGGCTCGCGACGCGTGGGACGAGGTGCGGAAGCGCGTGCTGCGGCTGGGGCTTCTCCGGCGCATCGGTCGGATGAACCCCTTCCGCGACCGGGACACGACGATCCGTTAGGCGGGCGCGATGTGCGGCCCCGTGACGAGCACATCGGCGCTGACCTCCGCCGACGCAGGGTTAGCTGCGCGTGGTGGTGTGCCAGCCGCGAGCGTTTCATTCCATAATATCCCGGTGCGTGCGGCCTACTCCAGAAACAGGTCGCCCTGCGCCACGATCACGACCTGCCCGCCGACCCGCACCTCGGTAATCATCCCCTCACGGATATCCACCTCGATGTCAAGCAGGCTGGGGCGGCCCATCTCGTACCCCTGTTCGACGACCATGTGCGTCGTCGAGGCCTGCGCCTCGTAGTCGAACACGTTGTGCGCGAGCAGGTAAGCGCCCAGCGCGCCGCCCATGCTGCCCGTCGCCGGGTCCTCGAACACGCCGATCAGCGGGCCAAAATTCCGCGCGTGGGCGTGATGTGCCTTTTCGAGCGTCTCCAGCGTGAAAACCTCCGCGCCGGTCACGCTCATCGAGCGGCATATCTCGTTGAAGACGCCCACGTTCAGGTTAATGCGCTCGACGGCATCCAGCGAGGCCAGTGGGATGATCAGGCCGGGCAGCCCGGTCGAGAAAACCTGCGCGGGTAGATCGGGATGGATGTCGGTGGGCATCAGGCCCAGCGCCGCCGCCAGCCGCTCCTGATCGAGATACATCTCGCCGTGACGCGCCTCACCCTGCGTCATGACGGCGCGGTTGATCTCGCCGTTTGCGTCGGCGATGAGGTCAACCGGCAGCGTGCCGACCTTCACCTGCTGCCAGATACGTGTCACCGGGCCGCTGATGTCGTATCGATTCAGCCGCGCCAGCACGACGTGCGTGCCGATGGTCGGGTGCCCGGCAAATGGTAGTTCGGCGGAGGGCGTGAAGAAGCGTACCTGAACGTTGGCATCCGGATCGGTTGGGGGAAGGACGAAGCTCGTCTCCGAGAGGTTCATCTCGCGGGCGATCTTCTGCATCTCGTCGTCGCTAAGCCCTTCCGCATCAGGGAAAATAGCTACAGGGTTGCCGCCGAAGATCACGTCTGTGAACACGTCGGCCTGGATAAACTGGAAGCGTCTCACGCTTTGCCTCCGGGCGAAGAATGGGTGTCAGGCGTGAGCCATTCTACCACATTGGCCGGATGGGAGGAAGATGACTTTCGTACACAAGCCCGGTATCTATCATCACGGCTGGTGCATCCCGGCGGATTCCATATCGGCAGAACGCGCGAGCACGCGCTCTGTGCCCTGCCGGGCGATGGCGGCGTGTTCTGGGTCCCCGGCGGCGTTGTAGAAGGACTCTGCCCGCTCGAAGAGGTTGGCGGCTTTTTCGTACTGCTGCCGGGCTTCGTACGTCCCGGCTAGATTGTAAAGCGCGGTAGCCTCCCCTTTTGTGTCGCCCAGCGAGCGGTGGATGGCGAGCGCCTTGCGGTGCGCGTCATCCGCTTTTTCGTAGTCGCCTGCCATGTGCAGCGCCGCGCCGAGCCTGCCCCACAGCTTGCCCTCCTGTGCGTGGTCGCCCAACTGCTGCGCGGCGTGAATCGCGTCTTTGAGCGAGCCTGCCGCCGCCCGGTACTTTCCCTGCCGGTAGCGCGCCGCGCCGAGCGTGCTCAGGAACCGCGCGTGCTGCGCCTCGTGCTCGACGCGGTACAGCAGAGCCTCTTCGAGCAAACTCGCCGCGCGCTCCGCGTTGCCGAGCCGGTACGACACCTCGCCGAGCTTGCCGATAAACAGCCCGTACAACGTTTCGTCACTGGTGACGCGCGGCAGCGCGTCGGTCAGGTTGGCTGCGGCGGCCTCGTAGATGCCCATCTCATAATGCACGACCCCCATGTGCCCCTGGATGAACCCCTCCAGAAACGGATCGTCGATCTCCTCAAGGATGGGCAGCGCGTCGACGAACTGGCTGAGCGCGTATTCGCGCTCGCCGGTGGCGGCGTAGATCCGCCCCAGGCAGGCCAGAACCGCCGCCTCGCTGCGATGGTCGCCAAGCTCACGGAAATGCACGAGCGCCTGCCAGTAATGGTTGATGGCCTCGCTGGTCTCGCCGCGCGCGTAAAGGTCGTGACCGATGCGGCTCAACAAGCCTGCGATCTCGCGCTGGCTGCCCTGTTCCTCGGCTTCTAGCAGCTGGGCCTGAAGCGAGGCGAGCGGCGTCCCATCGCCGGGCGCTCCGGGGCTGATGGGCAGCGATCCGGGGCCGGGTCGAGCCAGCCTTCTCGGTGTCTCTGCGGCTGGTACTGAGATGGATTCCGGCGGCCCGTCTCCGGGGCTGGCTTTCAGCGCTCCGGTTTCCAGCCACCAGGGCAGATCGCCGGGGTGGGCATGGCGCGGCTGCGGTGTGTCGACCTCGCTCCACGCTGGCGGCTGTTCGATAGGCGGTGGCTCGGCCTGCACAGGCGATTCGCCGGTTTCGCGGGTCGGGGATGGCACGTCCGGCGATGTGCTGTCCGTCGGCGGCGCGTCCACAGGCGGCGCATCCGGCAGTTTCGCCTCCGGCGGTGCCATATCGGGCAGTGTTGCCTCCGGTGATGCCATGTCCGGCAGTGTCACTTCCCGCAGAGGGGGCATGTCTTGCGGTACTGCATCCGGTGGTGGGGCCTCCTGTGCTTCCGGGATCGTGGGCGTCGTGAGGCTCAAGTCGAGCAGCGTGCCCTCCAGATCGTCGTCCTGGGTGATGGGCGTGGCTGGCTCGAATTCTTCCGGCGGCGCTTCATCCTCCTGACTTTCCGGTTTTTCCCGCCGCGCGAACAACCTTGCGAAAAAGCCGCGCTTCTGCGCGTGCGGCTCGCCGCCGTCCCCGGCTGGCGTGGCTTCCGGGGGAGGCTCGTCGTACGGCAGATCATCCTGTTCCTCATCGAACAGACTATCGAAAAACTGGAACTCCTCGACGGTCTGCCCCTGCTCGCCTTTCCCATCCCGAACACCGCCGGGCTCGTCGGGAATCTGCGGGGAGGAATCCTGCACGAGCGGCGCGAGACGCCGCGTTCGCTTCCCGACGAAATGCTGGAGCAGCCTGTCGACGCGCCCTTCCCCGCGACGGTCGGGCTTGAACAACCGCCGCGCCTGGGCGAGCCGGGCAGACCGCACGAGTGTACCATCACGGTAGTGCCGGAACTCGATGAAATTCGTGACGAGCAGGTCGCCTTCCGGGGGGCCGACTTCGCCCTGCCAGCCCTGTTCGACCTCGTCGAGGTCTGTGGTGATCTCCTCGTACAGGATGTGGCCGGTGGGCTGCCCATCGACCAGAACGACGAGATCGGCGCTGCTGAAACCCGCCAGCGTCCGCACCGGGGCGGTCGTCACCCCCTCTGCGGTGGACGCGATCAGGGCCTTGAGCGGCTGGCGATACGCGGACGCGTCGTGCGTCCCCGCCTCGTACAAGCTACGAATCTTTATGAGGTAGCGGGCAATCTCGGCCATGCGCCTGCTCCTTCGAACGATTGCCATCCCGGCGGCTGGCCGGGGGCTGATAAGGGCATCCTGCGAGAGTATGATTCTATGACATTATATATTGGAACGGCTGGCCTCGCTTTCCCATTTCGCCGATGTTTGGCATCGTCGTCCCTTGAAGGCCGGTGCTTGCAAGGCTTATACTTGAAGCAGCCACCCCTGTTATAAAGAAGCGAGGAGTACCGTGCAGCGACTTCAGGTTCGGACGCAGCAGAGCAAGCAGGTCGTTGACATCACCGGGCGGATAAACGGTCTGCTGGCTGACGCCGGGTTCGACTCCGGTGTCTGCCACCTGTTCATCACCCACACGACGGCGGCCCTCACGACGGCGGACCTCGACCCCGGCACGGATCGGGATATGCTCGATGCCTTCACGACGATGATCCCTGATCTCGATTATCGCCATCCACATAACCCCGCCCACGCGCCCGATCATATTCTGGCGACGCTGCTCGGCGCGTCGGTGACGGTTCCCGTCGAGGGCGGCAGGCTCGTGCTGGGGACGTGGCAGCGCGTCGTCCTGTTCGAGTTCGACGGGCCGCGCAGCCGCGAGGTCGTCGTGACGCTGACGGACGGCTGATGCCCCGGCGCGTTTGGCATTCCATCCTGAAGTCGATAACATTAGCGGCGGGATACCTGCCTCATTTTTACCAGTACTCTGTGCAGCGGCGCGGCGGGAGGTTGTATGTTTAAGCTCTCCAGACCCCATAGACACGACGCCCTGCACCGGGCGCCCCTGTTGATCGCGGCGTTGGCTCTGGCGCTGCTGCTGCCCGCCTGCGACGTGCTGAACCTGCGCCCCGCTTCCCAACCCACCGAAACAACGGAACAGCCCACACCCACCGAGTCGTCGCCCACCCTCGAAGCGCCGTCTGCTGCCGAGCCGTCGTTCGACGAGCCCGAAGTGGCAGACGATGGGGATGAGATAGTCCTCGTCGTGTGGATGCCGGAGGCGCTCAGCCCGGAGCCTGACAGCCCCGCCGAGGAGGAATGGGGCGCACAGATCGCGGCCTTCGAGGAATCACATCCTGATCTGCAGGTTGAGGTTCACACAAAGCTGACGACCGGCTCCGGCAGCACGCTGGCCTACCTGCGCAGCGCGCCGCCCGTCGCGCCGTCCATTCTGCCCGACCTCGCGCTGCTCGATCAGGAATCTATCATCCAGGCGGCGAGTGAGAACCTCGTCGTGCCGATGGAAACGCTGCTCGATCCGGCCATCGTTAACTCCCTGTACCCGGTGGCGGTCGAGCTTGGTACGGTAGATGACACGCTGGTGGGTGTGCCGTATACGCTCCAGTTCGACCACGTCGTCTACCGCGAGACGCTGTTCCCGGATCCACCCAACTCGTTCGACGCCGTGCTCGAAAGCCCGGTCCCACTCGTCTTTCCGGCGGGCACGCCCGGCAGCGTCAACCGGACGGTCCTCACGCAGTACCTCGCAGCGGGCGGGACGCTCTCCGACGCGGACGGTAACCCACATCTCGACGCAGTCGCATTGGCCGAGGTGCTGACCTTTTATGAGGCCGCGCGCGAGGCCGGGGTCATCGATCCGGCTCTCTTCCAGATCAGCGACCCGGATGATAGCTGGGCCATGTATCTGGGCCGTCAGGCCGGGCTGGCGACGGTCAGCTCGACGACCTACCTCGCCGGGCGTGACGAGCTTCGTTCGAGCGCGCTGACGTGGATTCCGACCCCGGACGGCGAGCCATTCGCGCTCGTCACCGGCTGGCTGTGGGTGATCACCACCGGGGACCCCGACCGGCAGGCGGCGGCGATGGCATTGTTCAACTTTTTGATGAACCCGGTGAATCAGGGCGGGTACTCACAGGCCGTCCACTGGCTGCCTTCGCAGGGCGGGGCGCTGGCCGTGTGGGGCGACGACGACGATTACGTCCCCTTCGCAGATCGGCTGCTCGGCAGCGCTGTTCCACTGCCCCAGCCGGGCGTTCGGACTGCGACCGGTACGGCCATTCAGGAGGCGCTCGAAGCAGTGCTGCTGAACGGCGCGGTGCCTATTCAGACGGCCAACGAGGCCGCCCAGCAGGTCAATCCCACCGGGACCGAAACCCAGTAGGGAGCGGGGGCTATGTCTCGACCGGCAGATGACGCGGCGGGCGCTGCGCCCGTGCCGCGATACGCGGACAGAGAGCAGCACGTCAGGGCGTTCGTCGACAGCGCGCTGGCGGCGGCGAATCCGGCGCGCGCACTTGAGGCCAACTGGCCCCCGGCCCTCGACGAGGCCCGCCGCAAAGTCGTCGTCGGCGCGGGCAAGGCAGCGCTCGAAATGGCCCTCAAGCTCGACGAGCTTTGCAAGGGCGATCTGGCTGGCGGCGCGGTGGCTGTCGTGCCTGAGCGGCTGGAGCGTCTCGCCGATCTGCCTGTCTCGTTTACCGCCTACCCGACTTCTCACCCGCTGCCCGACGAGCGCAACGTCGAGGCAGCCCGCTCGATTGCCCGCGTCGCGCGCGAGGCAGGCGAGGGCGATACGCTGATCGCCCTGATCTCCGGCGGCGGATCGGCCATGCTGACCCTGCCCGCCGATGGCCTGACGCTCGACGACCTGCGCGCCATCACCGACGCGCTCCAGAAGGCGGGCGTGCCCATCAACGATCTGAATACGGTCCGCAAGCACTGCGAGCAGCTTAAAGGCGGCGGACTGGCGCGGCTGGCCCACCCGGCGGAGGTATGGGCCTTTATTCTGTCGGATGTCGTCGGCGATCCGCTGGACGTGATCGCCTCCGGCCCGACGGCCCCCGATCCGACGACCTACGGCGAGGCGCTCGCCGTGCTGGACGCCTACGATCTGCGTGGCGCTTCCCCCGCCGTGACGAATCATCTGGAGGCGGGCGCGCGCGGCGATCACCCTGAGACCGTCAAACCCGGCGATCCTGTGCTGGATCGTGTCACCAATCGCCTGATCGGCAGCAACCGGATCGCGCTCAAGGCGGTGAGCGACTACGCCGAATCGTCCGGCTGGCGTATTGCCGGGTTCGAGGTCGGCGTGGAGGGCGAGGCGCGGCTGGTCGGCGCGCAGCTTGCCATGCTGGCGCACGACATTCACCAGCGCGTCGACCGCCCGGCCTGCTACCTGATGGGTGGCGAGACGACCGTGACCGTTCAGGGCGCTGGCCGGGGCGGGCGCAATCAGGAGCTTGCGCTGGCGGCTGCCATCGAGCTTGACGGGGCCGAAGGAATTGCCCTCGCCTCGATCGCAACGGACGGCGTGGACGGCCCGACGGACGCCGCCGGGGCGTTCGTGACCGGCCAAACCTGCGAGCAGGCGCGGGCGCTTGGCCTCGATCCGGGGAATTACCTCGACCGGAACGACAGCTATCACTTCTTCGAGCAAGTGGGCGGACTGATCAAGCTCGGCCCGACCGGCACGAACGTCAACGACCTGATGATGGCCTTCGTCTATTAAGTGGAAACAAGAAAGTCCGTTGTCCTTCTTGTTTCCTGTTAAGCAGCCCTTTTCTCTAAAAAACAGTTTGTTGGGGCTGCTTAGTTCGACATCTCTCTGGCCGTGTGCTAACCTAATGTGCCGGACGCCTGCCCATCGCCGCCACAGGGCGGCGTGGGCGCATCGCACGCGGGGTCACGACGCTGTTCTTATATCCTTTATTGCCCGACGACGTAATTTGAGTACGGCTATGCTGCTGACCGGCGAATTCATCATTTATCTGGAGGTCACATGACGATCCGCTTTGGAACGGACGGATGGCGCGCGGTCATCTCCGAGACGTTCACCTTTGCCAATCTGCGCCTGCTCGCGCAGGCGATTGCCGACCTGATTCTGGAGGAGAACGACGACGGCGAGCACCACGCCGTCGTCGGGTTCGATACGCGCTTCCTCTCCGACCGCTACGGGCACGAGGTCGCCCGCGTGCTGGCCGGGAACGGCATCCGCGTGCTGCTCACATCCTCCGATGCGCCTACGCCCGCCGTCTCGTACACGGTGAAGAACACCGGCGCGGCAGCCGGGGTCATGATCACGGCCAGCCACAACGCGCCGCGCTACAACGGCGTGAAGCTCAAAGCGGCGTTTGGCGGGGCCGCCCTGCCGGATCAGGGCCGCCGGGTGGAGGTCCACCTGCGCGACAACGAGGAACGGGCGCGCGGCCCCAACCTGATCGACTTCACCTTCGCCGAGAATCAGGGCTTGATCGAGCTTTTCAACCCCGCACCCGCCTACTACGCTCACCTGCGCACGCTCGTCGACCTCGACGCGATCTGTCAGGCGGACCTCGGCGTGATCCACGATCCGATGTACGGGTCGGGCCGGGGGTACATTAAGGCGCTGCTGGGCGGCGTCGGCTGCCAGGTCCACGAGGTCCGGGGCGAGATGAATCCCGGCTTCGGCGGCATCCACCCGGAGCCGCTGGGTAAGTACCTCGCCGCGCTGGCCGCCGCGCTCCAGTCCGGGTTCGGGTCGGTCGGCATCGCGACGGACGGCGACGCGGATCGCATCGGCGCGATGGACGGCACGGGCCGCTTCGTCGATCCGCACCGCATCTTCGCGCTGGTCCTGAAATACCTCGTCGAGGAACGCGGGCAGACCGGCTGCGTCGTGCGCACCGTCTCGACGACCCGCATGATCGACCGGCTGTGCCAGCGCTACGGGCTCGATCTGCACGAGACGCCCGTCGGCTTCAACCACATCGCCGATATCATGCTGACCGAGGACGTGCTGATCGGCGGTGAGGAGTCGGGCGGCATGAGCGTCAAGGGCCATATCCCGGAGGGGGACGGCATCCTGATGGGTCTGCTGCTGCTTGAGGTGATCGCCAAATCCGGCAAGCCGCTCGAAGCGCTGGTGGATGAGCTTGAAGCGGATGTCGGCCCGGCGCACTACGCCCGCACCGATCTGCGCCTCAGCCGTCCGGTGATCAAGGCAGAGATGGTCCGACAGCTTTCTGAGGATGCGCCGGATAAGATCGCCGGGGTCGGCGTGGCCGAGGTGTCGACCATCGACGGAGTGAAATACATCATGGCCGACGATAGCTGGCTGTTGATCCGCCCCAGCGGCACCGAGCCGGTGCTGCGCGTGTACGCCGAGGCGACGAACGAGGCGCTCCGCGCGGGATTACTGGCCTACGGACAGGAGATCGCGGAATCGGTGTAGCAGATTCTCATCCGGTTTCACACGCTCCGCATTCGTGCGGGGCGTTTTTTGTATGTGACAATACTTATATAGGAACTAAAAACAATGGTATATAATGAGTCTTAACCCATTACCCGGCAGCTTAACAGGTGTACGAAAATGAAGAGCCAGCGCAGCGATACTCAGATTATACATACAAAGTCAGGCCAGCCGCGTTTTGTTATCCATGTGAGCCACAAGGGACTCAATCAATATCAGGCGATACGTGCAACCAGTCGCTTTGAGGCAGAGCAAAAAGCTCTGGCAAAGATGGCCCAGTGGGATCAAATGTGGGAACGTAAGCAGAAGACCGAACAAAAGAAAGAAACCATAGAGAATAAGAAGGAACTAGCCGCGGATCGAACTGAAGCTGCACAAAAGAGTCTTCATGACCTGGAGACGCTTCTAGTCGATGGCTTGAACCCACACAACCCGCTTCCCCGCCCGGAAGAACCAAAATTACCTATCGGGCCAGTTCATCCGGCTATTCCCTCCGAACCCAAGCTCACAGATCCGGCTTACAACGTTGAACTCACATTTGTGCAAAAAGTGCTGGAAGCTCTCATACCTCCCCGGAAAGAATCGAGGGAAAGCGAGCTGAAGGTTCGCTATGAACGAGATCACGCGAAATGGGCAAAGGAAAGACAGGTGATGCTTTCTGAGTATGAAGCGCGCCTAGCCCAGCAGAAGAAGCGTGTTCAGCAGTTGAAAGCACAGCATCAGAAAGAGATAGCGGGCTGGGAGAAACTCCTAGAAGACTACCGGGCAGGGAAGTCCAACGCTGTTCTTCAATATTGTCTGGCCGTGCTGGCTAAGTCGAGCTACCCGACGCAGTTTCCACCGTCCCGCAAACTCCATTACAACGCCAACACAAAAATGCTCGTCATAGATTATCAATTTCCCGCGCCGGATGATTTGCCCACCTTGAAGGAAGTAAGGTATATCCAGTCACGAGATGAGTTTGACGAAAAACACATCAGTGATGCCGAGCTACGAAGAAGATATGACCAGGTCTTATATCAAATAGCGCTCCGTACGCTCTACGAATTATTCAAGCTGGACGATGCCGAAGTTATCGATGCAATTGTCTTTCACGGATTAGTTGAATCAATCGATCCATCGACGGGACAAGAGGTGTATGCGTGCGTCTTATCTGTGATGACGAAAAAAGATGAGTTCATGCAAATAAACTTGGAGAACGTCGATCCCAAGGCGTGCTTCAAGAAACTCAAGGGGGTTGGTAGTTCAAAGCTGCACAGTCTAACCCCAATTGCTCCTGTCTTAGTCTTGAATAGGGAGGACAAACGCTTTATCGAAGGGTATAAGGTGGTGGATGGCTTGCAAGAGGGCGATAACCTTGCGGCGATGGATTGGGAGGATTTTGAGCACCTCGTCCGTGAGTTATTCGAGAAAGAGTTTTCAGGACCGAACAGTGAGGTAAAGGTGACTCGTGCCAGCCGTGATGGCGGCATCGACGCCGTCGTGTTCGATCCTGATCCCCTGCATGGGGGCAAAGTGGTTATTCAGGCCAAGCGATACACCAATACGGTGGGGGTTTCCGCCGTTAGAGACTTATATGGCTCTGTTATGAATGAGGGGGCTAACAAGGGCATACTGGTCACGACATCAGATTATGGCCCTGATGCCCATCAGTTTGCAAAGGACAAACCGCTCGTGCTGCTGAGCGGCAGCAATCTCCTTCATCTACTCCAAAAACATGGGCATAAAGCCTATATTGATCTAAAAGAGGCAAAGTCCATTCTCGCAGAGGATAAATAGCGAGGTTCGTGTTGCCGAATCACCCCATAACTAAAACGCCCCGGCCAGATTATGCGCGGCGCGGATCGGCTCAGGCAGCCGGTAGCGAGTCGCGCAGCGCAGCACGAGTTCCCGCGCGGTGTCGAACGTCGCCCGATGCCCCGGCGAGACGAACACCGGCTTGACGTTCGTCCGCGTGCGCAGCACGACGCCCACCTGCTCGCCCCGATCGATCAGCGGGGAGAACGATCCCTTCTCCGCACCCGGCTCGACGTACGCGCCCGTCAGGCGCGATTTCGCGCAGCCGACGGTCGGCGCATCCCACCACAGCCCGATGTGACTCGCTATCCCGATGCGGCGCGGATGGGCGATCCCCTGCCCATCGAAGATGTAAACGTCCGGCTTGCGGTCGAGCTGTGCGTGCGCGGCGAGGATCACCTCCCCTTCACGGAAACTCAGCAGCCCGCTGATATATGGGAACGGCGTCGGCATCCGCGCGGTGGCCGATTCGACCATCTCCAGGCCGGGGAAGGTCATCACGACGATGGCCGCCCGGCTGATCCCCCGCTTCACGCTCACGTCGACACCCCCGATGAACTGCACCGCGTCCACGTCAATGGGCGTCGTGATGTCGACCTGCGCGGCGAGATCTTTTTGAAGATGAATCGCGTCGCGCAGGGTGAGGTTCCAGAGATGCGAGATAGCGGGCATGGAGTGATCCTGTCACTGGCACTTGCTGTGATTATAACGTGGCGCGGTCTGGCCGCCGCCGTTCCGTTCTATCGATTTTCAAACCAAAGTCAACCCGTTCGTCTATTGAGCTTTATACCGGGCACCCCTACACTCAGGGGGTAATTATTACATTATCATCCATCATCGACTCAACGGAGTAACCCTCATGGTCACCAATCGCAAGTTGTTTTTCTCGCTGTTCGGGCTGCTGAAGCTGCGCAGGCAGCGAGGAAATGAGTGGCGCCGTCTCGTCGACCGTGTGAACGCGCTGCCGGTCGACGCCCCCGAAGTGATCGCCTTCCGGCTGACGATCGACCGGGTCCGCCGGGCGCAGGGTGAAGATCTGCGCGCGTGCCATGACCCGTTCTGCGCAAACTGTGTTTCTCAGGTTGTGGCGGGCTTCGAGGGCGATGAGAAAGATCTGCTCGCGCTGTACCATCGCAATCTGGCCGAGGTGAACTTCACGATTCGCACGATGCGCAGGCGCGCCGTCAAGCGCGAGGCGCGGCCCGCAGCGCTCAGGCGGGTGGCCTGACCGGCAGAGTCGAAGCGAAACACAGAGCGGCTGCTACATGCAGCCGCTTTTTTGATCCGACAGGATGGGTGAGCCGCATTCCGGCGTCAGCCGGGCGGCTCGCTGACAGCGGAGGCGTGCCCGCCCAGCGCGATGATCTCATGCAGCTCGTCGACCAGCGCGCTGAGGTTGAGCGGCTTTTTTAGATAGCGGGTGGCCCCGGCTGCGTAGCCGCGCGCCACGTCGGAGGCCGTCGTGCGGGCGGTGAGCATCAGCACCGGCACGTCCGCCGTCTCCGGCGTGGCCCGGACGTGCTCGCAGATCTCGAAGCCGCTCATATCGGGCAGCATGAGGTCGATCAGCGCGGCGTCAGGCACGTGGGTGATGATCAACTCCAGCCCGATCTTGGCCTGGCTGGCGACCAGCGCCTTGAAGCCCTTCATTTCGAGGTATTTCTCAAGCAGACGGACGGTCGCTGTCTCGTCGTCGATGATCACGATCAGGGGTTTTTCTTCCGCCATCTACGTGTCGTCTCCTTCGACCTCGGTCTGCTGGCGTGGCGCGAACGGTTTCTCGTATAAACGGTACGTCTTATAGACTCTAGCGCCGAGCATCCTAATGGCGCGGTTCATCATATCGTTATTCGCCAGAATCCACGACATCTCGATGTTCATATAGCCTGCCGAAAGCCCCGCCTTGATCATCTCGTAATAGAGCAGCGCGTCCGCGCCCGACCCCCGGTATTCGTCCAGCACGCCGAGCGCCCAGGCGCGTATACTCGAAATCCCCCCGGCGATCTTCCAGTGCCACAGCAGCCGTAAAAGCTGCCACCAGTGCGGCTCGCCGGGCTTGCTGTTCGCCTTGCGCAGCGGCTCGTAGATGTTGGGGAGCGGCAGCCCGAAGGCGATTGGCTCACCCTCCACCTCGACGACGAACGTGACTCGCGGATCGATGATCGCCTTCAACTCCTCGGCAACGTGGTCGATCTCCTCGTCCGTGAAGGGCACGAATCCCCAGTTTTTCGACCACGCCTGATTGTAGACGCGCTTGACGATCGCGATCTCCCGGTCGAAGTGGCGCATATCCGCGTTCCGCAGGGTGAAATTGCGGCGCTCGCGGATCTTGTTGACGACCCGCGTCAGCTTCTCCGGCAGCTTGTCGACCTTGCGCCCGCCCCATTCGTTCCCGTCGAAGTGCCACGCCCACAGGTCCATCTCCTGGACCATGCCGGGGTAGCTCTCGACGAATTCCTGATAGTAGGGGCGCGCGTGCGACATCATGACCATCGGCGGCGTGTCGAAGCCGTCGATCAGCAGACCCAGTTCGCTGTTCGTGCTGAACGTCGCCGGTCCGATCATCCGGTCGACCCCGCGCTCGCGCAGCCACGCCTCCGCCGCTGCGAGCAGGCCGTGCGCGGCCTCGCGATCCTCCAGCACTTCGAACTGGCCGAACCAGCCCGCATTCTCCTCCTGAAAATCGTTGTAGTGATGGTTGACGTGCGCGATGATCGTGCCGACGGGCCTATCGTCGCGCCATGCGACGTACTTCTTGAGGTCGATGTGGCGCAGTTCGATGTTGTATTCCGGGTCGAAGAAGCGAACGTGGTCGCGCCACAGCGGGGCAACCCGGTTCGGATCGTCGGCGTAAATCTCCCAGGGTAGGCGCAGAAAAGCCTCATTTTCGGCGTCGGTGCTGACTTCGTGGATGTCAAGCTCGCTCATAATGTCTCCCCTCTGGCGGTCGGGTGCCCGTGTCCGGCGGTTGTGAATGAAATGATGAATGCTCCGGCGGTGAGTCTCTGTGGGATGCGCCGTCAGGCGTTCATCTCCCAGATCAGGCGCAGGCCGTCGAGCGTCAGATTAGGGGCGATGGCCTGGATCACGTCTGTGTGCTCCGCGAAGACCGGCGCAAGTCCGCCGGTTGCGATCACCTTCACGTCGTCTTCGCCCAGCTCCGCAGTGATGCGCGCCACCAGCCCTTCGATCAATCCCACGTAGCCCAGAAACAGCCCGCTCTGCATTGCGTGCTGCGTATTTCGACCGATGGCCGCCGGGGGCGCGGTGAGATCGACTGTGACGAGCCGCGCCGCCCGGCTGACGAGCGCGTCGTGCGCCAGCCAGATGCCCGGCGCAATCGCCCCGCCCAGGTAGCCGCCGTCGCCGTTCACCACGTCGAACGTCGTCGCGGTGCCGAAGTCGATCACGATGGCCGGGACACCGTACAGCGCGCGGACCGCCGTCGCATTGACGATCCGGTCCGCCCCGATCTCCTGCGGGTTGTCAAGCAGGATGTCGACGCCGCTCTCGACTTCGTGGGTGATGTTGAGCGGCGTCACGCCGAGGTAGCGTTCGGCCATCTCGATGAAACGCGGCGTCAGAATCGGGACGACACTCGCCAGCACGGCGGCGTCCACGTCGTCGAACGCCAGCCCCTCCTCCTCGAAGAAATTCCGCAGCAGCACTGCGTACTCATCACCCATCCGCTCGTGGACGGTCTGCGAGCGCCACGTAGACAGCCAGCTGCCCGCCTCGCGGTCGTAGACGCCGAAGTGGATATTGGTATTGCCGATGTCGATGGCGAGCAGCATCCGTCTAAAGTTCCTCTCTGCCGACCAGCATATTGTCAATCAGCCGCGTCTCTCCGACGTAAACGGCCATACTGAGCAGGCCCGCCTTAACCGGGCCGCCGAGTTCTTTCAGCGTCGTCGGGTCGGCAGCGCTGACGTACTCCGGGCGGGCCAGCGCCTCACTGGCTAAAATAGCGGCCATCGTCTCGCGCAGGTGGTCGGCCTCTGTGCGGCCCGCTTCCCACTCTGCGACGGCGGCTGACAGCGCCTTGTAAAGCGCTGACGCCGCCGCCCGCTCGGCGGGGTTGAGGAGCGCGTTCCGGCTGGAGAGCGCCAGCCCGTCCGGCTCCCGCACGATGGGGCAGACCCGTAGTTCGAGCGGGAAGGCGAGGTCGCGCACCATCTGCCGGATGGTGACGACCTGCTGGGCGTCTTTCTGCCCGAAATACGCAACGGTCGGCTGTACCACGTTAAACAACTTGGCGACGACGGTGGTTACGCCCTTGAAATGGCCGGGCCGGTGCGCGCCCTCAAGCGGCTGCGTCACCTCTGCGACCTCGACCGTCGTCTGGTAGCCGGGCGGGTACATGTCGCCCTCCGTCGGGGCCCACACGAGGTCGACGCCCTCCGCGGCGAGCAGGTCCGCATCGCGGCCCAGATCGCGGGGGTAGGCGGCCAGATCGTCGGGGTTGTTGAACTGGGTCGGATTGACGAAGACGCTCACCGCGACGCGCTCATTTTCCTCCCGCGCCCGCCTCACGAGCGAGAGGTGCCCGTCGTGCAGCGCACCCATCGTCGGGACGAGCCCCCACGACGGCCCGGCCCCCACCCGGCGAATAGCCCGTACCTGCTCGATGCCGCTGACAATCTCCATCTGGTCTTCCTTCACTCCATACGATGTTATGTTGATGTCGCCGATATCGGGCCGCCGCTACGTTTCGCGCTGCCACGTTTCATAGCGGACGACCTGATCGATGTCCTTACGCCGCTTGAAGGTGGGCTCATCTGCCGGGAACCCCAGCGGCGTCATGACGACGGGTTCCGTGCCATCCGGCAGGCCGAGCACGTCCCTCGCCGCCGCCGGGTCGAAGTCGGCGATCCAGCAGGTGCCTAGCCCCAGGTCGGTGGCCGCCAGAATCAGGTGATCCATCGCGATCGCCACGTCGACCCACGCATAATTCCGCCCATCGGCGCTGGTCCATGCCTCACCCGTGACGGCCACTGCCGCGATGACGACCGGGGCCTCGACGAACCAGTCCCGCTCGTAGATGCGCTTTAGCTCATCCCGCCGTCCGGCGGTCGGGACGACGATCAGCCGGAAGGGCTGGTTGTTATGGGCGGAGGGCGCTAACCGGGCCGCCTCCAACACCTGGGCGAGCATGTCCTCCGGCACCGGGTCGGGATGGTAATCGCGGACGCTGTAGCGAATTTCGGCCAATTCCAGAAAATCCATCGGGCGGCTCCTTGTCATGCGGCGGGGAGTCAGGCAAAAAGAATGGGCAGCGCACGTCAGATACGGTGTAGCGCAGTCTCCTCGCGGGCCTTGATCAGCCCATACAGCAGCGCGGTTGTCGGGGTAGGGACGTTGTTGGCGCGGCCCTCACGGATGACGGCCCCGGCGATCGCCTCGATCTCGGTCGGGGCGCCGCGCTTCACATCCTGAAGCATCGAGGAATAATTGGCCGCCGTTGCCTCCGCGACACGCGCGGCCTCGGCGGCGGGATCATCATAAGGAAGCGTGATGCCCTTCGCCTCGGCGACCCGCGCGACCTCACGCGCGGCGCTCGCCATCAACTGCCGCGCCCACGCCGATTCGAGCAGCGCGCCATTCGGCACTTCGAGCAGCGCCGTCAGCGGGTTGATCGCGACGTTGGCGACGAGCTTCCCCCACACGAGCGCGCTGACATCCTCCGCCACCTCGACGGCGAACCCGGCCTGATCCAGCAGGGCGGCGAGCGTCTGCACCGCCGGGCCGATCTCCCTCCGGCTCGCCAGAATTGTCTTGCCCTGCCCTGCGTAGCGCAGCACGCCGGGCCGCTCGACCGTCGCGCCCTCCGTCGTGACGCCCTGCGCTGCCCGCACCGGGCCGGTGTGCCGGGCGATAATGTCGAGGTTGCCCAGCCCGTTCTGGAGCGTCAGCGCGATGCCGTCCGGCTTGAGCAGCCCGGTAGCCTGCCGCGCGACGGCATCCGTGCGGGGGGATTTCGTCAGGATCAGCGCTGCGTCGACCGGGCCGATGCTGTCCACGTCGTCAGTCGCATGCAGATCGGCGTATTCCTCGTAGTGATCGGGATGCACGATGCGCAGCCGGGCGCGGCGCAGCATGTCGATCTGCTCCCGCCACCGTCCGGCGAGCGTCACGTCAGCCACCTTCGACAGCCCCGCACCGAACAGGCAGCCCATCGCCCCGACGCCGAAAATCACGATCTTCATGCGTCCGCCCTGCTCAGTCATCGAACTCGGCCTCGATTGCCTTCCATACCTCGTCATCCATGCTGAAGCTGTGCGCCTCCGCGGGGAAGGCCCCGCTGCGCACGTCGTCTCGGTAGGCCTCGAAGGCGGCCTGCATCGCCTGCCCGATCTCGGCGTAGCGTTTGACAAACGTCGGCGTGAAGCGGTCGAACAGCCCGATCAGGTCGTGGGTGACGAGCACCTGGCCGTCGCAGCCCGCCCCCGCGCCGATGCCGATGGTCGGCACGTCGACCCGCCGCGTGATCAATCCGGCCAGCCGCGCGGGGATGCCCTCCAGCACGATGCTGAACACCCCTGCCTCCGCCAGCGCCTCCGCATCCCGCACGATCTGCCGCGCGCCGTCCAGCGCCTTCCCCTGAATACGCATCCCACCAAAAGCCCTGACACTCTGCGGCGTCAGGCCGATGTGCCCCTGCACGGCGATTCCGACGCTGACCAGCCCTCGGACCGTGCTTGCCATCGGCTCCCCGCCCTCGATCTTGACCGCGTCCGCGCCTCCTTCGGACAGCATCCGCGCCGCATTTCTTTTTGCTTCGTCCTCTGTGACCTGATAGGTCATAAACGGCATGTCACCGACGACGAGCGCGCGCTGCACCCCGCGCCGCACCGCCTGGCAGTGGACGATCATCATGTCGAGTGTGACGGGCAGCGTCGTCTCGTAGCCGTGCACGACCATCCCCGCCGAATCGCCGACGAGCACGAGGTCGATCCCCGCCCGGTCGACGAGCAGCCCGGTCGGATAGTCATAGGCTGTCAGCGCGGTGATGCGTTCGCCGCGCGTTTTCATGTCACGCAGGGTGTGAAGGGTAACCTTCTCCAAGCGGTTCTCCTCGGCGGCAGGGAAAGCGCCCGCAGGCTCTGAGGCGGGCGCGCTCTGGCGGCCTCATTGTAGCGTTGTGGTCAGGGGGCGGCAAATACCCTGCCGCCGGTTTGTGAATTTTGACATTTATTTTGGCCCGCGCTATAGTGTTGCGCATAACCATGACTATCGCGATAATATTTATCATATAACGATACGCGCGTTTTAGCTTGCGTAGTTTACCCGGCTTTGTTGTATAATAGCTGCCGCGTCTGTTCCCTCAAGCCCTTTTCCGGGCCTCGATTGAGAGGCCTGTGAGGGGAGGCGGAGCGCATTTTCCTTAACGTCTTCCAGCCCCACGTCAGTCGCGGCTGGCGTAAACGGCCACCAACCCACAATGAAGAGGCGCCACACGCCTCAACAGGAGGAGTATCTCACATGATGGAGGCTGCCATCGAGAACCCGCGCCCGATGAACCGGCGCGAGTTCATGTTCTATATCTGGGGGGCGTCAATGACGCTGGCGATGGCCGGTTCGGCGGGCGTCGTGCTGTGGTTTGCCTACCCCCGCTTCCGTGAGGGCGAATTCGGCGGCCTGTTCAGCGTTCCGGTCAGCGCGGTGCCACAGTTGGACAGCCCCCCGCAGGAGAATCCGCAGGGTCGTTTCTGGCTGGTCAACACGGATGACGGTGTGCTGGCGCTTTACAAGGTCTGCACCCATCTCGGCTGCCTGTATAAATGGGTCCCGAGCAACGACCGGTTTGAATGCCCCTGTCATGGCTCTAAATTCCATAAAGATGGCAATTGGATCGAAGGCCCCGCGCCCCGCAATCTGGACCGCTTCGTGATCCAGGCGGTCGACGCGAACGGCGAGGTCGTCGCCGAGACGCCGACCGGCGATGCCAACACCGATCCACAGGCGGGCAACCCGATCACGCTCCCGGCGGAGGCCGTCGAACTGCAAATCGACACAGGCGACCGCGTTAAAGGGGCGCTGCACGACTGATATCTGCTTCCTTCTTCTTTAAAAGGAGGCGTTGAAGGAGCCATTTATCGATGCAATCTAATCTTGCCGGGGAGACACTGGCCGATGGCCGATAACGAAGCCGAGGTTTACGAGGAGGAACGCCCGCACAGCAGCGGCCTGAAGAGCTTCTTCGTCGACACGATGTCGCTTGAGCAGCGGCAGCTTTTTGGCACGCTCATTTTTTTCGCCATTATTCTCGTCGCCGGATGGGTGGGCGTCAACGAGCCGAGACGGATGCAGACCTTTACCACGCAGTACGAGGGCCGCTCCATCGAGCGCGGCGCGGTGATCTTCAACCAGAACTGCTCGTCCTGTCATGGTCTCGACGGCAGGGGGCTGGAGGGCGTCGCCCCCGCGCTGAACAGCCCGGCGCTGTTTGACGGAACGCGCCTCTCCGAACTCGGCTGGACCGGCACGCTGTACGACTACGTCCAACTGACCGTCTCCGCCGGACGCCCCGCCAAGAGCGGCGACTGGCCCCAGCCGATGCCCACCTGGAGCCAGGAGTACGGCGGCCCGATGCGCCCCGATCAGGTTCGCGACGTGGTGAACTACGTCATGAACTATGGGAAATTCTACGAAGAGGGCTACGAGGGCGAGATACCCGAAGTCGCGCTGCCCACCGAGGAAGCGCCGTCCTATGAGCCGGTCGGGACCGATGTCACCGCCGAACTGCCTGAGGGCGACCCGGCGCGCGGAGAGGCGCTCTTTACCGGCGAGGAGCTTGCGCCGGACGGGACGAATCTGGCCTGCACGAGCTGCCACTCACTGGACGGCTCCGTGCTCGTCGGCCCATCGTTGCAGGGAATCGGGAGCATAGACTTGCCCGAAGGCTACGACTCGCTCGACATGTACCTGCACGAATCCATCGTCCAGCCGCAGGCCTACAAGGTGCCGGGCTTCGAGGATATCAACATGCCCGATACCTTCGGCGAGCGGCTCGACGCGCAGAGTCTGGCAGACCTGATCGCCTTCCTGAAGACTCAGTAGCGGCGGCACGCTGGCTGCCCTGAACGTGACAGATGAGGGCGGCGCTGCCCTGTGGCGGCAGCCGCCCTGTTGTTCCCCTCAGGGGCTTGCTGCTGATCGCTGTTGGAGGCCACAATGCGCTTGCGAAAGATCATCTTTCCCGCCGGAGTGATTGGGCTGCTCGCCGCCGCGCTGGCGGTCGCCGGTCCGGTCACCGCGCAGGATGGGGGCGACCCGGAGAACGGCGCGGCGTTGTATGCATCGAACTGCCTCGTGTGTCACGGCCCGAACGGCGAGGGCCGGGTCGGGGCGACGCTCGATCAGGTGTTCGCGACGATCGACACGGATACTTTCCTCACCGAGGCCATCAGCCGGGGTGTTCAGGGGTCGATGATGCCCGCCTGGAGCCAGAACTTCGGCGGCCCGCTGACCTCCAGCGAGGTTCAGGACATCGTCGCCTACATCGAGTCGTGGGGAACGGCCATTGAGCCGCCCGTGCCCGCCCCAGGCCCACCCCCGCAGAACATCCCACCCGTGCCGGAGGTCGACGGCGACCCGGAGGCCGGGTACACCGTCTACGCGCAGAACTGTGTCGCCTGTCACGGCCCGGAGGGCGAGGGCCGCATTGGCGCGACGCTGGACAGGCCATTTTCCGCCATCTCGCCCGACGCCTTCATCGTCCAGACCGTCAGCCGGGGGGTCGAGGGATCGCTGATGCCACCCTTCGCCCAGGCAAACGGCGGCCCACTCACCGAGCAGCAAATCAACGACGTGGCGGCCTACGTCTTCAGCATCCAGCGGACGGCTCCCGCGCCTTCAGGCGAGCGGGTCGGGCGCGGCAGCGCGCTGCCGCTGGTCTTCATCCTGATCGGTGTCCTCGTCGTCATTATCGCGCTGGGGGTGAGCGTGCAGCGGCGCGGAGGCGAGACACCCGGCCCGCCGGATCATGAACACGACGATCACTAGGAGCATGATGACTGCCAACCGAACGCAGAGGATGTGGCTCACCGTCGCGCTGCTGGCCCTGACGCTGGCACTGGCGGGGGCGATCCTGCCCTCCCACGCATGGGCACAGGCCGACATCACCCTCGAAACCGTAACGGTGCGCGTCTGGCCGGAGTTCGACCAGCCCTCCGCGCTCGTCTTCTACGTCGGCGATCTGCCTGCGGATACCGCTTTTCCGGTCGATGTTCGCATCCCGATCCCATCCGGCGTCGATGTGAACGCCGTCGCCTACACGGATGAGACGACGGGCGAATTGTTCTCCGCCGATTACGAGGTGGTGGACGGCGCGGTCACCATGTCACTGCCGGGGCCAACCTTCTGGATCGAGTTCTACGACGATCTGACCATCGACGGCGATACCCGCCAGTACGAGGCGACGTGGACCTCCCCCTATCTGGTCGAGACGCTGATCTGGGAGATCGAGCTGCCCGTCGGCGGCACGAATTTCGAACTCGACACGGGGGCCGCCAGCGAAGCGGTCACCGATCCGAACGGCCTACCCGCTTTCCGGGTCACGGAGACGGGCGTCGACGCGGGTGAAACGGCAGCGCTGGCCTTCACCTACACCAAGGCGGACGACGCGCTGTCCATCGACCAGATACAACCTGCTGCCGCTGCCGGGGGGGAAACCACCGCGACGCCGCCACCAGCGTCCTCCAACGAGCCGCCAACGTGGCTGATCATCCTGCTGCTCGTGGTGGGGCTGGGCCTCGTCGGGCTGGGCGTGTGGTGGTTCCTGCGACAGTCCGGCTCAGCCCGTCCATCGGGCGGCAGACGCGCCCCCGGAAGCCGCTCTAGCGGCGGAGGCGGCGCGCGCTTCTGCACGAAGTGCGGCGCACGGGCTCAGCCCGGCGACAAGTTCTGCCGCGAGTGCGGCACGAAGCTGCGGACATAAGCCATCCACACGAAATGGATGCCCCTGCCGCCGGTTGGCAGGGGCATTTTGTTATGCCATCATAGCATAGGTACGATGGACGGTTGAACATCCCCGGAAAGGACGGCCTGTGACGGTGTCGGCCACCGATTTTTCGCTCTCGGAGCGGCTGTCTCAACATCCGTATTTTCGCAACCTTGCCCCCGGCGGCGTCGAGCTGCTCGCCTCGTCGGCGCTGCGCCGCCGTTTTGCGGCGGGCGAAGTGCTCTTTCTGGAGGGCGATCCGTCCGCCGGGCTGTGGGTCGTCGAGCGGGGGCGGATCAAGGTCTACAAGCTGCACGTCGAGGGGCGCGAGCACATCCTCCACCTGTTCGGCCCCGGCGATTCGTTCAACGAGGTCGCCGCGCTCGACGGCGGCCCGAATCCGGCCAACGCGGGCGCGCTCAGCGATGCGGTCGTCTGGGTCGTGCCCGCCGACGTGATTCAGTCGATGCTGGCGCGCGATCCGTCGCTGGCGCAGGCCGTGATTCACGGGATGAGCGAGCGGATGCGAATGCTCGTCCAGCAGATCGAAGCCCTCGCCCTGTACGCCGTGCAGGCGCGGCTCGCCCGCTTCCTGATTGACCGGTCGGAGGACCCGGCGCTCGAAGGGCCGGGCATCACCCGCGCGGCGATTGCCGCCCACCTCGCCACCACGCCCGAAACCGTCAGCCGGGCGCTGCGCGCGCTGGAGGAGGCCGGGGCGATCCGCTTCGACCGCCACCGTATTGTGATCGTTGACCTCGACCTGCTGCGCAGCCTCGCCCTGCTGTAGCCCTCCCCACTGCTCGCCAACCCGCCGATTTCGCGCATCGCCCCGGCGGTTCATGGCGGTACGTGCCTCGTGAGCCGTTCGTTTTCAGGCCCGGTGATCTGCATCCCAATTGATCTGGATCAAGGAAGAACAGGTTTAACGCGGTTATCCTGCAATCAGGAGATCGTGATTTATGGCACAACCATTTGACCGTGCGTGGCTGCCCATCATCGACGGCACGCGCTGCGAGGGGTGCGGCGACTGCGTGGCGGCCTGTCCGGCGGGCGCGCTGGCATTGGTGGAGGGGCGGGCCGCGCTCATCCATCCGGCTGACTGCACCTACTGCACGGCCTGCGAAGACCTCTGCCCGAACGGCGCGATTGCGCTTCCCTTCCTGATTTGCCGGGGGGACGCGGAGACGTGAAGGCCGTTTAATGGCAGGGGGATGCCTGGCCGCGCGGCGGAGGGAGGCGTCGGCTGGCAGGTGGGGATCGCCATTCCGTAAATTCAGGTTAGGGAGTCGCATACCACGAGGTTGCAGATGCCTTTCCTGACCCGCCTTTTTATCCGTACCTCACTGGCCTATTTCCTTCTCGCGCTCGTCGCGGGGATTCTGCTGGCCCTGCCCGTGCCAGTGCCGGGGTTGCGCCCGGTTTACTTCCACCTGCTGATGGTCGGCTGGGTGACGCAGCTTATCGTCGGCGTGGCGCACTGGATGTTCCCGAAATATTCCGCCGACAGGCCGCGCGGCAGCCGGACGCTGGCCTGGGCGACGTTCATCCTGCTCAATGCCGGGCTGTTGATGCGCGCCCTCGGCGAGCCGCTGGTCGCCTCTGGCGCTCCGGTGGGTGGGCTGCTGGCCGCGTCGGCGGTCCTTCAAGCGCTCGGCGGCTGGACGTTCGTCGTCAACGTGTGGCCCCGCGTGAAGGAGCGCTAGATGCCGCGCCTCAGCACGTGGATGGTGCGCGTGGCGCTCGTCCACTTCGGCCTCGGATTCACGTTCGGCGCGCTGATGCTGTGGAACAAAGGACTGCCGGTGTCGGGCGCGCTGTGGCGGCTGCTGCCTCTCCACACCGAGCTGGTTCTCATGGGCTGGACCGTTCAGCTTGCGATGGGCGTCGCGTTCTGGATTCTGCCGCGCTTCTCCGGCAGGCGTCCGCGTGCGTGGCTGGCATGGCTGGCCTTCGGGCTGCTGAACGCGGGCGTGCTGAGCGTCTGTGCCGGGCGCTGGTGGCCTGAGGTGGGCGGGCTCATCGCGGTTGGCCGGATCGTCGAAGCGCTGGGTGTGGCAGCCTTCGCTGCGCACGCATGGTCACGCGTCAAGTCGCCGGGCGCGCGGTGATAGATCGATGGATGGACTGAAAGGGGGGAGCCTCATGCTCGGCTCATTGGCGGATACAAATTTTGCGGAAGAGCTGCTGGCCGTGCAGGCGCGAAGCTGGCCCTCGTGGGAGCTGGCCGGTCTGCGCCCCACGCCGGAGGAAACCTGGGAGCGCTTGCGTGTGTTCCTCAAATTCGGTCAGGACGACCGGGCGGCGATGCTCCAAACCGTCGAGCCGCTTCTCAAGCGGGCGCACGAGCTTGTCGTCAGCAACTACGATCACCTCCTGTCCGACGAGGGCGCAGCGGCGGTTCTTGGCTGGGAGGAGGGCCCCGACCCGGCTCACCTCGCCGAGCGCCGCCAGTTTTTCACAGTGTGGATCGCCCGCACGCTCGGCATGGACCTGAGCGACGATTTCGCCCGCTACCTGTTCCGGGCGGGCCGGATGCACGCCGCCCACGGCCCGCGCGAGGTCCACGTCCCGGAGTTGTACGTCACCGGGGCGATCAGCCTCGTCCACGCGGCGTTCGCGCGCTTTCTGGCCGAGGAGATGCCGGGTGCGCCCGTCGTGCCGCCCGCGCTGGCAGGCTGGAATAAGATGTTGGCGATGCACCTTCAAATGATGCTCGACGGCTACCACGCGGCGCGCGACGTGGATCGGGGCGATTTCGCCGTCCCGGTCAGGTTGTTCGGGCTGGTGCGGGCGGCGGCAGGCCGCAGTGAGCTGCCCATCGCCGTTCCGATCGGCGCGACGGTGGCGGACGTGCTGCGCAAGTTCTTCAACTACTATCCTCACATCCGGGGCCTCGTGCTTGAGAAGCGCGAAAGGGAGGCCGATCAGCCGGAGGGTGTCGGCACGCCCTGGGTCACGCTCGACCGGGTTTACGTCGTGCGGAATCACCCGGCGTGGCGAGTCCTGCTTAACGGGCGCAACGTCGCGCACCTCGGCGGGCCGGACGTTTCCGTGTCCGAGGGGGATGACCTCCAGCTGTTCTCGCCCGGACGCTAGCGATCAACGTCGTTTACGGAAAGGTGATGCACTGATATGGACCCCTATACCTATCTAGCCGATCTGCCGGGGATGCTGCCCGGCGTGCCTCAGGACAGCATCCTCAGCCGGACGGTGTTCGCCGACGGCCAGATGAAGACCGTGCTGTTCCGGTTTGCCGCGGGCGAGGAGCTTTCCGAGCACACGTCGACCCAGACGGCGGTTCTGTATTTCGTCGAGGGCGAGGCCAGCGTGACGCTGGCCGGGGATGAGGTCGAGGCCCGGCCCGGTACGTGGATTCACATGCAGCCGCGTCTGGAGCACAGCATCCGGGCGCGCACCCCGGTCACGATGCTGCTGATGATGATCCAGCCGCTCGAAGGCGAGTAGATCGGCCTCACGCTACCTCGTGAGCCTCCCGGCTCGCGCTCGACAGACCTGTTTCTGTATCCCCACTGCCTCACAGGAAGGGGCGAACGATGGAACATGATGCCAACGAGAACGATCGCGGATCGCTGCGCGTGCTGATCGTCGGGCTGGTGGCGGTGGTCGCCGTCATCGGCCTGGCGCTCGTCGTGGGTGCGGTCGGCACGGGCCTGGGCCGCGCGGAGCAGGGCCGGGTGGACGCGCTGGCGAACAGCCGCAACGACTGTGTGACGTGCCACCGCCGCGAGACGCCCGGCATTGTCGCGCAGTACGGGGCCAGCACGATGGCCGCCGCCGAGGTGGTCTGCCAGGACTGCCACGAGGTCGCAGCGGACTACCCCGGCGCGGTCGAGCACGAAGGCACCTACGTGCTGCCCATGCCGACGACCGCCATGTGCTCGGAGTGCCACGCGGCGGAGGTCGCCCAGTTCAACCGGAGCCGCCACGGGCTGCCCGCCTACGTCGCCTACGCCGGGACCGAGGGCCTGTCGGACGAGCACCTTGCCTTTTATCAGAGCATCACCGAGGCCGATCCACCTCCCAACCCGGAGCGCAACGCCCTGTTCGCGCTCGAAGGCGAGGAGATCACCCAATTTGCTTGTGAGCAGTGCCACGACGTGGGCAAACCAGCAGCAGACGGCTCGGTGGGCGACTGCACGAAGTGCCACCTGCGCCACGAGTTCAGCCTGTCGCAGGTCCGCAAGCCGGAGACGTGCAACTACTGCCATATCGGCCCCGATCATCCGCAGTATGAGATCTACGTCGAGTCGCCGCACGGCATCGCCTACGCGACGGGCGGCGATACGTGGAACTGGGAGGCCGAACCCGGCACGCTGACGGTCGAGGATTTCCCGGCCCCGACGTGCGCCACCTGCCATATCAGCGGGTTCGGCACGCAGGCCACGACGCACGACGTGGGCGAGCGCCTGACGTGGTATCTGTTCTCACCGGTCAGCGAGCGCCGCCCATCGTGGCAGGATAACCGGCTGCGGATGCAGGGTGTGTGCTTCGAGTGCCACAATCAGGATTTCGTCGAGGACTACTACGACAACGGCGATCTCGCCGTCGAGCACGTCAACGAGTGGGTGCTGGAGAGCCAGTCGATCACGCAGCCGCTCGCCGAAAACGGCCTGCTCACCGACGAGCCATTCGACGAGCCAATCGATTTCACGTCGTTTAACCTGTGGCATCACTGGGGCCGCACGGCCAAGTTCGGCGTGTGGATGCAGGGGCCGGACTACACCCAGTGGCACGGCGCTTATGAGGTGCTGCACGACCTCGCGGAGCTTCGCGAGATGACGGACGAGAAACTCTCGGAGGCCGGGATCGAGGCAGGGCGGTAGCCATGTACCATCTGGCAACGCTCTACCCACCGGTCAGACGGGTCAGGCTGCCACTGAGCCGCGATCAGTTGATGCTGCTCATGGCGGCGATCAACGAGATATTCCTCGGCGTCGACATCTATCTGGCGCACAGCATCAGCGGGACCATCGTGCCCAACGAGTGGATTCCCATCATCTTCGGTCCGCTCGCCGGGGCGCTGCTGCTCATCGCCGGGTTGATCGCGATCCGCCGCCGTTCGCTGGCGACGGTTATCGCCAACGTCGTGTTTGTGGCGAGCATCGCCGTCGGCCTGCTCGGCGCGTACTTCCACTGGCTGCGGGCCGTGCGCCCATTTGCCCCGCCCGGCGAGCGCCTGACCGTGACCCTGCTGATCTGGGCGCCGCCCGTGATCGGCCCCCTGATGTTCGCGATGGTCGGCTGGCTGGGCATCAGCGCGGCATGGGTCGAGAACCCGCCGGGCAGCGGCAGGCTCGTCCTGCTTGGCAACCGGACGCTCAATCTGCCCTACAGCAAGACGCGCGCCTACTTCTTCATCGTCGGGCTGGGCACGCTTGCCACCGTGCTGAGCAGCGTGCTCGATCACGCCCGCGCCGGTTTCGCCAACCCCTGGCTGTGGCTGCCGACCGCCGCCGGGGTGTTCGGGACCGCCGTCGCGCTGACGCTCGGCACGATCCGGCGGCCCACCCCCACCGACCTCGCCACCTACGCGGGGGCGATGGTCCTGCTGATCCTCGTCGGCGTCGTGGGGGCGGCCCTGCACGTCAACGACAGCCTGACGAGCCGGGGCGTGTTCGTCGCCGAGCGGTTCATACGCGGCGCACCGGTCCTCGCCCCGCTACTGTTCGCCAACATGGGGGTGCTGGGGCTGATCGCGCTGCTCGATCCACGCGAATCACCCCCCGGATCGTAGCGCTCTGCTGGACGCATCAAAGGCGCTCTGGTAAACTCGCGAGGGCCAGTTCGAACTGGCCCTCGTTGTGCGCCGGATCGATTGGGTTTTGCTTGTGCATTTTGCTACAATCCGGGTTGTTGATGTCTGGATGCGATTTGTGATAAGTGTCATTTTTAAAACCTGACAAATGATGGGCGCAGTCTGCCGCGTCTTTGGATATACTAGGTAAAATAAACAACAATTATCTTAATTCTTCTCGAAAAGAACCTTTCGATTTCTTAGGAGAGAGACGTGGCTGAGACGACAATGCCAACCTCGCAGGTTCCACCCGTCAAGAGTGGTGGGCGCGCCAAGTTCCTCGTCGCCGGTGTGATCTTGCTGGCTGCTATCGTGTTCCTGATCGTCACGAACCTGACATCCCAGCAGGAGTACTTCATGACGGTCAACGAGCTGATGTCCCGCCAGGACGAGATCGCAGGGCATAACGTTCGTATCTCCGGCGTGGTGCTGGGCGATACGATCGAGTACGACGGCGAGACGCTGAGCTTCACCATCGCGAACATCCCCGACTCGGCGGCTGAGATCGAGGACGAGGGCGGTCTGGCCGAAGTGCTGCATCAGGCCGTCAACGATACAAGCTCCCAGCGCGTTCAGGTTGTGCTATATGACGAACCGAAGCCCGACCTGCTCAAGCACGAGGCCCAGGCCATCGTCACCGGCTCGCTGGGGGATGACGGCGTGTTCTACGCGGATGAGCTGCTTCTGAAGTGCCCCACCCGCTACGAGGAAGCTGTTCCAGAGCAGGCCGCCAGATAAGCGGTCTGTCGCCAGCTATTCGCTCCGGGCGCGGTGAAATACATCCTGTGCCCGGTTCTTCACGCCATTTCCAGCCACCCCCACAGGGGTAGGGTGGCTGGACGGGCCGCAGGCCCGCCGGGCGTAGCCCGGATGGCGTGTCAAGCAGATCCGCGAAGCGGATTGCCATTCACGCCCGGCCATGTGAAGGAGTCTGTCTCACGTGAACCCCGAACTCGGTACGATTTTTCTGCTGCTGGCCCTCGCCAGCACGATCTACGCGCTGATCGCGTCGCTCGTCGGCGGGCGTAACGAGAACGACGCCCTCGTCGAGAGCGCCCGTAACGCGGCGGTGATGGTCTGGCCGCTGCTCACGCTGGCGGTGATCCTGCTGATCGCGCACCTCGTCAGCGGCGATTTCGGCGTCTCGTATGTGTGGGCCGTGACGGATCGCAATATGCCCACCTATCTGAAGATCACCGCGCTGTGGGGATCGCAGGCCGGGTCACTGCTCTTCTGGTCATGGCTGATGAGCACCTTCACCTCCGCCGTGATGCTGCGTAACTGGCGGCGCGAGCGGACCATCATGCCCTGGGTCATCGCCGCAACGATGGGCACGCTCGCCAATTTCATACTGCTCGTCACCTTCTGGGAGA
>CAZWUX010000006.1:0-14424 GCA_964637665.1 uncultured Anaerolineae bacterium
ATTCTCATGGGCAGCTATTGTGCCCTCTTATCACCAAATGTCAACACAACCTAGCCATCGAACCACTCCCGTCGCTCCCTGTCCTATAGTATCTCAAAAAGGGCTCTCAACTGAGGGGCCTTGCTTGTCTGCGCATCGTTCTGTATGTCCTGTAGTAGCGCACGAGGGAGAGGACGCCGAGCGGGCATCATCCCTCGTATATGCCGTACGTCGCCGCTGCCATCATCAGCGCTGCCACATTGGCGGGCGGAGTATCTGCCGTGATCTCGCAGCCAGGGGCCAGCATATAGCCCCCGCCGTCTTTCCCTGCTTCGATGGCGCGACGGGCCGCTGCCTCAGCCTCGGCGGGTGTAGCGTGGGGCAGGAGCGTAAGATGATCCACATTGCCGGCCACACCGACCTTCCCGGCCAACGCGGCCTTTAGCCACGCGAGGTCCACATGCGACCCGACGTTGATCATGCTCAGGCCGTCCAGTGCCCGCAGGGCGTCCATGTTGGCGGTGAGGTGCGGCGTCACCTTGCCGCACAGGTGGAGCATCGTGTGGGGGTAGATGTCGAGCAGATCGGGCAGGAAGTCTATGGACAGTTCCCGGAAGTCCGCCGGGCTAAACATCTGCACGTCGTGCTCGCAGATGACGAAGATCGACGCCCCCGCCGCCCGCAGAGCATCGCTGTAGGCGTGGATGATCGCAACCGACTTCGCCACCAGCCGCTTCGCGAAGTCGCGATCCCGCACACTGGCGGCGATGAACTTCGTGTACTCCATCAGTTGCAGGCTGAAGGTGAGCGGGCCGGTCATGAACGCAGCCACCGGTACGTCGGTTTGCTCGGCCAGCCGCCGCGTACCCTCGATCATAACCGCCGAGCTGGGCGTCGCCATGAAGTCTGGCACGGCCAGCGCGGCCAGCGACTTCTCGTCCATCACCGGGCTTTTCGTGATCCAGGGCGCTTTGTCGGGCGGGTAGGTAACCGTCGCGCCGCACGCCTCGGCGACGGGCCAGCTCGGCTCGACCTGAATGCTGACCACGTCGTAGCCGTAGCGGTCCAGCGCGTCCAGATGGGCCTGCGCGGCTCGTTCCGCATCGCGGTACATCACGTCGTAGGTCAGGCCGGCGAGCAGCCCGGCGTGGTCACCGATCTGCGGGAAGACAGGCACGCGGTCGGGGACGGCCAGATTCAGGGCGGCTGTGACGCGCTCTCTTGCGTTCATCGTTCACTCCTCTTGAGGTAAAGTGTCATCACTGCAATCCACCGGGAGACGCATCGCCCACGCGGCGCATCGACTGAAATGCGGCAGAAAACGCCAAGCTTATAACTTCGCAAGCGCGGCTCCCAGGCGGTCGCGAAGCGTTTCCACCCCCACTCGTTCGATCCGAAGGGGCAGATCGAGAAAGGCGGCGATCTCGCGCACGCGGTCGTCGATATCCCCATACAGCAGTGTGTCGAAGTAGACCACCTGCCGGTAGTGGCGGAACATGACCTCCTTCATCCGGGGTTCTTTGTCCAGCCCCAGGCCCTCCGTGATGGCCGTGTCGAACGACACCGTCCAACTGGGAATGAGGAAGTACGTGCCGGGGCATTCCTCAAGGGCGGACCAGAAGCGATCGCCCCCGATCATCTCCAGGCAGTGTTCGCCCTGAATCCGCCGGGCGTCGAACCCCGCCAGAAAAGTATCCATGTCGGACATACACTGGCCGTACACCACCAGTGTGCGGTCGTAACCGATCTGGAGTTCGGATAACCGTTCGGCGAGCGCAGCGCGCAGCCGGGCGGGGTACAGGTGGAGCAGGGGCGGGATGAAAAACAACTCCTCCTGCCAGCCCCCGGTCTCGCAGATGTGGCGCACCTCGCGTGCCAGCGCGCCGCAGGAAAGTATGGCGACTTTCAACTGGCTCCTCCCTTTTGCGCATCACGCTACGTCATGAACATCGTGTACAGGGGATGCTGCCGGGTTTTCGGCATCACGCCGTGCTGCATGGCGGTGAAGGCGATCAGCGCATCGACCATGCCCATCGCGGGGATGATCTCGGTTTGTTTGATGCCGTACATGATGAAGTCAGCGCCCAGGATTTGCATGCTGGTGGCCGTGCTGGTCTTGGCCGTACGCTCGCCTAGATCGCCGAACTGGGCGCGTTTTTTCCAGCGATGGCGGTGAGTATGGGTTGGAGAACAGCCGGACGGGTAGCCGTAACGATCTTTCAACTCGAAGATGGCCTTGCCCGCTGGGCCGGGCTCCACCACGTCGAGCACTGCCGTGTCGAGCAGCAGTCGCTCGAACCCTGCCTCATGCGCCCTGTCGATCAACGCAGGGGCTGCCTCAAGCCGTCCGGCGACCGTCGGCTTGCGCTCATCGAGGATCATCACGAGCGTGGTCGGCAGGCCAAGCTCCTTTAGCTGATCGCTTTCCCGCTGCTTGGTATGGGAGTTGATCGAGTCGTAGATAGTGCGCTCGTGCAAGCCGCGCTCGACGGCCCGCCGCGCCCCAGCGAGGCGCACACTCTCCAGCGTGCCGTCGATCACGAACGGCAGATCGGTTTCGTCGGCCACGAAGTCAACGTAGTTGATCATCGCCTGCTCGCTGGCCCCTACGAGGTCGATCACAAGCGGCGTGCTGGTCAGCGCGGTGACACGCTCCGCCTCGCGGATGCAGGCCAGCGCCGCGTCGTGGTCGAAGGTGCCCTCCGCCTCGTCGATCACATTGCGATCGCCCTTGTAGAAAATGCTGGCGATCAGCGCGGTAGGCCATTCGCCCGGCTGGCCACCCATCTTGACGCCGCCGATATCGTAGACTTTCTGCTCGGCCTCGAATTTGAACACGAATCGCACCTCCGATATGATTCGGCGCTCGGTAGATAAAGCTACGCGTCGACGCGGACGCGCGGCGGGCGGAGATCGGACGACCTCCGCCCGCCACCCTCGAACTGACGGTTACGCCGGAAGACCCAGCTTCTCCTTCTCAATGGGGAACGTGCCAAACTCGTTGATGGCGTCGATGAACGCGCGTACGTTCGCCTCAGGCGAGCCTGCCGGGATGGCATTGGGGACGACCATGCAGCCCCGGTCGCAGGGATACAGCCCCGCGATGTAGGCGGATACCCGCTCGCGGATCTGCTCAGGCGTGCCTGAGAAGATCAGGTCGGCGTCCACTCCCGCCACATAGGACTTGTTGTGGGCCAGGGCCAGCTTGCGGAACGAGGGCAGGTCGCGGGACCCGCCCTCCTGTGGATCGGGGTCGAGGTTGGTGATCAGGAACGTCCCGGTCGACATCTGCCGCACCAAGAAGCGCTGCCAGTCATCGACCAGCCGCAGACCCCAGTAGTAGTGGATGAACGGCAGCGGCGCGACGCCCTGGATCATACGGGCCAGATACGGCGTGTCGAACTCCCACAGTTGATCCGGTGTGAAGTAGGGCACGCTATTCCAGGCCGCAATGCTGGTGATGCCGTGCACGCCGAGCGCCTTATAACCGTTGGCTGCCCGGAGGCAGGCCTTCGTGCAAGCTTCGACGATGCGGTGGACGAGCAGCGGTTTGGTGGCCATCCACTTGATAAGCTGCGTGTATCCGCACACCTGAACAGCCACCGGGAGGGGCTGCATCGGCGTGGCGATGATGGCGTACTTGCCGCCGGTCTTTTCGAGCAGCAGCCGGAACAACTCGAACCGCTCCGGATAGCGCCCCCGCTCCAACAGGTCGTCGGCCTCGACGGTCTCTTCCAGCTTATCGACATCGGCCTCCGTCTTGACGACGTGATCCACGATCTGCGGGTTCGAGTCCACAGGGCGCTTGAGCGTGCAGCCGAGCGCCTCGGCCTCGATCACGGTCGTCTCGATGCCCGGAAACAGCGTGTCGTAGTCGAACTCGTCGAAGAACTGCACAATGGCGTCGGAGTGCTTCTCCGGATCGGCAGCCGCCTCGCTGCACGTATAGCCCGCCCGGTTCACCACCCATTCGGTGAACAGGAAGGCGGTGGGGATGCGGTCAGGCGTCTGGTGGGCTACGGTGAGCACAATGCGCTCGATAGGCAGCAACTTCTCGCCACGGTCCCGCTTGGCGATCATGTTGGCAACCATGGTCTTCATGTCACTGTCGGACATCTAAGCACCTCCCGTCAGTTCAATGGCGTAGTTAACCGCCGCCGGCGCATCCTCGCCAAAACTATCGGCCCCGATCTCTTCGGCGAACCCCTGGGTGACGGCTGCGCCGCCGATCATGACCTTCACCCGGTCACGCAGGCCAGCCTCCTGCAGGGCCTCGATGACCGCCTTCATCTGGGGCAGCGTAGTTGACATGTATGACCCCATCGCCACGATGTTGGCGCTTTCTTCGGCGGCCTTGCTGACGAAGTCGGACGCGGGCACGTCGATGCCCAGATCGACCACCCGAAAGCCGTTGGCGAGCAGCAAGGCGCTGACGATGTTCTTGCCGATGTCGTGCACGTCGCCCTCGACGCTGCCGATGACGATCACGCCCTTGGCCTCGGCCTGTGCCTCTGCCGTCATGTGAGGCAGCAGCACTTCCAGACCGGCCTTCATGGATTCGCCAGACATCACAAGCTGAGGTAGGAAGTACTCACCGCAGTCGAACTTCTCGCCCGCCCCGCGCGCTCCGGGGGCCATCCCTTCGTGGATGATGGTCATGGGCGCGACGCCCGCTGCCAGCGCATCCTCGCACAGCGCCGGTATGCTGTCGATGTCGCCGTTGAGCACGGCCTCCGACAGCTTCTCAAGTATCACTTGCTGGCTCATACGTGACTCCTTTGTCTTAGACCTGTTTCAAGAGAGCAAAACCGCAGGCTGCAGCACTTCGGTTGGACTCATGGAGTTGGCCCCTTGCGAACCGCCGAAACAAAAAGCACCGCAGTTTAGTCACTGCGGTGCAACCTTCGAGCGAGGTAACAGGCACCGGACGAGTTCCTGGCTTCCCGATGATTTCGAGTCACAGTTGCGGGACAGCGCCGGATTCTCACCCAGATTTCGGGTGCCCACCGGCTTCCTCGGCGGTTATTCGGTTGTCGCCCGGTAAAATTCCATCAGGAAAATTGGTACTTGTGAAGAGGATAACTATCTACTTATAATCTTATGTAGATTCGTCTGGTGCTCAACATACACAACCGTACAAAACCATACATTCACCCTCTGCGCATCATAGTTTGGAGATGATCATGTTGACTCGTATGCTTACCACGCAGGATGTCGCCTCTTACTTGCAGGTCGATCCAAACACGGTCTACCGCTGGTGCCGGGAGGGCAAGATCGGGGCTGTCAAGGTGGGGCGGGAGTGGCGCATCGACCAGCGCGATCTGTCCGAGTTCCTGCGGGCGCGCCGGAACAGCAGCCCGCTGCCCCGCTCGTCGCTCAAGTCGATTTTCCGCAATCAGCTACTCGAACCCGAACACCTGATGGTGATGCTCACCAACCCTGAGAAGGTCTTCGAGCTTGAGGTCGAGTTCTTTCAGGTGGCACTGGAGCAGGAGATGCCGATCTTTAAGGGCTGCTGGTGGCAGCAGCCCGGCGAGGTGCGCCGCCGCTACGTCGAAGCCGGGCTGCCGGTCGAGAAGCTGGAGAAGCAGGGCCGATTCGTCATCCACAACTTCTGGGGAGCTTACAGCCGCGCGGGCGCACAGGGTGTGCTCGATCTCTGGCAGGCGCAGGCTGACGTCTGGCGGGGCGAGACGTTCTGGGGATCGGGGTCACATCTGCTCGACCAGTGGAAGGACAACTGGGACTCGTTCTTCGACTACGAATCGCAGCTACATACCGTCCTGTGCCAGCTCCCGGGTATCGTGCTTTGCCCCTGCGTGACGACGCCGACAGTCGCCGAAGGGACCACCCATCTCCTCGACCTGACCGCCCATCACCACGGAGTCCTGATCCTCACCAAGCAGAGCCCGATGTTGATGCGGCTGGCGCTGGTATGAAGGTGGATCGCTGCAAGCTTAACCGACAGCCGCCATCGGTTGCATCACGAATATCTTGCAGCGTGATAAGTCATGTTTGTACTCGGCTGTCCTTTTCGGATTGAGTTGCCTGTGACTGCCCTACCAGGCTCACAGCTCAACGCCGTCGGTGTCTTGGCTGAGGAATATTCGACAGGCTTTTATGTCATTAATGGGCAGACGGTCTCGCCCGGGGAGATGGCAGACCGCATTCCGATATCACAATTGGATAGGTGAGTATCGGAACGGCGGCGACGTCTCAACCGACTTGTTTCTGGTGAGTTCTACCCTTGAACATTCCGATGACGCCCGCCAGGATCGGCCCACAACCTAGTAGTATAGCATCCTGGCTACCTACTATGAGCAGCATGGCCTCAACCTTCCACCCACACGAGTAGTATAGGTATTCCAATCACATCCTAACCCCGTAATGTACAAAAACTAACACATTGGCGAGAGAGGGCCAAGACGCAACCATTGGGAAAACGAAGAAAAGGATCTGTCCCTCGATAGCAGATCCCGGATAGTGTAGAACGGAGCCATCATGCAACATTTGACGCGTCTAATGCGCCACGCAGATATGCCTGAGCGGCGTGACGGGGGATGAATATCAAGGCTATACAAGCCGTCGAACCACTCCCGTCGCTCCCGTCCTATCATATTTCAAAAAGGGCTCTCAACTGAGGGCCTTTTTACTTATCTTCATATCTGTCAGCTCCGTCTAGGACAATCTACCACGCACATGATCAGACAAGTTTACAGCGTTGACTTCCAAAACGTTTTGGATTATGATGAGACTGTATCCAAAACGTTTTGGGAAAACGGCGCTCCCCCATGCCCACTGTGACGCTGAAAACCATCGCCGCCAGAACCGGCTACTCGGTCACGACTGTGTCGCGAGCGTTAGCTGGCTATGATGACGTGTCTGAATCGACCCGTCAGGTGATCCGGCGGGCAGCTCAGGAGCTTGGCTACTATCCCAACCACACCGCTCGCCAGCTACAAAAACAGCAGACGGATACAGTGGGGCTGATCATCCCCTCGGTCGGCCCGCGTTTCGCCGATCCCTATTTCAGCCTGATCCTGTCCGGCATTGGCGATGGGCTGGCCGAGCGTGGCTACGATCTGCTCATCTCGACGTGCCCGCCAGGGCCGGGGGAGCTGGAAGCCTACCGTTATATGGTCGAGGGGCGGCGTGTGGACGGACTGCTCGTGATCCGTACCCGGCGGCAGGATGAACGCATCACCTATCTGGCCGGGCATAATTTTCCGTTCGTTGCATTTGGCCGGACCGATCTACAGGTTGATTACCCGTATATTGACGAGGACGGCGAAGCCGGTACGTATGAGCTGGTCACACACCTGATCGGGCTGGGGCACAGCCGCATTGCATACATCGCCGCCCCGCAGGACCTAACTTTCGGCTACTTCCGGCATAAGGGTTATCAGCGAGCGCTGAACAGCGCCGGGCTGACCTACGATCCGCAGCTTGTCCAGACGGCGGACCTCACCCGGCGGGGCGGGGAGGCGGCAGCGGCGCAGCTTCTTCAGGGTTCACCGCGCCCAACTGCGATCGTGGCGGCCAACGATCTGATCGCGCTGGGCGCGTTAAACGTTCTCCATGAACAGGGTCTAACCCCCGGTCGCGATTTGTCGATTGCCGGTTTTGACGACATCCCCCCCGCCGAAATCGTTTCTCTCACCACCCTCAACCAACCGATCTACGAGATCGGCCACGAACTCAGCCACATGTTGATGTCGCTGGTCAAGGACGAAGCTCTGACAGAGCGTCAGGTGCTGCTTATGCCGGAATTGATCATCCGCGATTCGGTCGGCCCACCTAGCTGATGTGATCGACGCATCAGCCGCGACAAACGAAGCGATTTAACGGTCAGGAAAGGAGTATTGATGGCCTCTGGGGTGCGTCTTTGTGTTCGTCCCAGTCACATCTACCAATCCAAATAAGGAGGAAGGTGGAGATGTTTCGTAAGAATGGCTTACTGATCATGGTGATCCTGCTTCTGACGCTGGCTCTCACGGCCTGCGCCCCCCCGGCTGCCGAAGACACCGGGCAGGAAACAGAACTTCAAGCGCAGATCGACGCGCTACAGGCGCAGTTGGAACAGGCTCAGGCCGCGGCAGAGGAAGCCGCCTCGGCGGCAGAACCCGCCCCGGAGGACACCGGGGCGGCAGAGGAAGCCGTCTCCCAACTCGAATCACAGCTTAACGAGCTGCAGAGTGAGCTTGAGGCCGTGCAGAACGCGACTGTCGTCGAGTTCTGGACGACCGACAACGAGGAAGATCGGGTTCAGATGTACGAGGACGTGGCGGCCCGCTACATGGACCAGAACCCCGGCGTTGAGATCCGGATCGTCCCCATTGAGGAGGCCGGGGTCTCGCAGCGTATTTCGACCGCCGTCGCCGCCAACCGTCTGCCGGATATCGTTCGGATGGGCATCGAGCGCGTTGCGGCGTTCTCGGCGGATGGCCTGCTGGACGAAGCAGCCGCCACTGCGGTGATTCAGGACCTGGGCGAGGACGACTTCCGTGCAGGCCCCCTGCAAATGGTGACCAACCCGGCCACCGGAAGCTACGCCGCCGTGCCGTATGATGGCTGGATTCAGGCGATCTGGTATCGCGAGGATGTGTTCGGGGAAGATGGTCTGAACGCGCCTGTGGCGTGGGAGGACATCCAGGCCGCCTGTGAGGCTCTGCCCGGCACCGGCGATCTGCTGTACGGCATCACGCTGGGCACCGACCCCGGCCAGAACTACGGCCACCAGATTTTCGAGCAGGTCGCCATCTCGAACGACGCCTGGCCGTTCGACGCCGAGGGCAACGTGACGATGGACACGCCTGAGATGGTCGCGGCGCTTGACTTCTACACCAGCTTGCAGGACTGCGCGCTGCCCGGCCCGCAGTACTGGCGTGGCGCTCGCGAAGCCTACGAGTATGGTCAATCGGGTATGCTGTTCTACTCCACCTACATCATGGACGATCTCGTCGAGGGGTCGGGCCTGGAGGAAGGTGGGAGTGTCGAACTGGCGTATGAAGACCTGGCGGCCCGCACCGGCTTTGCGCCGTCGATGGAAGGCCCCAACGGGGCAGCCACCTACGGGCAGCTTGTGACGCTCGGTCTCATGCAGGGGGCGGACCCCGTCGCGCAGGATGTGGTCAAGTTCTTCATGACGGGCGAGAACTACCAGGACATCCTGTCGCTGGCCCCCTTCGGCAAGGTTCCGGTGCTGGAAAGCGCCGTCGCGGAATGGTCCAGCTCCAGTGAGTACTTCGCCAACTACCCGCCGGAGACGGTGGAAGCCGTCGCCGCAGGCTACGATACGATGCAGCGCTGGTTGTTCCGCCCGGACTACGATACCACACAGCAGGCCGTGATCGGCGATATCGAGGGCCGTCTGCTTATCCCGCAGGTGATCAGCAACATCGCCATCGAAGGCTCGATGACGCCTCAGGAGGGCGCCGCCTGGCTGCAAGAGCAGGTCCAGACGATCTACGACGAGCGTCTGGCCGAGGCAGAGTAAGGTCTACTTGAGCAGGTAAGGGTCTGAGTGAAGAAGCTCCGTCCCTGCGACGGAGCTTCTTTATCATCGTCGCTGGCACATATCATCACAGGGAGCTTCCTATGGCTTCGATGACAGAGAAAAAAACAAGGTCGGGAATCTTCGGGCGCGGCATGACCGCCTCTGATGTCCGGCTGGCATGGGCGCTGATCCTGCCTACTCTCCTGATCGTCTTCGGCCTCGTCCTCTTCCCCGCCATCTTCAGCATCTGGATCAGCTTTCGTGACGTGGGGCTGAACAACCTCAACGAGGTATTTCGCGCCCCCTGGGTCGGGTTACAAAACTACCGTCTCGTCCTGAACGACTTTGCGTTCAAGCCGCAGGGTTTGAACAATTGGGGCGCGGCGGTGACGACCATCGTCTACTCGCTGCTGTCGACGGTGCTGACCCTCGTGATGGGGTTGATCGCCGCGCTGCTGCTCAACCGGCGGTTCGTCGGGCGCGGCCTCGCGCGGGGGATCTTCCTGTTCCCGTACGTGGCCCCGGTGATCAGCGTCGCCTTCGTCTGGCGCTGGCTGCTCGATCCACGCCCGTCCGGCGTGGTGAACCACATCCTGATCTCGCTGGGCCTGCTCGAAACGACGAAAGCGTTTCTCGCCACGCGCGGGCTGGCTATCTGGCTGGTGATCTTCTTTCAGGGCTGGCGTTATTTCCCATTCGCCATGTTGATGCTGCTGGCGCGCCTGCAAGCTATCGACGATACGCTGTATGAGGCCGCCGATGTGGATGGCGCCAACACGTGGCAGAAGTTTCGCTTCATCACCCTGTCGGAGCTGCGCTATGTGATAGGCGCGATCTTCCTGCTCCGCTTGCTGTGGACGTTCAATAAGTTCGACGACATCTGGCTGCTGACCGGCGGCGGATACGGCACGAACGTCCTGCCGGTGCTGACCTACCAGTTCAGCTTCGGCTCGTTCGATTTCGGCAAGGGGGCCGCCACTGCGATGATCCAGCTAGCCGCGCTGGTCGTCTTTATCATCATCTATGCCACGACCGTTATGCGGCACGTCGAGGAATAGGAGCAGAACAGATGGCGACTCAAGCAAGAACGCTGGAGCGAAAGACCTTCATCGAGCATCTGGCCGCGCAGCTTACGTGGGGGCGCTTCCTGTTCGCGCTGGCGATGTTCGTTTTTCTGGTGATGATCCTGTTCCCCTTCTACTGGATGGTCAGCTCGTCGTTCAAGACGGGCGCGGAGATCGCCGGGCGAGCGCCGGTTTATATCCCCAGTGAGCTTCGCCTCGACGCCTACAAAGAATTGTTCGATCCGTCCTATCCCCACTTCCAGAACTTCGCCCGCAACGTACTGAACAGCATCATGGTATCCGTCCCGACGGCCATCGTCGCCGTCATTCTCTCCACACTGGGTTCCTACGCCATCGCCCGCCTGAATTTCAAAGGCAAAGAGTTGATGCTGAACGGCATTCTGATCGTCTACCTGTTCCCCGCCGTTCTGCTCATCATCCCCCTCTTCGCCCTGCTGTCGCAGATCGGCACGGCGCTGAACTTCCCGATTCAGGATAACCTCGGCGTGCTGATGTTCACCTATCTGGCGCAAACGCTGCCGGTGGCGCTCTACATGCTGACCAACTACTTCCGCACCATCCCCGCCGAGATCGAGGAAGCGGCCCTGATCGACGGCTGCACCCGCTTCGAGGTCATCTGGCGCGTCACGCTGCCGCTGGCTATCCCGGCGCTCGTCACGGTGGGCATCTACACGTTCATGATCGCGTGGAACGAGTTCCTGTACGCGTTCGTGTTCCTCAACGACCGCACGATGTTCACCATGCCCATCAAGCTCAATACGATCTTCAACGACCCCAGCCCGCGCCTCAACGTCGTCATGGCCGCCTCAACCATCATGTCCCTGCCCGTGATCGCCCTGTTCCTGGCGTTCGAGCGCTTTCTGGCGGAGGGGCTGACGGCGGGCGGCGTGAAGGGCTGAGGATATGGACGCGCCAGTCCCTTCCGGTCTGAACGTCGGCTTCGTCTCGACGCGCATCAGCGGCACGGATGGCGTCTCGCTGGAGATCGAAAAGTGGGCAGACGTGCTCACGGAGATGGGGCACGAATGCTTCTACTTCGCCGGTGAATGCGACCGCCCGGCAGACCGCAGCATGGTTGTGCCCGAAGCCGCTTTCACGCATCCCAAGATCGCGGCCATCAACCGCGCCGCGTTCGGCGGTCCGCGGAGCGGGGCACAGAGGGCGGCGGACGCCCCCATCAACCCGTACACGCGCCCCCCGGAAGTGGGCCAGCGGATTGAGACGCTGCGCGCCGAACTCAAGGCGCACTTGTATAACTTCGGTCGGCAGTTCAGCGTCGACGTTCTCATCCCGCAGAACGCGCTGGCGATCCCGATGAACATCCCGCTGGGGCTAGCGCTGGCGGACTTCATCGCGGAGACGGGTTGCCCGACCATCGCGCACCACCACGACTTCTTCTGGGAGCGCAAGCGTTTTCTGGTAAACTGTGTGGCCGACATCCTTGCGGCGGCGTTTCCGCCCGCTTTGCCGTCCATCCGGCACGTGACGATCAGCGCGTGGGCGGCGGGCCAGCTGAGCCTGCGCACCGGCGTGACGGCGACGGTCATCCCCAATGTGATGGACTTCGACACCCCCCCGGCGGAGCCGGATGAGTACGCTGAAAACCTGTGGGCCGACCTCGGCGTTGAGGGATACGACTTCCACATCCTCCAGCCGACGCGGATCGTGCAGCGCAAGGGGATCGAGCACGCCATCGAACTGGTCAGGCGCATGGGGGTGAACGCCTGCCTCGTGATCTCGCACGCGGGCGGCGATGAAGGCGATGCCTATGAGGCACACGTGCGCGCGTTCGCCGACCTGCTGAACGTCGACCTGCGATTCACCAGGAGCGCGTCGGCGCGGCGCGTGGCACGCTGCCCGGCGGGCGCAAGGTCTACGCGCTGAGGGATGTGTATCAGGCGTCCGACCTGGTGACCTACCCGTCGCTGGTCGAGGGGTTCGGCAACGCCTTTCTGGAAGCGGTGTACTATCGTAAACCGGTGGTCGTCAACAACTACCCTATTTACGCCACCGACATCAAGCCAAAGGGCTTCCGCGTGGTGGAGTTCGACGGCTTCGTCTCGGATGACACGGTCGCCGGAGCGCTGGACGTGCTTCAGGGGCGCGCGCCGGTCGAGGAGATGGTCGCGCACAACTACGCGGTCGCTCGGCAGTACTTTTCCTATTCCGTGCTGCGCCGCCGGTTGAGGAGCATCCTGGCAGACTTTTTTCAGAATTAGCACTGGCCTGTTAGAAAGTCATGACCTCATCACATAGAGACACGATCCGCCGTCTGCTGGAATATCTGTACGGGCCTGCTGCCGGAGGCGCGTGCTTCGAGCATCTGGCGGCGCGGTTGGACGCCTTCCGGCAGGGCACGACGCGCCGTTTCCGCCGCAAAGACATGCTGTTCAGCAAACGGGATATCATCGTCATCACCTATGGGGATATGCTCCGCCGCCCCGGCGAGGCCCCGCTGCACACGCTGCTCGACTTCCACAGCACCTATTTATCGGATGTCGTCAACACCCTGCACATCCTGCCCTTTTACCCCTATTCGTCGGATGATGGATTTTCCGTGATCGACTACAGGGCGGTCGATCCGGCGCTCGGCACCTGGGCGGACATCGAGCGCTTCGCACAGCATGACTTCCGGCTGATGTTCGATGCGGTCATCAACCATATCTCCGTCCAGAGCGAATGGTTCCGGCGGTTTCTGGCGGGCGATGAGGCCTATCGCGGCTACTTCATTACGGTCGATCCAGCGACCGACCTCTCGATGGTGACGCGCCCGCGCGCGCTGCCGCTCCTGACGCCGTTCGAGACGGCGCGCGGCACCCGGTACGTGTGGACGACGTTCAGCGCCGATCAGGTCGATCTGAACTATGCCAACCCGCGCGTGTTGTGCGATATTCTGGACGTGCTGCTGTTTTACGTCGAGCGCGGGGCGGACGCGATCCGGCTGGATGCCATCGCCTATCTGTGGAAGGAGCCGGGCACAAGCTGCATCCACCTGCCGCAGACGCACGCCGTCGTCCGCCTGATGCGGGCGATGCTCGACGACGTGGCTCCCGGCGTGCTGCTCATCACCGAGACGAACGTCCCCCACGAGGAGAACATCTCATATTTCGGCGACGGCACGGACGAGGCCCATCTGGTGTATAACTTCTCGCTGCCGCCGCTCGTCGCCCACGCCATCCTCACCGGATCGGCCCGCCACCTGACGGAGTGGGCGGCGACGCTCGAAGCGCCGTCCCCGCAAACCACGTTCTTCAACTTCACGGCCTCCCACGACGGGATCGGCATCCGCCCGGCGGCGGGCATCCTGAGCGACGGCGACCTGAGCATCTTGCTCGACGCGACCCGCGCCAACGGCGGCGCGATCTCGTCCAAGACGAACCCCGACGGCTCGACCAGCCCCTATGAGTTAAACATCACCTACTTTGACCTGCTCAACGGCAAGGGGGTAGATATCCCCATCACGACGCAGGTGGATCGATTCCTCGTCTCACAGGCGATCATGCTGGCGCTGGCGGGGATACCCGGTATTTACCTGCACAGCCTGCTGGGGTCGCGCAACTACGAAGAAGGCGTCCGGCTGACGGGGCACCCGAGGTCCATTAATCGGCACAAGCTGGAGGTGGCAGAGGTCATCAACTCGCTGGCGGATGACACATCCCTGCGTCACGCTGTTTTCAACCGGTATCGGGACCTGTTAACGGTTCGAATAAGCGAGGCGGCTTTTCATCCTAACGCCTCACAGCACGTGCTTGATATCCACGAAGCCGTTTTTGCGCTGCTCCGTCGCTCACCGGAAACGGGTGAAACGATCATTGCCCTGCATAACGTGTCGGCCAGGCCCGCTGCGGTCGACATCGATCTGTC
>CAZWUX010000006.1:14434-35729 GCA_964637665.1 uncultured Anaerolineae bacterium
CAGGACACCGACGAACCTCACATCACCGGCAAAATACTTCGTTGAAGGCACCGCGCTCCACGTTGAATTGGCCCCGTACCAAACCGCCTGGTTGAAGTTGTGAGATGGCTTCCCCTGCCCGCGCTGTGCGGCTTGCTTCTCTTCATCAGTTATTGTGCGCGACCTGATGCTGAGCACCTTTTTCGAACGGATGTAGATTTCCGTCCAGAACAGTCTTTTCTTACTCACGACGTATGAAGGTATCCGCGTTTCGAGCTTGACCAGGAGGCGGAGCACACAATGGTGCCATCAATGTTTATGTCAGTCCGCGTAGTAGATGTTGATGTTCTCCTGGTCGATGAAGACATGCTCGGTGTAAGCCGCCGGGGGCACGGGCTTGCCCTGCAAGATTTTCAGGGCGAGATCGAGAAGCCGGTCGCCGTACCATTCAGGGAAGAAGGCGGTCGAGCCGATGATGCGTGAATTTTGCCGCCTGATCTCGTTGCGGATGATGCGGTCTGCGCCCTGGCCGACGATGGCGACGTGCTCCTCGCGGTCGAGCTTACGGGCGGCCTGAAGCGCGCCGTAAGCCGCGTCGTCGTTGAATGACAGAATGGCGATGTGACGGTGATCGGGAAGCTGGCGCAGACAGTCGGCGACCGCCTTCTCGCTGACCGTGCTCGTGTTGCCGCTGTCGAGGTACAGAATGCTTTCGTCGGGGACCGGTCCGATCACCTCCTGCAAGCCGTCCATCTGGCCGTGGATGCGCGTCTCGGGCAGGGAACCGGCGCGCGGCTCGATGAGGACGATCAGGGCGTCGATCTCGCTACCCCAGTATTTCTCGATCCAGTTGCCGAGCGCGATCCCGGCCATGTGCCCGGAGCGGTAGTTATCCACCCCGAAGAACGTCGCGCCCACGATGGGGATGTCGACCGCGATCACCGGGATGCCCGCCGCCTGGAACTTCTCCATGATCAGGCTGTTCGTTTTGTAGTCGATCTGGTATTCGATGACGAGGTCGACGTTCTGCTCGATCAGGTCGTCAGCCACCTGCATCGCGTGATGGGGGTCCAGGCGGTTATCGGCCACGATCAGGTCGATGCTGCTCAGGTTCTGGGCGGCGCGCTCCAGCCCGCGCCGCACATCGACCGCTATCTGCGAATTCTCCTCGCTGAGGTTGGCGAACCCGATGCGGTATCCCTTCTGCGCCTGATGGGTGTACGAGGTCACCCGGTCATCCGAACAAACGGTGACGTTCAGCCCGGCCTCACGCACCCGGTCGACGAACTCCGGGTCCGCATCGCCGTCGGTGACGAGGTACGAGATCGAGGGGATGTCGAGCAGGGGGGCGAGGCCCGCCTTGCCGAGCTTGGACGAGTCGACGAGGGCGATGGTCTGGTTCGCGGAGGCCAGCAGCGTTTGCTTGAGCCGCGCCTCCTCGATGTGGCGCTCGGTCAGGCCCGTCTCGATCGAGAACCCGACGCCCGATACGAACGCGGAATGGAATTTGAGGTTGATGCCGAAGTCAGCGCCGGCCAGCGTCGTGATCGCATCGCCGCTCGTGTTGACCACGCCGCCGATCAGCACGACGGTGTTGGACGGGTTCTCAGCGAGGATGCGGGCCACGTCGATGCCGTTGGTGACAATCGTCAGTCGGCGATATTTATCAAGGTAGGGTGCCATGCAGAGCACTGTCGTGCTGGCATCAAGAAAGATTGCCTCGCCATCCTCGACCATGTCCGCCGCCCAGCGGGCGATGCGCTTTTTCGCCTCGGCGTTGGCGATGTGGACCGGGCCGGGGAACGCAGACTTTTCGTCCGGCTCGATGGGTACGGCCCCGCCACGAACGCGCCGCAGCCGGTTTTCCTCTTCGAGGGTCGCGAGGTCATTGCGAATCGTCGTCTCGGACACGTCGAACACCTCGGCCAGCGAGGTCACCTTGACGCTCATGTTGTTGTTGACCAGGTCGACGATGCGCTGGCGGCGCTCAAACGTGGTCATGTCGTCGATCATCATAGAGTCGTCCTATCGAAACATCACGTCCCTAAAAACGAGGGCCCGGCAGGCGGAGTATATCGTAACACGCAAAACCGGCGGGGGTGCCTCTTTTGAAATTCGTCGATTTGTGTTGAAAACGTCCTGACAATTGACATTAAAGCCGTTATCCAGTAATATGTCAATACCAAATCGCAAAAAATCAAAACTTTTCACAAATTTTCAACAGTCACCGCAGGTTCTTTAACCTATGGAAACGAGACAACCGGTCATTTCCATGCGGGGTATCAACAAGGCGTTCGGCGGCGTGCAGGCGCTGAAAGACGTCGCGTTCGATATCTACACGGGCGAGGTCCACGCGCTGTTCGGTGAGAACGGCGCGGGCAAATCGACCCTGATCAAGATCATCACGGGCGTCCACCAGCCTGACAGCGGCGAGATCCTGCTGAATGGCGAGCCGATCCAGTTCGCGAACCCGCGCGAGGCACAGGCCGCCGCGATCGCCGCTATCTACCAAGAGCCGAACCTGTTCCCCGACCTCGACATCGCGGAGAACATCTACGTGGGGCGGCAGCCCAAGCGGATGGGGCGTGTCGACTGGGCGCAGATGTACCGGGACGCCGAAGAGCTGCTCGACTCGCTGGGGTTGAAGCTCGACGTGCGCACGAAGGCCCGGTCGTTGAGCGTGGCCCAGCAGCAAATGGTCGAGATCGCGCGGGCGCTGTCCCTCGACGCGAAGGTGCTCATCATGGACGAGCCGACCTCGTCGCTGACCCTGTCGGAGGTGGAGGACTTATTTACCATCACGCGGCGGCTGCGGGATCAGGGCACGGCGCTCGTCTTTATCTCGCACCGGCTGGAGGAGCTGTTCGCGCTGGCCGACCGGGTCACCATCCTGCGGGATGGCAACTACATCGGAACCCGGATGATCGACAACGTGACACGCGAAGAGCTGATCCAGATGATGGTCGGGCGCTCGCTCGATTCGCTTTACCCGAAAGAGGGCGCAGACATCGGCGACGTGGTGTTAGAAGTCCGCAACCTGACGGTCCCAGGCCAGTTCGAGGACATCTCGTTCGAGGTCCGGGCAGGCGAAATCCTCGGCGTGTACGGGCTGGTCGGAGCCGGGCGGACCGAGATCGCCCGCGCCATTTTCGGCACGGAACCGGCGATAGGGGGGCAGATCGCGATCCGCGGGCAGCCGGTCACGATCCGCTCACCACAGCAGGCGATGGGTTTAGGCATCGCCTACGTGCCTGAGGACCGCAAAACGCATGGGCTGATCCTGCCGATGAGCATCTCCCAGAACATCACCCTGTCGATCCTGTCACGGTTCGCGACCGCGACGTGGATCGACCGCCAGCGGGAGGACGCCGCCGCGCAGGAGCTTGCCCAGCAGTTGAGCGTCAAGGCGGCGGGCGTATGGCAGAAGGCGCAGGAGCTTTCGGGAGGAAACCAGCAGAAAGTCGTGCTCTCGAAGTGGCTGGCGACGAAGCCGCGCATCCTGATATTAGACGAGCCCACACGCGGCATCGACGTGGGGACCAAGTCGGAGGTGCACCAACTGCTGAGCCAGCTTGCGGCGGAAGGGGTGGCGATCGTCATGATCTCGTCGGAGCTGCCGGAGATACTGGGCATGAGCGACCGCATCCTCGTCATCCGCGAGGGGCACGTAGGCGGCGAGTTCGACCGGGACGAAGCCACCCAGGAAAAGCTGATCCACGTCATTACCGGCTAGCGTTAAAGGGCACACACAGGGAACGCAGATGGCCTCAGTAACCAAAGAACGCGCCACCTCCCCCAACCTCATCCTGCTGCTGATGCGCTTCCGCGAGGTTGGCATCTTCCTCTTTACCATTTTACTGATCGCAGTAGTGAGCATTATCAGCCCGTACTTCCTGTCGGTCGCGAATTTCCGCGACATCCTGCTGAACATCTCGATCCTGGCGATCGTCGGCCTGGGGCAGATGATGGTCATCATCACACGTGGGATCGACCTATCAGTGGGGTCGATGATCGGGCTGGTCGCGATGATGGTATCGTTCATGATCGTGGCCTTCCCGCAGCTCAGCCCAGTCGTGGCCTTGCTGCTGGGGATGCTGCTGGGGATCGTGCTGGGTAGCATCAATGGGGCGATCATCGCGTGGGGGAACGTGCCGCCGATCATCGCGACGCTGGGCACGCTGAGCATCTACCGGGGGATGGTTTTCCTGTACAGCGAGGGAACGTGGATCAACGCCTTCGAGATGCCGGAGCAGTTCCGGCAGCTCTCGAAGGGCACGCCGCTGGGAGTCCCCAACCTCATCCTGATCGCCCTCGTAGTGGCGGCGGGCATCTTTTACTTCCTGAACTACACACAGACGGGACGCGACATCTACGCGGTGGGCAGCAACCCGGAAGCGGCCAACGTGGCCGGGGTGCGGGTGCAGCACATCATCTTTCTGGTATATGTGCTGTCTGGTGTGCTGTGCGGCATGGCGGGGGTTCTGTGGGCATCGCGGTTCGAGTCGGCGCAGACGAACACGGCGCTCGGCTTCGAACTCCAGACGGTCGCCGCGCCGGTCGTGGGCGGGGTGAACATCTTCGGGGGCAGCGGCACGGTGCTGGGGGTCGTACTCGGTGCGTTCCTGCTGGGGGTCATTGAGAACGCGCTGACCATCGTGCGCATCTCGCCGTTCTGGCAGCTCGCCATTCAGGGCGTGTTGATCCTGCTGGCCGTGATCGCCGACTCGGCCATCCTGCGCCGGATCCAGCGCATCACCGTCGAGAGTCAGTAACCATGTCAACATTATCATCGACTCCGGCATCAGAAGGTAAGCGGATGCGAAAAACTACCTCGTGGCGGTCGGTTCTCCTTCAGTGGGAAGTGCTGCTGGTCGGGCTGATCGTGGTCGTCATCGTCGTCAACGCGCAGATATCGCCCTTCTTTTTGCAGGGAGCCAACTTAGCCCGCGCAGCTCGCGACTTCATGGAACTGGGCATCATGATCCTGCCCATGGCCTACATCATCATCACGGGCAACATCGACCTCTCGGTGGCGTCGGCGATGGGGATGTGCGCCTCGCTGATGGGGCTGCTGTTCAACACCGGGTGGAACATCTGGCCCGCCGCCGGGGCGGCACTGCTGCTCGGCGTGCTGGGCGGGCTGCTGAACGGCGTGCTCGTCGCCCGGCTGAAGCTGCCGTCGCTGGTCGTCACGCTGGGTACGTACGCGTTTTACCGGGGCATGGCCTACGCGATGCTGGGTGATGAGGCTGCGCGCGGCTATCCGGCGGCCTTCACGTATATCGGGCAGGGGTCCATCGGGAATACGCGCATCCCGTTCTCACTGGTGCTGTTCCTCGCGCTGGCGCTCGTTTTCGGGCTGGTGCTGCATAAGACGACCTTCGGGCGCTACCTGTACGCCATCGGTAACAACGAGGACGCGGCCCGCTATTCGGGCATCCCGGTGGCGCGGATCAAGCTGATCATCTTCGCGCTGTCAGGGTTCATGGCAGCGCTGGCGGGCATCATCCTGGCGGCCCGGTTCGGCAGCACCCGCCCCGACATCGGGACGGGGTTGGAACTGGCGGTCATCACGGCGACGGTGCTGGGCGGGATCAACATCTTCGGCGGCAGCGGCACGATGATCGGCGCAGTGCTGTCGCTGGTGCTGATCGGCCTGCTGCGCTTCGGGATGGGCCTGAAGAACATCCAGGGGCAGGTGCAGAGCATCACGATCGGCCTGCTGCTCGTGCTGTCGGTGATGCTGCCTTATCTGGGACGCCGGTTATCGAGCCGGGGGAGCGCGCCGGATGGGATGAACGCGCGCCGGTTGATCAGCGCGGTGGTGTTCATCGTGGCTGTGACGGGCTTCATCGCGTTTTTCTTCTGGTCGCGCGCGCTCGTGCTGAACCAGTAGCCAACTGAGAGGATACCGGGGCCGGTGGGATATGCCCCGTTCCGAGTGAGAAATCAGATGCTTGAAGGAGGAGTGCTATCGATCATTTGCCGGACATCACTGCTACCTGTGAGGAGAAAGTGATTTTTTTCAGAAAAGGGGAGGAACATGTTTAAGAAAACCATAACGATGCTGGCTCTGCTGCTGGCCGTCTTCGCGCTGGTGGCGTGCGGCGGCGCGGCGACCGAGGAGGCCATGACCGAGGAGCCGATGGCCGAAGAGCCGACCGAGGAGATGGCTGAGGAGCCGACCGAGGAAATGGCCGAAGAGCCAACCGAGGAGATGGCCGAGGAACCGACCGAAGAAATGGCCGAGCCGATGGGCGACGTGGTCATCGCGCTCGTCCCGAAGAACCTCGGCAACCCTTATTTCGACACGGCCAACGTCGGCGCGCAGGAAGCGGCTGACGAACTCGGCATCACGGTTGAGTATCAGGGATCGGCCACCGCCGACGCGACCGAGCAGATCCAGCTGCTGAACTCGCTGATCGCGCAGCAGGTGAGTGGGCTAGCGATCTCAGCGAATGACGCCGACGCGCTTGTCCCGACCGGGCAGGAGGCGATGGACGCCGGTATCCCGGTCGTGACGTGGGACTCGGCCATCGCGCCGGAAGGCCGCAACGTACATGTCGTGCAGGCCACGGCGGAAGGCATCGCCCGCGTCCAGATCGAGATGGCCTCCGCGCTGGCCGACGGCGAAGGTCAGATCGCCATCCTGAGCGCCACGTCGACCGCGCCCAACCAGAACGAGTGGATCGGCCTCATGGAAGAGGTTCTCCAGGAGGATGAGTACAGCGGACTCGAACTGGTCGACACGGTGTACGGCGACGACGAGGACGAGAAGAGCTACAACGAGGCGCTCGGCCTGATGCGCACCTACCCCGACCTCGAAGTGATCATCGCGCCGACGACGGTCGGCATCGCCGCCTCGGCCCGCGCGGTTGAGGATCAGAACCGCGTCGGCGAGGTGTTCGTCACCGGGCTGGGCACGCCCAACCAGATGCGCGAATACGTCAAGAGCGGCGCGTCGCCGCAGTTCGCGCTGTGGAACCCCAGCGATCTCGGCTACCTGGCGATCTACACGACGTACGCCATGGTGACAGGTGAGATAGCTGGCGAACCCGGCGACACGTTCGACGCAGGCAAGCTGGGCAGCTACACCATCGCAGATGATGGCACCGTGCTGCTGGGCACGCCAACTGTGTTCGACGAGAGCAACATCGACGATTTCGACTTCTAACGTCTGAGACGTGCGAGGGGCCTTGTGATTGTCTCCTACAACAAATTCACAAGGCCCCCTTCCACCACCTTAACCAGATGGGACTCTATTGTGCATCGAGTTGCCTTTTTACTCAAGGTCAAGCCTGACCGGCTGGACGAATACAAGCAGATTCACCGGGACGTATGGCCGGAGATGCAGCAAGCGCTCAGCGAGGCGGGCTGGCATAACTACTCCCTGTTCATGCGGGAAGACGGCCTGCTGTTCGGTTATTTCGAAACCCCGCACAATTTCGAGACGGCGCGCGTCCTCATGGCGGAGAAAGAGGTCAACGAGCGCTGGCAGAGTATGATGGCCCCGTTCTTCGAGCCCTCCGACGACGATGGGACACACGCCGACGACATGATGATCGAACTGGAAGAGGTCTTTCACCTGAAATAGGGGAACGGCCTTTTACGGAGCGGGAGGAAACTATGCCTGCCTACGAACAGCTAGCGGATGACCTCGCGCGCAGAGGCATCAACGTCGATGCTGTGAAGGAAAAACTCAAAAAGCAGCACATCGAGACGCCGAGCTGGGGATACGGCAACAGCGGCACGCGCTTCAAGACGTTCGCGTGGCCGGGCGCGGCCAACACCGTCCGCGAGAAACTGGCGGACGCCGCGTACGTGCATCGCCTGACGGGCATCGCCCCGTCGGTTGCGCTGCATATCCCCTGGGATAAGACGGACGACTGGACGGCGCTCAAACAATACGCGGAGGAAAAGGGCGTCGCCATTGGGGCGATCAATCCCAATCTATTTCAGGATGACGAATACAAACTGGGGTCGCTGTGCAGCCCGGACGCGGCGGCGCGCGAGGACGCCATCGCGCACATGGTCGAATGCTGCGAGATCATGGCGGAAACGGGCAGCGACATCCTCAGCGTGTGGCTGGCCGACGGCACGAACTACGCCGGGCAGGACGACATCCGCAAGCGCAAGGGCTATCTCGAAGCGGGCTTCAAGGAGACGTACAAATATCTACCGGCGGGGGGCCGGATGCTGGTTGAGTACAAGTTCTTCGAGCCGGGGTTCTACCACACCGACCTCGCGGACTGGGGTACGGCCTACGCCATGTGCCTGAAGCTCGGTCCGCAGGCCGAAGTGCTGGTCGACATGGGACACCACGCGCAGGGGACGAACGTCGCGCACATTGTGGCCTTTTTGCTGGACGAGGGCAAGCTGGGCGGGTTCCACCTCAATGCACGGAAATACGCCGACGACGACCTGATCGTCGGAACGGAAAACCCGTTCGAGCTGTTCACGATCTACACCGAACTGGTGGGTGCGGGCGAACTCTCCGATAATGTGGCATACATGATCGACCAGAGCCACAATATCGAACCCAAACTGGAAGCCATGCTGCAAAGTGTGCTGAACTGCCAGACGGCCTACGCCAAAGCCCTGATCGTGAACTACGAACGGCTGCACGAGGCGCAGAACGGCGGCGACGTGCTGGGCGCGCACCGGGAACTGGTGGACGCCTACGAGACGGACGTCCGACCGCTGCTGGGACGGGTCCGCGAGGAAATGGACCTGAACCCCGATCCGATAGCCGCCTACCGGGCGGACGATTACGCGAAACGGGTCGCAGAAGAACGGGGCACGGCTGCCGCTGGCGGGGGGTATCCCACCTGAGGAGGTTTCATGGCGGCAAAAACGGTCCTCGCGGTCGACCTCGGCGCGGAGTCGGGGCGGGTGATGGGCGTCCGGTTCGATGGGGCGACCCTCACGCTCGACGAGATTCACCGCTTCCCGAACCGGCCCGTTTTCGTGGGCGACACGCTGCACTGGGACATGCTCGACCTGTGGCGGAACATCAAAGAGGGCGTCGAGGCGGGCAAAGAACAGCAGCCCGCCGCGCTGGGCGTCGACGGGTGGGGAGTGGACTTCGGGCTGCTCGACGCACAGGGCACGCTCATCTCGACGCCGGTCCACTACCGGGACAGGCGCACCGACGGGATGCCGGAGCGGGTCTTTGCGAAGGTGCCGCGCCGGGAGGTGTTCGAGCAGACGGGCATCCAGATCATGCAGATCAACACGCTGTACCAGATCGCCAGCATGGTCGAGGCGGGGTCGCCACTGCTCGACATCGCAGATACGTTCCTCACCATCCCCGACCTGTTCAATTACTGGCTGAGCGGCGCGAAGGTCGCGGAGTACAGCAATGCGACGACCACGCAGATGTTAGACACGCGGGCGGGTGATTGGGCGATCGACCTGCTGCGGCGGCTCGACATCCCCACGGGCATCCTGCCGGAGGTCGTGCAGCCGGGGACGCAGATCGGGGCGTATGATGGCATCCCGGTGATCGTTCCGGCCTGTCATGACACGGGCAGTGCGGTGGCGGGGGTCCCGGCGACGGAGCGGAACTTCGGGTACATCAGCAGTGGGACGTGGAGCCTGGCCGGGGTCGAGACGCGCGCGCCCATCGTGACGCCGGAGGCGGCGGAGGCCAACGTCACGAATGAAGGCGGGGCGTTCGGCACGATCCGGCTGTTGAAAAACGTCATGGGGCTGTGGATCGTGCAGCAGTGCCGGGCGACGTGGCGCGAACAGGGCAAGCGCTACAGCTACGCGGAACTGGTCGAGCTGGCGCGGGAGGCCCCGCCGCTGCGCTCCCTCGTCGACCCGAACGATCCGGGCTTCCTGCCGCCGGGCGATCATCCGGGGCGCGTTCGGACGCTGTGCGAACAGACGGGCCAGCCCGCCCCGCAGGGGCCCGGCGAGACGATCCGGGCCGTGCTCGAGAGCCTTGCGCTCGCGTATCGCGACGTGTTCGAGCGGCTGGAGGCCGTTTCCGGGGAGCAAGTCGACGTGATCCACATCGTCGGGGGTGGCTCGCAGAACGACCTGCTCAACCAGATGACGGCGGATGCGACGTGCAAGCCGGTGCTGGCCGGGCCGGTCGAGGCGACGGTGATCGGCAATGCGCTGGTGCAGCTCGTCGCGCTGGGCGAGTTCGGCGGGCTGGACGAGGCACGGCGGGCTGCGGCCAACATGGCCGGGATGAAACGCTACGAGCCGGAACACACGGTGGAATGGGGGCGCGCTTACGAGCAGTATAAGGAGATGCTTTCTCGCCGGAGTGACCAGAAGGCGGGTTGAAACATGAGAGAAGGATTGCAACGTCATGACTGAATACAAACACGTCGACTACCTGTGGGACAATGCGGAAGCGGACGCGCTCGACCCGGTGGACCGGCTCGTGTACCGCTCGAACAAGCTGGGCGCCGACCAGCGCATCACAAACACGGGCGGCGGGAACACGTCGTCGAAGATCGTGATGGTCGATCCGCTGACGGGTGAGGAAGTCGAGGTGCTGTGGGTCAAGGGATCGGGCGGCGACCTGCGCACGTCGAAGCGGGCCAACTTCGCGTCGCTGTACATGGACAAGCTCAACGACCTGAAGGACATCTACGACGCCGCGCCGGTCAAGGGCGTGAAAACCGAGATCGAGGACGAGATGGTGAGCCTGTACCCGCACACCGTCTACAACCTGAACCCGCGCGCCAGCTCCATCGACACGCCGCTGCACGCCTACGTGCCGTACAGGCATGTCGACCACACACATCCCAACGCCGTGATCGCGGTGGCGGCGTCGAAAGATCAGGTGGCGCTCACCGAGGCGATTTATGGGGACGAGGTCGGCTGGGTCAAGTGGCAGCGTCCGGGGTTCGACCTGGGGCTGGTGATGGAGGAGGCCGCCCGTCGCAACCCGAATTTCAAGGGGCTGGTGATGGGCCAGCACGGGCTGATCAACTGGGCGGACGATGACAAAGCCTGCTACGAACTGTCACTGCGGCTGATCGAGAAGGCGGCGGAATTCATCGCGGCGCACGATAAGGGCGATGCGACGTTCGGCGGCCAGAAGTACGCCACGCTGCCGGACGACGCGAAGCACGCCGCCCTGATGGAGGTGCTGCCGCGCCTGCGGGGGATGGTATCGCAGGTCAAGCGGTTTATCGGGACGGTGCAGTCGGACGCGACGGTGCTGGAGTTCGTCAACAGCCACGACGCGGCGCGGCTGGCGGAGCTGGGCACGTCGTGCCCGGACCACTTCCTGCGGACGAAGATCAAGCCGCTGTACGTCGACTGGGACCCGCAGAACGAGGACACCGCCGCGCTACTCGACAAGTTGGAAGCGGGGCTGGCGGGCTATCGTGAGGATTATGCGGCGTACTATGAGGAACACAAGCACCCCGACTCGCCGCCCATGCGCGACCCGAACCCGACCGTCATCCTGATTCCGGGGATCGGCATGATCGCGTGGGGCAAGAACAAGAGCGAGTCACGCGTGACGGCGGAGTTTTACAACAACGCCATCGCCGTGATGCGCGGGGCGGAGGCGATCAGCGAGTACGTCTCGCTGCCGCAGCAGGAAGCGTTCGACATCGAATACTGGGCGCTGGAGGAGGCCAAGCTCAAGCGCATGCCGCCCGAAAAGGAACTGGCCCGCAACGTCGTCGTGATCGTCGGGGCGGGCAGCGGGATCGGCAAAGAGGCCGCGCATCGCGTCGCAAGGGAGGGCGCGCACGTCATGTGCGCGGACCTCGATGCCGAGGCCGCCGAGGAAACGGCCCGCGAGCTGACCGACATCTACGGGGTGGGGATCGGCGTGGCGGGGACGGGCATCTCGGCGTGCGGACCGGCCATCGGGCACCAGGTGGACATCACCGACCGGGCGAGCGTCCGGCGGCTGTTCGACGACGTGCTGCTGGCCTACGGCGGCGTGGACAACGTGATCGTGACGGCGGGCATCTACGTGCCGCCGGACCGCGAGGGGCGCCTCCCCGACGAGATGTGGGGCGTCAGCTTCGACGTGAACGTGATCGGCGGCTACCTCGTGGCAGACGAGGCGCGGCGCATCTGGGAGGCGCAGGGGTTGGAGGGCACGCTCGTGCTGACGACGAGCGTCAACGCCGCCGTCGCGAAGGCCGGATCGCTGGCCTACGACACGAGCAAGGCGGCGGCCAACCACCTCGTGCGCGAGCTGGCGGTGACGCTGTCGCCGCTGGTGCGGGTCAACGGGCTGGCCCCGGCGACGGTGGTCGAGGGCAGCAGCATGTTCCCGCGCGACCGGGTGATCGCGTCACTCACGAAATACGGGATCGAATTCGACGAGTCGGCATCGACGGAGGACCTGCGCGGCAGGCTGGCGAACTTCTACGCGCAGCGCACGCTGACCAAAGCGCCGATCGCCCCGGCGGATCAGGCCGAGGTCGCGTATCTGCTCTCAAGCAGCGCGTTCAGCAAGACGACCGGGCAGATCTTCAGCGTGGACGGCGGCCTGCACGAAGCGTTTTTGCGCTGACAGGTTCGTTCTCCGGGAGGGAGGATATGAGGGCACAGTCAGGATGGAGCACAGATAGTACCACCCGCAGCTCATTCGATGGCCCAACGACGACGATCTCCCTGCCATTTACGGCCAGCGCACCATCCTCGATGATCGTCCATGCGTTATCAAGCGTGACGATCAAGCCGCCGCTGATTAGCAAGTCTACCGGGATCCGGGCTTGCCCTTCCATGCCACGAGCGCCTACTTTTCTTCCGGATCAAACGCAGTACCCAGCGCGCGGGGTGGTCGCAGCCCGCCAATGCCCGACACGATCAGCACGGTCAACAGGTAGGGCAGCATCTGAATAAAATGGTTAGGGACTGCCCCTCCCTGGAGCCGGAGTTGAAGCGCATCCGCTGTGCCGAATAGCAGGCTGGCGAGGGCCCCACCCAGCGGTCTCCAGCCACCGACGACGTTGGCCGCAATGGCGATAAATCCGCGTCCGGCAACCATATTGCGGCCAAACAGCTTGATCTGGCCCAGCGAGAGTTCCGCCCCTGCCAGGCCACATAGGATGCAGGAGACCAGCACGCTGACGTACCGGACCAGCTTGACATTTACCCCGGCAGTTGCAGCGGCGGCGGGATGTTCTCCCACCATCCGAAGCCTGAGCCCAAAAGGAGTGTGATAGAACACGAGCCAGGTAGCCAGAATGGCAAATACAGCCACAAAGAACAGAATCCCCTGCCCGCCCAGCAGATCGCCGACGACTGGAATTCTGGCCAACCATTCGGCCTGTAAATCTGGAAGCCCGGCCACCACGCCCGAACGACCCCGGCTGCCCCATATCCGTTCCAGCAGGACAGGCGTGAGTCCGGCCCCCAGAAAATTGATCCCAAACCCGACGATGATCTGGTTCGCCTTCAGGTCGATGTCGGCAACCGCCATTACCAGCCCAAAAAGCAGCCCGGTAATCACGGCAGAAAACAAGCCGATCAGCCACGAGCCGGTGAAGTAAGAGCCAATAACCCCGGCCAGCGCAGCAGACAGCATGATTCCCTCAGCAGACAGGTGGATCACCCCGGCTGCCTCAGAGATGGTGATGCCGACCGTCGCAAGGGCGATCGGCGTGGCCTGGCGAAGCCCGGCGGCGAGAAGGCTCAGAATCTGCTGGGGTGTGAAATCCATTCGTCCGTTCCTTCGCCCGGCTACACAGCCGGCTGGACTGGAGAGCGCTCTGGCTCGACGACAGACCTGCGCTTTTCCAGAATAATGCGCAACAGCCCTGGGACTGATAGGAAGATCAGGATAAGCCCCTGGATGACGACGACGAAGTCAGCCGGAATGCGTGTCGTACGATCCATCATCAACGCGCCCGACCGGATTGCGCCCAGCACGATTCCCGCCGGGACGGTGCCCAGTGGATCGCTGGACCCCATCAGCGCAACGGCAATCCCATCAAAACCATAGCCCGGCGAAAATCCCTCAATAAACCGGCGGTGGACGCCCAGCACTTCCCCCGCACCGCCCATCCCGGCAACTGCCCCGCTGATTAACATGGTCAAAACCCAGATGCGTGTCTGGCTGATGCCCTTTGCTTCCGCTGCCTGAGCGTTGAGGCCAACGGCCCGGATCTCATAACCGAGATAACTGCGCCTAAGGAGCAATCCGAGCAATACCGCGCAGATGATGGCAACAAAGAGCGCGATTGTAAGCTGACTGCCCTGAATAAGACGTGGCAGCTCGGCGCTTCGGACGATGTAGCCTGTTGCCGGCATCATTTCTGATTCAGGGTGGAAAGTGTAGTTAGCCAGGTAGCCTGTGAAAAGAATCACCACGTAGTTCAGCATGATGGTGGTGATGACCTCGTGTGCGTGGAATCGCGCCTTGAGGAATGCAGGCACCATCCCCCACAGCCCGCCGGCTGTCGCGGCGGCGAAGAAGGCAAGCGGAATATGTATCCAGGCCGGGATACCTTCTACCAGGCCAACTAACGCGGCTGCCATAGCGCCGAGAAGAAGCTGCCCCTCGGTCCCCACATTAAATAGACCCGCGCGCAGCGCAATCGCCACCGATAGCCCCGTAAAGATGAGTGGGGTCGCGCGGGCAAACACGTCGGCTATCGTTATCGTGCTGCCAAAAATCCCCTCCAGCATCGCCTGATAGCCTTCCAGCACGCTGAAGCCTGCAAGCTGGATTAACACGGTGGCAGTGATGATAGCCAGGATGAAACTCACTGCTGAGCCGATAACAGGGCCGGACAGTATTTCGAGGACGGCTGCCCTTTGAGGGCGTTTCTCTTGAGGGTGTTTCACGGATTGAGCTTGCTGTGTCATACAAGATCTCCCTGCAAATCGACTTCATGTCGACCTCGCATCATCAACACGCCCAACTCCATGTCGGTAAAGGTACCGCGTGCTCCGGTCGCGACGATTTCGCCTTTGTATATAATGGCGATCCGGTCGCTCAGGAGTTTCACCTCGTCGAGGTCTGCGGAGATTAACAACACAGCCGCCCCCCGATCCCGCATGATGCGCAACTGCCGGTGGATGAACCGTGTGGCGCCCACATCCAGCCCACGAGTAGGTTGAGAGGCTATCAGCAAACGCATATGTCGGTTGCTCAGTTCTCGTGCAGCAACAAGCTTCTGTTGATTCCCGCCTGACAGGTATTTTGCCAGAATGTCCGGGTCACGCGGGCGAATATCAAACGATTCTATTAATTCCTGAGCGTGCCTGGCTATCGTATCTGATTCGAGCATCACGCCCTTCCGATAGGGCGCACGGTACTGCTCACCCAGGATGAGGTTCTCGCTGATGGTGAAATCGCCGACCAGGCCCCGTGATTGTCGATCCTCATGGATGCAGGCGACCCCACACTCCATAATCCGCCGGGGCGACAGCCCATTAACGGTCTTCCCGTCTAATACGACACGCCCGCCCCCGATGGAGCGCAGGCCAATTAGCACTTCGACAAGCTCGGACTGGCCGTTTCCTTCCACCCCCGCAATGCCGAGAATCTCCCCGGCATTGGCCTCCAGACTGAGGTTGTGCAGCACTTCGACGCCGCGCAGCGGATCGCTAGCGGAAAGCTCGTCGATCTGAAGTACGGGATGGCCGCCCCCTGTTACGGCATCGGGCGTTTCGGGTTCGATCAGCCGCCCGACCATCATCTGGACGAGCTGTTCTTCCGTCACCTCGTCGACATCGTGTGTGCCGACGAGCCTGCCGTGACGCAGCGCCGTGACGCGGTCGGCGATGCTCATTACTTCGTGGAGCTTATGGGTGATGAAGAGCACGGTTTTGTCTTCGCTCTTGAGCCGCCGCATAATGGCAAACAGCTCGGCGATTTCGAGAGGCGAGAGAACGGCAGTCGGTTCGTCCAGGATCAGAATTCTGGCTTCCCGGTAGAGGGCCTTCAGGATCTCAACACGCTGCCGCAGCCCAACCGACAGGCTGCGGATACGGGTGTCGGGGTCAACGTTGAGCCCGTAGCGGTCTGACAGCGTTCGGACGGCGTCTCTGGCTTTCCTCAAGTCGAGTAGAACGCCGCCTTGGGTTGGCTCGTACCCGATGACGAGATTCTCGGCGACGGTGAACGGCAGCCCAAGCATGAAATGCTGGTGAACCATCTGGATTCCGAGCGCGCTGGCCTCGCGCGGCGAGTCGATACTCACTCGTTGGCCGTAAACCGAGATGCTGCCAGCGTCCGGCTTGTACAGACCATACAGCATGTTCATCAGGGTCGTCTTACCCGCGCCGTTCTCGCCCAGGATGGCGTGAATCTCGCCCCGGCCAATGTCGAGGTTGATGTGATCGTTGGCGACGGTAGCCCCAAATCTCTTCGTGATGTCGTGGATTGACAGTGCAAGATCGGTCATGTCAGGGCCTCGCACGCTGAGAGCTTTCCGGCACAATACGCAGCAGCAGCGGACCGCCACCAGACAGCCCGCTGCTGCTCTCCATCGACCTTGTTATTGCCCGATAGAAGACAAATACTCCTCAAGGTCTGCTTCGTCGAATGGCGCGACGATCTCGCCGCTGGCTAGCTTCGCTTCGTATTCCTCCAGCGCTGCCAGTGCCTCGTCGGAAACGGGCACCTCAGAGCCTTCGAGGTCGACGATCAGATAGCCTTCGGAGAAGCCATAGAGCTGGTCGCCGCCGGCAAACTCGCCGTTAAGCGCCGCCTCGATGGCATCATAGACCGCATCGCCCATGCGCTTGTAGGTGCTGGCAACGATGAACTCTGGATGCAGGGGGTTCTGGTTCAGGCCCTCGCCAATGGCGTAAACACCCTGCTCTTCGGCAGCGGTAAAGACACCCAGGCCCGCTCCACCTGCCACCTGATAGATGATGTCGGCTCCCTGGTCGATCTGGGCCAGGCTCAACTCCTTGGCCTTGGCCTGATCCTGGAAGTCGCCGACAACGCCGACAAGCACTTCAGTCTCTGGATCAACGGTTTTGGCCCCGGCTTCATAGGAGACGGCATAGCGGCGGACGTGAGGTGTGTCGACGCCGAGCACGATGCCGATCACCTTATCCTCGTTAATGCCTTCTAGCTCCGTCTGCTGGGTGACGTGCGCCGCCAGGATGCCAGCCAGGAAAGCGTTCTCTTCTTCTCGGAATAAGACGCCCTGTACATTCGGCTGCCCGGAGGCCGAGTCGATGGTCGCGATATTCTGCTCCGGGAATTCCTCCGCGATGCGGTTGGCAGGGTCCGCCTGAGCAAAGCCCAGGCCAACGATCAGCAGATACTCGCCACTGGACGCCGCCGACCGATACTGTGGCTCGAACTCCGCCATCTCCAGTGGCTCGACCACGTCAAGCTCTACACCGAGATCCTCAACGGCACGCTGAGCGCCCTCATAACCAGCGTCATTGAACCCTTCATCGCCAAGTCCACCGGTACCTGTGATCAGAAGAACTTTGGCAGGAGCCTCCGCTTCCGCCATCGGCTCCTCGGTTTCCTCCGCCATCGGTTCTTCGGTCTGCGCTTCCGCCGCAGGAGCTTCTTCCTCGGCGGGTTCTTCAGCGGGCTGGGCACAGGCTGTCAGAGCGAGTATGGCTACCACGGTAAAGATGATCGCCCCGAATAGACGGTGATGCTTGCAGGACATGGAACTCCTCCTTTTCAGTCACTGTAGGGCAAGGGGCAAATACAATCTATAGTGGCATTTTGATTTTTCCGCCCTCCTTTAATGAGACTACATCCGCCCCATCACACGACGATGCAGCAGAGTCAGCCAGGATCACCCAGTAGTTGCTTCACGCAGATGACAGCGCGCGCAGCGTTTGGCGCGTAGCCATCTGCGCTAACCTGTCTGGCGAACGCCTCGTTGATAGGAGAACCGCCGACGATCACCTTGACCCGGTCGCGGAAACCAGCCTGTTCGAGGGCGATGATGACGGGGTGCACGCGGGGCATCGTCGTCGAGAGCAGGCACGAGATGCCTATGACATCAGCGCCTGCTTCAGCCGCCGCGACAAATCGTTCGGTGGGCACGTCCACGCCCAGGTCGCGCACCTCGAACCCGGCCCCTTTGAGCATCATGCCGACCAGGTTTTTGCCCAACTCGTGAATGTCGTCCTTCACCGTTCCCAGCGCGACTCTGGCCCTTGCACGACCCCCGCCCGATCCGGTCAACATCGGTTCGAGAATGTCCATCGCACTCTGCATCGCGCGTGCGGCTTTCATCATCTCCGGTATGAAGAATATGCCGTCCTCAAAACAAGCGCCGACTTCCTGCATACCAGGCATGAGCGCCTGCTCAATGACGGCCTGAGCAGGCACCCCCTGTCCGAGCAGCGCATAGATGCCACGCGTGACATCGTCTGTTCTGCCTTCAATCACGGCCTGCCGAACGGAGTGAATGTCCATGCTGGTTTTTCCAACCGCCTGTCGTCAGCTTCAGGGGTTACACGCTCACTACAGTTCTGAAAGCTTACGCTCGATCCTTGCCAGGCGGCTTTCGTGATCTGCCAGCTTGTCCCCGTTCTCCCTCTCATTGTGGCCGTCGCCGTTGGGTAGTTTGCCCAGGTGCGCCTTTAATACGCGCATGAACTCCCGCATCCAGGTCGGATGATCGAACCATGCGCGGGCGCTCACCATTTTCCCATCAACGACGCCGCCGCCATCAACGAAGGTTGCACCGGCCAGCTCGACATCAGGTTGCAGAAATGGAAACGCCGCGCACTGACGACCATCCAGCACGCCTGCTGCAGCCAGCACCAGCGGGGCATGGCAAAGGTGCGCAACGGGCAGATTCTTGTCAAAGAAATGGCGGACGATCCGCTTAACGTCCGCGTCATTGCGGATGTATTCGGGCGCGCGCCCGCCTGGCACGACCAGGGCGACGTAATCCCCCACCTTCACGTCGGAAAATGCGAGATTTGCCTCGACCTTGTAGCCGAGCTTTTCGGTGTACGTATCCCAGCCCTCTTCGACATCGTGGACCACCGTCTGGATCTTTTTTGCGGAAGGGGCGGCAATGTCGACCTCGAATCCCTCCTCAAGCAGACGTTGATATGGATACATCACCTCAAGCGCCTCACCACCATCACCGGTCAGGATCAGTACTTTAGGCATGGTTTTTCCTCTCGATTAGTAGGCAAATGCACTGCTAGACATTCACACCGGAGGGCATCACTCCGAGACGGCCATATTCTCTGGCGTGTTCGTACAGGGCTTCGATGTTCTCTAAGGGTATTTCCGGCTGCATATCGGCTGAAGCTGCCAGCACGAAGCCACTTCCCCGGCCAACGGTATCGATACAGCGCTCGACTTCCCGCCGGACCTGAGATGGCATCCCGAAGGGCAGAATCGTCCGCGCCTGTACGCTGCCGATCAGGATGGGACGCCGATCCTTGATCGTGCGCAGGCTGACGAGGTGTGCGAGGTCCACCCCCGTGTCTTCCTGGAACCCCTGGAAGCCCGTAACACCCAGCGCCAGCAGCCGATCGAGGATGGGCATGACGTTGCCATCGCAGTGCCAGATGATATCGATTCCGGCCCTGACGAACGGCTCGAGGGCGTGAGCCAGCCAGGGGAAGTAGATTTCGTCAAGCAGCCGGGGTGAGACCATCGGCCCGCTGTTGTAGCACAGGTCCTCACCCAGGTAGACGAAGCGCGGCAGGTCATTCTCCAGGATCGCGGCGGCAATTGCCTCGTTCTGCAAACGCCCCGCCTCGCCTGAGTAGTGAAACAGGCGCTCGGCGATGTCCTTGTGATCGGCCAGCAGCATGAAGTAATTCTCGTAGCCAAACTCGAGATACCACATGAAGCGGCACGCGCCCACCTGAAAGCCAGACGCCAGCCACAAAATATCATCACCGGCGATTCGATCCTGCTCGCGGGCCCGCGCCAGATGGATGTGATAAGCAGCCTGCTGGTCGAAGGAGCGCCGGAGTTCTTCAGGAGTGGGGAATCTCCGAATCTTTTCTATAACGGCCTCGACATCCGAATACCGCTCCCTGGCATAGCGAAACATCGCGTTAACGTCCCAGGCGCGAAATTCCATGTCTTGTGAGAAAGGAAGAAGGAGACTCACGATGAGGTCGGCACCAAGCTCCTTGTAGGCTTCAATGGCCACTTCACGGGGGTCAAAGGCGGACCAGTAATCACGGTCCGCGAAGGTCCTGAGGACTTCCGTGGACTGGATCTGCCCACCCAGCACAGGTAGCCGATCGACGGGTTCAAAGCGGAGCGCACGCAGCGCTCGCTCCTTGCCTTTCATCGCCTATCGCCCACTGGCTCGCGGAACGGCTTCGAAGTTCATCGTCACTCCTGTGCTTGACTTATCTGCTGCCGGAGCACATCCGGTATCTATCCATAGATATCGTGCTCGCCGACTTTGGGATCAACGCCCGGCAAAATGATAGCGGGATCGATCTCCTCTAGCTCGCTGAAGCACTGATAATACTCTCGCAAGCTGGACTGCATGATCCCGGATGGGATGTGCTGCATCCCCCACCTGCCGGACCAGTTATCGTAGTAAGGAATAAAGTCCCCGGCGATGAAAATCGGCCCCTTGACTGAGTCGAGCAGCACCCCCTGGAAACCCAGCGTGTGACTTGGCATCGCGATAGCTTGAACCCCATCCGCGATTTCGGTTGTGCCGTGCAGCAGCCTGGTCCGATCAAGGCACTGCATCCAGGGCGGCTGCATCTCCGGCGGCGTGTAGAAACGGCGGTGTGGATCGACCGGATCAAGTGCCTCTTCGATCTCAGACGCCTGTATGTAGATGACAGCGCGGGGAAAGAGATGATTGTTATGGCAATTCTGCCAGTGGAGATGGGTATTTATGACGATATCGATGTCTTCAGGCGCGATGCCTAAATTAGCGAGGGCTAGTGTGGGTACCTGTTCGGGATGCCGTTCGTAGTGGTGATGTACCTGACGGCCCCAGGTTTCAGGATCGCCGGGGCCTGTGTCGATGAGGATGAGCGTGTCGCGACTCTCGGCGAGGAACATCCAGTAGATTTCGTCGATCTTAACGCCAGCACTGATATGGTCAGGCAGATAATAGTGGTATGTGGTTTCCGCCTCGTCATTAAACCCGGTATTGATCGGACGAACCGTGTACTTGGCCATGTGGTCGCAGCCTGAGAGATGGGGAGATCTGAAGCCAAATACCGCGTAATCTTATGTATCCTTACTAGTATATAGTGATCAAATGAGATGGCACAAGAGGTGTGGGCCAGAAAACGATGTATAGAATGCAGTTGTTATGCAGCATTTGATGCAATCGGGACACCACGCAGATATGCCTGAGCGACGTGAGAGTATCCAGAATTGATCTTGTTGGCGAAGTCCCAGAGTATACTGGCGGAAAAACGAGAGAAATCA
>CAZWUX010000007.1:0-32792 GCA_964637665.1 uncultured Anaerolineae bacterium
GTAAACATGGAGGGGCATGTGATCGAGCCACGCTTTTCCTGTCAGGAACAACTCATTCCGGGGGATACCTATACCGATAAATTCGCCTTCCTGGCAGAAACCGGATTCAGGGGGATTGAGGTCTGGAGCCATAACCTCGCCGCCAACGTCGAAGAACTGTCGCGTCTGAGCGCCGAGACGGGCGTCCGAGTTAGCTCCGGCTGCCAGAGCTTCAACGGCGGTTTGATCGACATCGACGAAAAGGCCCGCCGTTCGGCCATCGACGCAATCAAAGACGCCCTCGACGCGCTGGCGGCGGTCGGAGGGGCGGGGTTTGTCGTCCCGGCGGGGTTCGCGCTGGGCTCGAAGGCGCTGCCGCCCTTCAAGCCGCCCCGACCGCCTGATGAGGACGCCGCTGCGCTCGGCGATGCGCTGGCCGAGATTCTGCCGCGCGCCGCAGAGCGCGAGGTATCGCTGTTTCTGGAACCGATCAACCGTTACGAATCACATTATCTCAACACGCTGGCCGAGGCGGAGGCCGTGGTGAAACAGGCTGCCAGCCCGTGGTTGTCGATCACGGCGGACCTGTTCCACATGAGCATCGAGGAGTCCGATCCTGCCGGGGAACTGGCGCGGACAGTCCCCCACGTGGGGCACGTCCATCTGGCCGACTCCAATCGGAGGCTGCCCGGTCAGGGACATCTGAACCTTGAAGAACACTTTACGGCGCTTCTCCGGGCAGAATACGGCGGCTGGCTGGCAATTGAGTGTGACCGGCCAACCGATGCGGCCCACGAGCTTCCCCCTGCATTCGCCGTGATGCAGCGCGCCTGGCAGGCGGCGGTTGAGCACGCAGAAGGTTAGCTGTGTTTGCATACCCTACCCTGTGCGTTGAATGATGGAGGTCTGTATGAATCGCGATGACTTCACAGGGCGTGATTACCTCACCCTGATGGACTATACGGCTGATGAGGTTTTGTACATGCTCGACACTGCCGCCGACTTCAAGGACAAGCGGCGGCGGCGTGAGATGCACGATATGCTGCGCGGGCGCACCGCCGCCCTGATTTTCGAGAAGCAGTCCACCCGCACGCGCACGTCCTTCGAGGCGGCCTGCTCGCACCTCGGCATGGACAGTTTTTTCATGATGCCCCAGCAGATGCAGCTTGGGCGCGGCGAGCCGATCAAAGACACGGCCCGCGTCATCGACCGCTACTGCGATGCGCTGGTCATTCGCACCTTCGGTCAGGAGATCGTCGACGAATACGCCGCCTGGATGGATGTGCCGGTGATCAACGCATTGACCGATCTCACCCACCCCTGTCAGGGGTTGGCCGACATGCTGACCATCCGCGAAAAGAAGGGCGGCTTCGACGGCCTCAAGCTCTGCTATGCCGGGGACGTGTGGAACGTGTGCCACACGTTGATGGTGTGCGGCAGCCTGCTCGGCTTCGACGTGACCGTTGCTGCGCCCGCCGACTACCCGCCTGCCGACCGTGTCATGAGCTTTGTGGCGGAACACGCCCCCGCGTCCGGGGCGACGATCCGGGTGACGCAGGACTTCGACGAGGCGCTGGAAGGGGCCGATGTCGTGTACGCCAACACCTGGCACTCGATGGGGGGGCCGGAGAAGACCAAGGAGCAGCGCGTCCTCGACTTCGCGCCCTATCAGGTGAACGCGGCGGCGATGGAGAAGGCCGGGAAGGACGCCATCTTCATGCACTGCCTGCCCGGTTATCGCGGTGAGGAAATGACCGACGAGGTGATCGAAGGCCCGCGGACGGCTGTCTTTGACGAAGCGGAAAACCGGATGCACACTGAGAAGGCTATCCTGTATCTACTACTAGGCTAGAAAGAAGAAGAACCCGCTATGGGCGTCAGGAATGAGTATGGCAGACTCCGGTCGGTGCTGCTCTGCCGACCGGAGCACTTTGCCCTGCAACCGATCAACGTCATCGCCGAGAGCTTCATCCAGCAGGCTGCCCTGCCCGACCGGGAGGCAGCCCTACGTGAACATGAGGGATTCGCCCGCGCCCTGATGAACGAAGGCGCCGAACTTGTGTGGGTCGAACCCCACCCTGAACTGCCCTATCAGGTCTTTACACGCGACATCGGCGTGACGACGCCGCATGGTGTGCTGCTCGGCTCCTTCCGGGAGCGCATACGCCAGAGCGAAGAGAATCACGCGGAAGCCGTCTTGCAGGAAATCCTGCCCATCTGGCGGCGGATCGAGGGGTCGCCCGGCATCGTCTTCGAGGGCGGCGACTACATGTATATCGACGACGAGCACGTTGCGCTGGGCGTCGGGGCCAGAACGACCCCTGAGGCCGCCGAGCAGCTATGCGCGCTCGGCTCGGAGCTGGGCGTGGAGATCATCCCCGTCCCCTTCGACGAGCAGTATCTCCACCTCGACATGATCTTCTGCGCGCTGGGCGAGCGGGTCTGTACGATCTGCAAAGACGCCCTTCCTGCGGATTTCGTGCGGCGGCTGGAGGTTTGGGGCTTCGAGATGATCGAGGTCCCGGTCGAGGGTGTGTTCCGTCTGGAGTGTAACCTGCTGGCGCTCGACGAGGGCCGGGTGCTCTCGCCTGCGCGCAACCGGGCGGTGAACGCCAACCTGCGGGCGCTCGGTTTCACAATCGTCGAAGTCGAACTGGAGGAGCTGCTCAAGGGCGGGGGCGGCCCTCACTGTATGTCCTTCCCGCTCGAACGAGAGTGAATCGAATGACGCACACTGACCAGCCGGACTCGATGCAGCTTCTCTCACCGGTCTGGACTCATCTGACGCACGTCGTCGCCGAGTCCGGCCAGGGCGCTTATCTTTATGACGCTGCGGGTAACCGCTATCTCGACTTCACGTGCGGCATCGGCGTGACGAATACCGGACACTGCCACCCGAAGGTGGTCGATGCCGTGCAGAGGCAGGCCGCCCGGCTGCTGCACGGGCAGGTGAACATCGTATTTCACGAACCGCTGCTGGCGCTGGCAGAGGCGCTGCGCGAAGTCGTCCCGCCCCGGCTGGACACCTTCTTCTTCTCCAACAGCGGCGCGGAGGCGGTCGAGGCGGCGGTCAAGCTCGCGCGACACGCCAGCGGGCGCACGAACGTGATCGTGTTTCAGGGGTCGTTCCACGGGCGGACGATCGGCGCGATGTCGCTCACCACGTCGAAGACGATCTACCGCGCCGGATATCAACCGCTCATGCCGGGGGTATTCGTCGCCCCCTATCCTTACGCCTATCAGTTTGGCCGGGATGAGGGGGAAACGACGCGCTTCTGCCTCGAGCAGCTTGGCCTGCTCCTCAAGAGCCAGACGGCGCCTGAAGAAACGGCGGCGATCCTGATCGAGCCGGTGCTGGGCGAGGGCGGCTACGTCGTGCCACCTGCCGGATTCCTGCCCGCACTACGCGCGCTGTGCGACGAGCATGGCATCCTGCTCATCATCGACGAGGTCCAGAGCGGCTTCGGGCGCACGGGCCGTTTCTTCGCGCTGGAGCATTCCGGAGTCGTGCCCGATATTCTGGTCATGGCGAAGGGATTGGCCTCCGGGCTGCCGCTGAGCGGGATCGCCGCGCCACGCGCGCTGATGGATAAATGGCTGCCCGGCTCGCATGGGGGCACGTACGGCGGCAACGCCGTCGCCTGCGCGGCGGCAGCCGCCACCGTCGCCGTGATCCGTGAAGAAGGGCTGCTCGACAACGCCACCGCGATGGGCGAACGACTGCTGGCCGGGCTGCACGCGCTCAAGGAGCGTCACGCCGTCCTCGGCGACGTGCGCGGGCTGGGCCTGATGATCGCCGCCGAGTTCACGGCGGCAGATGGGCAGCACGGCAAGCTGTTCGCCAGTCAGGTTCAAAAAGCCTGCCTGGACGAGCGCCTGCTGCTGCTGACATGCGGCGTCTACGGGAATGTGATACGCTGGATTCCGCCGCTCATCGTCACCGGTGAGCAGATCGACGCGGCGCTCGACATCTTTTCGCGGGCGCTGGAAAGGTTGGAGGATTGATGACAACAGCCTATCACTTCGGCGAGGCACAGCTCTTCATCGACGGGCAGTGGGTGGATGGCGGCCCGCTGCTTGAGGTGCGCAATAAATACAACGGGCAGGTGGTGGGTGCGCTGCCGACGGCGCGCCGGGAGGATGTGGATGCCGCTATCGGCGCGGCCCACCGGGCGGCGGAGACGATGGCCGCGCTGCCCGCCCACCGGCGCAGCGACCTGCTGGGGCAGACGGCCCGGCTGATCGACGCCCGGCGCGAGGAGTTCGCCCGGACCATCGCCGTTGAGGCAGGCAAGGCGCTCAAGTTCGCCCGCGCCGAGGTAGACCGGGCGGTGAGCACGTTCACCCTCGCCGCCGAGGAAGCAAAGCGCATCTACGGCGAGACTATCCCGCTCGACGCGGTTCCGCCTGGCGAGGGCTACTTCGGCTTCACGGTGCGGCGGCCTATCGGCGTCGTCGCGGCCATCGCGCCCTTCAACTTCCCGCTGAATCTGGTGGCTCACAAGGTCGCCCCGGCGCTGGCGGCGGGCAACTCGGTCGTGCTGAAACCCGCCAGCACGACCCCGCTCAGCGCAGTGCTGCTCTGCCGCGTGCTGGAGGAAGCCGGTCTGCCCCCCGGCGCGATCAACCTGGTGGCGGGATCGGGCGGCACGGTTGGCGAGTGGCTGGTCACCGATCCGCGCGTCGCCAAGATCACGTTCACGGGCAGCGCTGATGTCGGAGAGCGGATCACCCAGCTCGCGGGTATCAAGAAGGTCACACTGGAACTGGGCAACACCTCACCTGTGATCGTCGCGCCCGATGCCGACCTGGAGACGGTCGCCCGGCGGTGTGCGGTGGGCGCGTACTACAATTCCGGGCAGGTGTGCATTTCAGTACAGCGCATTTACGGCGATCGCCTGATCGTGGAGCCGTTCACAGAGCAGTTCGTCACGGCGACTGAAAGGATGGTCGTGGGCGATCCGCTTGACGAGAATGTCGATGTCGGCCCGATGATTGACGAGCGCGAAGCGCGGCGCATCGAAGCCTGGGTGGATGAGGCCCGGCAGCAGGATGCGCAGGTATTGACGGGAGGGCGACGCGAAGGAGCGATCTACTGGCCGACCGTGCTGGTGGACGTGACGCCTGAGATGAAGCTCGTGGCAGAGGAAGCGTTCGCACCGGTCGCCGGAATCATCGCCTGCGACGACTTCGAGGAGGCGCTGCGTCAGGCCGACGCGACGGAGTATGGTCTGCAAGCAGCGGTTTTCACACACGACATCAACCGGGTATTTCAGGCCATCCGCCGGCTCAATTTTGGCGGGGTGATTATCAACGACATGCCTGCTTTCCGGGTCGAGCATATGCCCTATGGCGGCAACCGCCGCAGCGGGCTGGGCCGCGAAGGGCTCCGGTATGCCATTGAAGAAATGACGAACATCCAAATGATTGCGATCCGGCTTGCGGATTGAATGTACGTCCTACATTTGGCTTCTGGTTATGAAGAGCGACTATGCGAGACGTTCTTGCCTTCGCTGTGAAGTACCAGTATCCCGGCTATATTGAGGGGCCGAAGACCGTACCCTGGTGATCGCCATTCCTCTTAAGGTGGCGAATGAATGATCGCGCCAGACAGCCGCCGTCTAAGCATACTTACCCATCTGCTCTAGGCCAGCTCTCCGCCCAGCACAGCGGAGGCCTGAAAAAGAATTCATTCCGAACTGCCCCTCAGCAAACCGTTGGGCAGTTCTACCAGTTTGCTTCGCCGATCAGAGCGCAGCACTGCTAAGAACCACTCAACCGCTTCTGAGCGCGGTTCGGAATGAATCCGGTCAAGTGAGGGCGGCAGGGATCGAACCTGCGGCCAAGAGCTTAAAAGGCTCCTGCTCTACCGCTGAGCTACGCCCCCGGATCGCCCGCTAGTATACCCAACCCCCCGGCGAAGCGGCAACCCTAATCGGCGCGCGAGCGAACACCCGCCCACTCCTGAAGCGCGTCGTCGAGCACGTTGAAGTAAAACCACAGCCCCGCCGTGATCGCGACCAGCACGAACAGCACGAACCACAGAAAGCGCACGTTCGACACGAGGAACGAGTCGAGGAAGCCGCTCTGTGGGTTGAGCAGGGCGTGGTTGAACAGAAACGCGATCGGCACGAACAGCACGACCCACACCGGCTTGCTCCAGCGCAGGATCGAGCGGCCCGTGCCGTACGCCAGCGGTAAAAGCTCGAAGAACAGCGTTTCCATGCCGACGAAAAACACGGCCAGACCGGTGTTCTGGGCGGCGGTGAACACGCGGGAAAGCACATCGGCGGCCTGAGCCGCAACGGGGATCGCCAGCGCGCCCAGCACCGCCCCGCTGATCGCCCATCCCAATCCGGCCAGAATCGCGACGATAGCCAGCTCCAGCGTGCCCAGCAGGCCCTCGCGGCGGGCGGCTTTCGCCTCATCGCCCGGCAGTTCGACATCCGCCCCGCCGGGCGTGCCGAACGCGATGCCGGGCGACAGGTGGAGCAGCCGGGTAAAGGCGACGCTGACAGCGGCGATGAGCAGGTTCACCGGGTAGAGGTGGAAGTGGGAATCGCGGTGCCAGATGCGGCCCGCCATCCGCCGCGCCACGTCGCCGCCAAAGCTGATCAGCCCGACGCTGAAGGCCATCATCACCGCCAGAAACGCCCCGTCACGGCTCAGGATGGCCGTGCCGCGCTCCAGAAAGGCGAAGATGATGCCGTACAGCGCGAAGATCAGCGCGACGAGCGGCAGCGTCAGGCAGCCGCGCTGCACGGATCGCCCCAGCGCCCAGCGGAACGTCCCGCCGACCCAGCCGATGAGCCGCTCGATGCCCAGCGCGCGCAGCCAGGCCCGGATGCGCGGCTCCTCATCGCGCAGCATGTTGTTGAGCAGGGTCGAGGTCGCGCCGAAGATCAGCGCCATGAGGATCGCATAAAAGGCGTTGGTTCCGACGACGCGCGGATCGCGCGAAAGCTGCTGCGGGGCCGGGATGCGCTGCATCAGCGGGCGGCGCGACACCCGCCCGGCCAGCACGACCTGCTCGCCGGAAATCACCCCGTCGGGCAGGTCGAGGTCATCCGGGCCGGGCAGATTGAAGGTCGGCACGCCGGGCAGCTCCCCAACCTCGACCCCCGGCAGGTTTTCCCCGGCACCGATGGATGGACGCGGCACGTTCGGGAACACGGCATCCACATCCACCAGCCCGGTGCTGACCGCCAGCACCGCCGCCAGCACGCAGACGAACATCAGCCCGAAAATCAAAAAGCCAATTAGCTTACCGGCCAGTTTTCCCATTCTCTCCCCCTACCGTCTCATCACCCGGACAGGGGGCCATTTTGAGTCAGATCGGCAGGGATGTCAACAACTCGCGGGCCGCTGTTTCCGGGCAGTCGATTCCGGGGAATGAAAAGCACTTGGCCGGATGGCCGCGCCGGGATGCGGCTGTCACGGTCGTGTATCCGGCGGTCGATAGTCTCTCCACCCCCGCAACGATCCGCCGGGCCGGTTGTTAACATCAGCAACGATGCCCCAGAAGGGTGATTTCCGTTAGGCGGCAAATATGGTAGGTTTGACAAATGGGCCGTCTTCACTCAAAATGGCAGATGTACAGGCAGAATGAGAGACACCGTCCGGCAGAGCGTGTACGCACGTCACACCCAACCGGGCCGCCTCTAAGCACGTTCTGTACAGGTTGACACAGTTGTCGGACGGCGAGGGCGCCCTCTCTTCATCTCACCCTCGCACGGCCTGTTGATCAGGCCCACAGACTGTGCCCGGCGTCTGTACACCACCTCATCACGTTCACCGGGTCTTGAACCAGTTTCATACGCCGACCATCCCTGAGCCGGGTCATGGTGTATTTGCCTTTACCGGGCAAAAGTGTAGACGGTACCTCTTTTCGATGAGGCGTTTCAGCCGGTCTTCGCAGGCTGGCTTTGAGCGCGATCTTTGGCCCGTACGTCTGTAGGAGGACAAGGAGGAACTCGCATGAGAAAGCGTCTGTCGATAGGGATCTTCACCGTTCTGATCCTCTCGCTGTTCCTGGTGGCCTGTGCGGGGGCCGGGGGCGCGGACACGATCACCATCGGCGTGATCGCGCCGCTGACGGGTGAGATTCCGAAAGTGGGTGAGAGCACGCAGAACGCGGCGGAAATGGCCGTCGCGGAGGTCAACGACGCCGGAGGGCTTGAGGTCGGCGGCCAGACCTACCAGGTTGAGATCATCGTCGAGGACAACGAGTCGAAAGCCGAGTCGTCCGTCGCGGCGGCGACCAAGCTGATCACGCAGGACGAGGTGCTGGCGATCATCGGCCCGCAGTCGAGCAAGCAGGCCGTGCCGACCGGGCAGGTCGCCAACGACCGCGAAACCCCGATGATCAGCCCGTGGTCGACGAACCCCGACACGACCGTCAACCGCCCCTGGGTGTTCCGCGCGGCGTTCCTCGACCCGTTCCAGGGCCCGGTCGTAGCTAAGTTCGCGATGGATGAGTTCGGTGCGCAGACCGCTGCCGTGCTGTACGACATCGGCAGCGACTACCCCAAGGGCCTCGCGGAGAACTTCCGCGATGCGTTCGAGGAGCAGGGTGGAACCGTCGTGGCGTTCGAGAGCTTCACGACGGGCGACACGGACTTCAGCGCCCAGCTCACCGGCATCATCGACGCCGCGCCGGACGTGATCTTCACGCCGCAGTACTATAACGAGGTCCCGCTCATCGTGCAGCAGGCGCGCGAGCTTGGCTATGAGGGGCCGATCCTCGGCTCCGACAGCTGGGGCACGCCGGACCTGATCGACCTGTGCGGCGATGCGTGCGAGGGGTTGTTCTTCAGCACGCACTACGCGCCGGACATCGCGACCGACGTGGCGCAGCAGTTCATCACCGCCTACGAGGATAAGTACGGCGAAAAGCCGGACGACGTGGCGGCGCTGACCTACGACGCCTTCCAGATGCTCTTCCTGGCGATCCAGGACGCAGGCTCGCTCGACAAGGCGGCCATCCGTGACGCGCTGGCGCAGATCGACCGCTTCGAGGGCGTGACGGGCATCATGAGCTTCGACGAGCAGGGCGACCCGACCAAGTGCGCGGTGATCATCCAGATCAAGGATGGCGCTTTCACGTACTACGATCAGGCCTGCCCGGCTGGTTTCCCCTAAACCCCGGCGGGCGCGCGAAAGCGAATACGAAGCCCGGCGCCCTGTATCGCTCAGGGCGCCGGGTCATCCTCTAAAACTGCCTGCCACTGCCTCATACTGGCCTACAAGATGAGGAGAGCGCAATTCTATGACCTTCATCCAGCAGTTTCTAAACGGCCTGCAGCTGGGGAGCCTCTACGCGCTGATCGCGCTGGGCTATACCCTGGTGTACGGCGTACTGCTGCTCATCAACTTTGCTCACGGCGACATCTTCATGATCGGCGCTTTTTTCGGCGTGTTCGCGACGTTCACGCTGGGGCTGCCGTTCCTGCCGACGCTGCTGCTGTCGATGGTCCTGACGGCGCTCATGGCCGCCGGAATTGAGAAGATCGCGTATAAGCCGCTGCGCCGGGCCTCCCGGCTCTCGGCGGTGATCACGGCGCTGGGCGTCGGGCTGCTGCTCGAAAACGGGATGCTGGCCCTGACCGGGGCCAAGCCGCGCAGCTACCCGGAGGACTTCATCACGACCCGCGTGTTCGATGTCGGCGGGGTGAGCATCAGCAACATCAAAATCCTCGTCATCGTGCTGACCGTCGTCCTGCTGGCGGTGCTGTACTTCCTGATCCAGTACACGAAGTGGGGCATGGCGATGCGCGCCATCTCCTACGACAAATTCGCCCTGCCGCTGATGGGCGTCTCGCAGGACACGATCATCACCCTGACGTTCCTTCTGGGGGGCAGCCTCGCGGCGGCGGGCGGCATCCTGTGGGGGGTGGCCTATCCCATCCTCAACCCATACATGGGGCTGCGCGTCGGCTGGAAGGCGTTCATCGCGGCGGTCGTCGGCGGGATCGGCGACATCCGGGGCGCGGTGGCGGGTGGATTGATCCTCGGCTTCGTCGAGATCTTCGCCGCCCACTACTTCAACTCGAACTACCGCGACCTGATCGCCTTTGCGCTGCTGCTGGTCATCCTCGTGATCCGCCCGACCGGCCTGTTCGGCGTCGCGCGCCGGCAGAAGGTATAGGGGGCGGCCATGACAGCAACACGCCAATCCATTTTCGCGCGGCTGCGCGCGACGCCTGCCGTCGACTGGCTGATCGTCCGAATGCGAGAGGCCCCGGTGCTGGCTTACCTCGTCGGGATGCTGGCCGCCGTCGGGCTGGAGATCGTCGCGGGCCGGTTTATCGCCCGCGCGCTCGGCCTGCGCGGCCTGCCCGTCCTGTTCGGCACCATCGACGTGCTGGAGCACTTCGGCAACCTCGACCTGTCGGGCATTCTCGGCCCGCTGTTCCCCGCCACCACAGAGACCGTCGTCGCGCCGCTGGCCCAGTCGGGAGCCGCGCTGATCGACCAGCTTCTCACCTTTCTGAGCGACATCCCCCCGGCGCTGCTGAAGCTGCTCCAGGTGACGGTCTACAACCTGATCGTGTTCGGCGTGCCCATCGTCGGGCTGGGCGTGCTGCTCACGCAGCCCGCCTACTGGCTGATGAAGCGGCTGCCGCGCTGGGTGGGGATGCTGCTCCAGTTCGCGGTGCTGTACGCCGTCGTCCGGCTGTGGGGCGCTACGAACGACTATCGCGGGCTGGTGCTGATGTACATCGGCATCAACGTGATCCTCTCCGTCAGCCTGAACCTCGTCAACGGCTACATGGGCGAGTTTTCCGTCGGGCACGGGGGGTTTATGGCCGTCGGCGCGTACGTGTCGGCCATTCTCACGATGTGGCTGTTCATCAACGAGGACGTGTTCGGCCCGGCGCTGCTGCCCTGGGTGGTCAACCTGCCGCTGGGCATCGGTCAGGGCGTGGGCTTCGTGCTGGCGCTGTTCATCGGCGGGATCGCCTCGGCGGTCGTGAGCCTGCTGGTCGCGATCCCGTCGTTCCGCACGCGCGGGGACTATCTCGCCATCGTCACGCTGGCGCTCAACTTCATCGTGCTGGCAGCGGTCAACAACATGGACTCCATCGGCGGGGCGCGCGGTCTCAACGGCGTGCCGCTGTGGAGCAACGTGGCGTGGGTGTTCGTCTTCGCGGTGCTTTCTGTGCTGGCGGTGCACAACCTCGTCACGTCGACGTTCGGCAAGGGCATCATCGCCATCCGCGAGGACGAGATCGCCGCCGACATCATGAGCGTCGACACGAAGCGGGTGAAGCTCGTCGCGTTCATGTTCTCGTCGTTTCTGGCGGGGATCGCGGGCGGCCTGTTCGGACACGTGCTGGCCTACGTCAACCCCGGCACGTTCGGCATCCTGAAGTCGACCGAGGTGCTGGTGATGGTCTATCTCGGCGGGATGGGCAGCATCACCGGGTCCATCGTCGCGGCGCTGATCTTCACCATCCTGCTGGAGGCGCTGCGCCCGCTCGGCGTACTGAAATGGGTGTTCATCCCCCTGATCCTGATCCTGCTGATGATCTACCGCCCGCAGGGGCTGTTCGGCAACCGCGAGATCACGCTCAATCTGGGGTTTCGCGGGCGCAAAGACGAGGAACCGGGGGAACGACCCGACAGGGAGGTAGGCGATGCCGCTCTTGCAGATTAACCACCTCAGCCACTTCTTCGGCGGCCTGAAGGCCGTCGACGACTTCACCCTGACGCTGGAAGAGGGCGAGCTGATCGGGCTGATCGGCCCCAACGGGGCGGGTAAGACGACGGTTTTCAACCTCGTGACGGGCGTGTATAAAGCCACCGAGGGCGAGATCGTCTATCGGGGGCAGGACCTCGTCGGCGTGCCGCCCCATAAGATCACCGGGCTGGGCATCAGCCGGACGTTCCAGACGATCCGCCTGTGGGATCAAATGTCGGTGCTCGACAACATGCGGGTCGCGCATCACGGGCAGGTGGACTATGGTCTGGGTGGTGCCCTCCTGCGGCTGCCGGGCTACCGGCGGGCGGAGGCCGCCATCACCGACCATTCGATGAATCTGCTGAAGTTATTCGACTTCGACCGCTTCGCGGAGATCAAGGCGGGCAACCTGCCTTATGGCGAACGCCGCCGCCTTGAGATCGTCCGGGCGATGGCGACGCGGCCCAAACTGCTCCTGCTCGACGAGCCCGCCGCCGGGATGAACCCCGGCGAGATCGACTCGCTGATGGAGTTCATCCACTGGGTGCGGGAGGAGTTCGACCTGACGATCTGGCTCATCGAGCACCAGATGCGGCTCGTGATGAACATCTGCGAGCGGCTCAAGGTCATCGACTTTGGCAAAACCATCGCCGAAGGGCCGCCTGAGAAGGTGCGCAACGATCCGAGCGTGCTGGAAGCCTATCTCGGCGAGCAGGCGGAGGTGCTGTGATGCTGCTGACCGTCGAGAATCTGGAAGTCTCCTACGGCAACATCAAGGCGGTGCACGGCGTGTCGTTCGAGGTCGATCAGGGCGAGATCGTGACGCTCATCGGCGCGAACGGCGCGGGCAAGACGACCATCCTCAACACCGTCTCACGCCTGAAGGACCCCGACCGGGGGGCCATCATCTATCAGGGTGAGGACCTCACGGAGGTGCCGCCGCACCGCGTCGTGCAGCTTGGCATGACGCTCGTGCCGGAGGGGCGGCGCATTTTCGGCAACCTGACCGTCGGCGAAAACCTGCGGCTGGCGGCCTTCTCGCGCCGCGACCGCGAGCAGGTGAAGGCCGACCTGCGCCGCGTGTACGGCATCTTCCCCCGGCTGGAGGAGCGCCGCACCCAGCTTGGGGACACGCTCTCCGGGGGCGAGCAGCAGATGCTCGCCGTCGGGCGGGCGCTCGTCACCGGGGGCGACCTCATGCTGCTGGACGAGCCGTCGATGGGCCTCGCGCCCATCCTCGTGCAGGACATCTTCCGCGTGCTGGCGGATATCCGCGAGCGCGGGACGACCATCCTGCTCGTCGAGCAGAACGCCAATCAGGCGCTCAAGCTGGCGGATCGGGCCTACGTGCTCGAAACCGGGGACATCGTCGCCAGCGGCCCCGCCCGCGAGGTGGCGCAGATGCCGGAGGTCCGGGCGGCCTATCTGGGCGGCTGACGCCGCGTATCCAACCGAAAAAGGGCGCGGCCAAAAGCCGCGCCCTTCTGATTCCAGGGGGATAGGGGATGTGCTACTCGACGGGGATCGCCACGAAGGCCGTCATGCCCCAGCGCACCCGTTCGGGGATGCTGTCCAGTTCGACGGTGACGGTGTAGTTCACGCCGCCGCCCTCGTCCGAGCGGGGGGCGATCTTGGTGACCGTGCCCCCGACCTCGACACCGGGCAGCGCGTCGAACGTCACGGTGACCTCATCGCCGATCTGCACTTCCGCCACGTCGATCTCGTTCAGGTCGGTCGTCTCGACGCGCAGCGTACTGAGGTCGGCCAGTTCGGCAACCGCCGCGCCCGGCTGGACGTACTCGCCCTCGTGCACGAAAACACGGGTCGCCGTCCCGGCGAAGGGGGCCTCCACGAGCATGTTATCCAGCATGATCCGGGCGCTTTCGAGCGCGGCCTCGGCGCTGGCGACAGCCGCCTCCGCGACGGCGATCTGCTCCTCGCGCGGCCCGGCGGCCACCCGGTCGACCTCGGCCAGCGCCGCCTGATAGTCCGCGCTGGCGGCCCACACGTCGGCAGAGGCGGCCCGGACATCGTCCTCGTTCGGCCCGGCCAGCAGACTTTCGAGCGAGGCCTGCGCGGCCTCGTAATCCCTGAGCGCGATCTCAAGCTCGCGGCGGGCGTCCGGCTCCTGATCGGGCAGGCCGTCCTGCTGCTGGAGCGTGTACTGGTCGGGGCGCACGTCGACGCTGTTCACCCAGTCATACGTGTCGCGCTCGCGTTCGGCGTCCATATAGGCGGACTGGACCTCGGCCCGCTGCTGGAGCACCATCGACTGCTCCGGCTCGGCCTCAAGCTCGTCGCGCTGGGCGTCCGCCGCGACCGTCGCGGCATTGGCCGCCTGGGCCTGATTCTCGGCCTCCGCGATCTGCGCCTCGTGCGGCCCGGCGAGCGCCTGCTCAAGGCTGGCCTCGGCGACGGCGACCGCCGCCTGCGCCTGATCGATCTGGGCCTGTAACACGCCGTCGTCGACCTGGGCGATCAGATCGCCCTCCCCGACCGTGTCCCCCTCCTCGACCAGCACATCCGTCACCGTCCCGCCGGTCGTGAAGCTGAGCATCACCTTTTGGGCGGGGACGACCTTGCCCGTCGCGTTGACGGTGATCTCCGTCGGGGTGGGGATGGGGGTCGGCGTCGGCGGACCCTGAATCTGCTCGCGAATCGCCTCACACCCCGCCAGCATCACCGCCGCCGCCAGCAGGGCGACGATGGCGAGACGGGGCAGAAGGCGCTTGTTTTTCGTCGGTTGGTTGTTCACTACCATATCGGTTTTCGCCTGGCTTTCCGTAAAACAGGTGCCTGAAAAGCACGTTAATCGCATCGCGGCATCCGGCTATTCCGCAGGGAACTCGACGAAGGCCGTCATGCCCCAGCGCAGGCCGTCCGGCACGTCGGGCAGCTCGATCTGGACCGGGAAGTTGACGCCGACGCCCTCAGCAGCCCGCGTCGGGATGTCCGTGACGGTGCCCTCGATCTCGATGCCGGGCAGCGCGTCGAACGTCACGAACACTTTATCCCCCATGTTGATGCGGGCCACGTCGATCTCGTTCAGGTCGGTCGTCTCGACGAGCAGCGTACTGAGGTCGGCCAGCTCGATGACGGCCTGCCCCGGCGCGACGAACTCACCCTGCTCGACCATCACGTCCGTCACCGTCCCGGCGAAGGGCGCTTCGATCATGGCCTGTTCGAGTTCTGACCGGGCGACCTCGACCTGAGCCTGAGCCAGCTCGACCTCGGCCTCGGCGACGGCAACGGCCTCGTCGAGCGGCTGCGCTTCCAGATAGGCCAGCCGGGATTTAGCGGCCTCGGCCTGAGCCGACGCCTGCCACACGCGGGCCGATGCCAGCCGCTCCTGGTTGGCGGTGGGGCCGCGCTGAAGCTCGTCGACGTAGGCCTGCGAGGCCTGCACGGCGAGGTCGGACAGGATAGCGTACTGCTCGACGGTGCTGTACGCGCCGAGCGGGCACTGGAACAGCGTGTTCTCCAACACCTGGGACTGCTCGATCACGATCTCAAGCCGCTCCCCGACAAACACCTCGTCGGCAAGGTCGGGGATGTCGGGCCACCATTCCTTGTAATCCTCACAATCTTCGGGGTCCATGTCCTGTAGATCGCGAAGCTGCTCGACGGCGAGGTCGCGCTGGACGACGGTCTGGTAGAGCTCGGCCTGCGCGTTCTCAAGCTCGCCCTCCGTCACGCTGGTGTACAGCGCGTCCCGCTGGGCGGCAGCGGCGGCGGTCCGGGCGGTGGCGGCAGAGACGGCCTGCTCGGCGGCGGCGATCTCCTCATCGGACGGCCCGGCTTTCGTCTCAGCCAGCCGCGCCTCGGCCTCGGCCAGCCCGGCCTCGGCCTGGCGCACCGCCGATTCGAGTTCGGCAACCCGGAGCTGCGCGACGGTTTCCCCCGCATCGATCTGGTCGCCAACCTCGTAAGGCAGGGAATCGATCCGCCCGCCTGTGGCAAAGCTGAGCGTCGTCCATTCCGATGGGATGACCTCACCCGTCGCGCTGACCCCGCCCCCCACGTCGAGCGCCTCAGGTGTGGCCTCCTCAGCAACAGGTTCCGGGGTAGGCGTGGCGCTGCCGCAGGCGGCGACGATGAGGACGATCAATCCAATGGCCAGCAAAGCTGGCCAGCGTCGAGTTTGCATCGCTGTTTTCTTTCCGTACTAGGCTAAAGGTGTTTCCCTACCAAACCGTAACGAGGATGAGGCCGAGAACGAACCTATTGTAACGCAAAATCACGCTGCAAATATATCTAACGAAAAACCTGCTCCTCTGGTTTCAGATTAGGCCGATCTTCCCCCCATCTAACACACGCCCTGTGGGTAGTTTATTCATAGGCCAGCACCTCCCGCACCGTCAGGTGAGACGCCCGGCGGGCAGGCGCAAGGCTCGCCGCCGCGCCGATCAGCAGGGCCAGCACCAGCCACGCGACCGATCCCACGACGGAGTGCTGGTAGCGCAGCGTCGTGTTGAACACCGCCATCCCGACTGCATCCGAAAGCACCATGCCGAGCGGCACTGAGAGGATCAGGCTCAGTATCCAGCTTACCAGCCCGACGGTCAGCCCCTCCACCACGACGACCTGAAAGACGCCGCCGTTCGACGCGCCAACCGCGCGCAGCACGCCGATCTCGCGGGTGCGCTCCAGCACGTTCATGCTCATCGTTCCGGCCAATCCCAGCCCGCCGACGACGGCCAGCAGCCCGGCCATGATCAGCAGGAAGATCAGCACGATGTCGAAGGCATCGGACAGGCGGTTGATCAGCGAGTTGCGCGTGCTCGTGCTGCCATCGCCCAGCCCCAGATCGTCGAAGCGGCGCTCCAGCGCGTTGCTGACGGCCTGCTGCTCGGCGTCCGTGCCGAAGCGATCCGGCGAGATGCGCACCCGCACCTGATCGGCCTGATTGTGGCGGCCTACCAGCCTGGCGTAGTGATCGTAGGTCATGTAGACGACGGAACCGGACATATGGCGCGAGACGATCCCGACGACCTCATACTGGCGCTCCAGACCGTTGATCTTGAGCGTGACGACGCTGCCCACGCCGATATCCGGCTCCTCGTCAAGCAGGTCCTCGTTGACGACGATCTGCTCCTGATCGTCCGGCTCAAGCCAGCGCCCGGCGACGATCTCCGGCTCGACGGTCTGCGAGTCCTGCACCGGCGCGCGTATCTCGACCTGCTCGCCCTCGGAGCCGTCGGGGTGGATGATGCGCGTGCTGCCGTTCAGCCAGCCCTCCGCGACCGATATCTCCGGCATGCGTAGCGCCTCGCGCTCGGCGGTCTGGCGCTGGGTGCCATCCGGCAGGTTGATGACCGCGTCGAAGGCCATGTAGCGGGCGATCTCGTGAATCTGGTAGTTCAGCGAGTCGCGGGTCGTCCACACGGCGATGAACATCGCCCCGGCCAGCGTCAGCACGGCCAGCGTGAAGGCCAGCCGCATCTTCCGGCGCACGGTGTTGCGCAGGCCGAACAGGACGGGCCGCGCGATGCCCTTCAGCCGGTTCAACATCTCCTCGATTGCGCCGCGCTTGCCCTCGCTCGTGATGCCGTGCTGGTAGATGGCATCGTAGGTCGTGATGCGCGTGCCGGACAGGATCGGCACCAGCGCAGCCAGCAGGGGCATCACCAGCGAGAGGCCGATCACGATCAGGACGACGTGCGGCGCGAGCCGGATGTCCGTGATGTCGAAGTTGATGATGTTAGCGATGAACGCCGCGATCCCCCACGAGCCGAGCAGCGCCAGTGGGAAGGCGAGGGCGAGCGCGACGACGCCGAAGACCAGAACGTTGGCGAGGTACAGCCATGTGATCTGCGCCCGGCTCGCGCCGATGGCGCGCATCATGCCGATCTCGCGTACCTGCTGGGTGAGGATGGCGGAAATGGTGTTGATGACCAGCCCGGCGGAGAGCAGCAGGCACATCACGCCCATCGACTGGAACACGACGGAAAGCCCGTCTATATTCTGCTCGGCCCAGAACTCGCCCGGCCCCGCCCCAAACGGCGAGAATACCGCGCTTCTGACCGTATACCCGGCAGGCTCGACCACGCGGTCGCGAATTTCCGCCACCAGCGTGTTGATGTGGCTCATGTCCTTCCGCCCGGTGGCCGGAACGATGTCGAGGCGGTTGTAATAAATGCGCTGTCCCATCCACTGAAGCGTCTCGCTTGAGACATAGCCCAGCGTCTCCCCGCGAAAGGTGGGCGGGATGGCGTGCAGGTCGTGGACCGTTCCGCTGACGAGCAGATCGTAGTGTTCCTCGTCGCCGATCTCGATGGTGAGGGTGTCGCCCACCTCCACGTCGAGGTCGCTGGCCGATTTGCGCTCCAGCACGATCTCCCGCAGGCCGGGGATCGATTTGCCTTCCTCCGGGAGATAGCGGTCAACGTCGATGTCCTCGTAGTTGGGCACGGCGTTGAGCGACATGTCCTCCCACTTGCCGCTGGCCGGGGAGAGGGCCTGAACGGCCAGCGTGCGCCGCGCGGTGACGGCCTCGACCTCGCGCATGTCCTCGACGGCGTTGGCGAGGTTTTCGTCGAACGGCGTCACGTAGATGTAAACGCTGTGGGGGTTCGTCTGGTCGAAGGCGGTATACAGGTCGCGGATGAGGATGTTCCACGAGTTCATCACCATGCCGACCGCCGCCACGCCGACGGCGATCGACAGCACAACAAGCGCGGTACGCGTCTTGTTGCGCCGCATATCTTTGAAGACCTTGCGCCAGCGAGTCGGGATGTGCATCGGGGGATATTGTTCCGGCTGAAGCCGCGAATGATGTGATTACGACAGAAACGCCGCTGCCTCGCGTTCGACGATCTCCCCGTCGGAGACGACGACTTTGCGGGTGCCCCGCTCGGCGAGGTCCATGTCGTGCGTGACCATGAGCAGCGTCTTACCCCGTTCGACGAGGTCCTGAAACAGGCCGATCACCGCGTCCGCCGTCTGGGAGTCGAGGTTGCCCGTCGGCTCGTCGGCGGCGAGGATGGGCGGATCGTTCGCCAGCGCGCGGGCGATGGCGGCGCGCTGCTGCTGCCCGCCCGAAATCTCCGACGGCAGCTTGTCCGCATTCTCCGCGATGTCGACCAGCTCCAGCAGGTGCAGCGCCCGCTCGCGCCGCTCGCGGGGCGCGTAGGTGTTGCAAAAGTCCATCGGCAGCATGACGTTTTCGGCGACCGTCAGCGTGGGCAGCAGTTGGAAAAACTGGAACACGACGCCCATATTCCGCCCGCGCCACTTCGCGATCTGGTTCTCGCTCAGCTTGTGGACGGCCACATCCCCGATCAGGATTTCGCCCTCGGTCGGGCGGTCGATGCCGGTGATCATGTTGATCAGCGTCGTCTTGCCGCTGCCCGACTTGCCGACCACCGAGACGAACTCGCTCGTCCCAACCCGCAGGTCGATGCCCTTCAGCGCGGGGAAATCCCCCGCCGGGGTGCGGTACACCTTCACGAGGTCGCGCAGCTCGATCAGGCATTCGTTCCCGTTTTTATACCGGCCATTCCCCGTACACCCGGTTTCGGTGGCGGGTCGCGCCTCTTCCCGTTTGATTACATCCAAAGCATCAGACACGTCGTATACCTCACCATGAGTTGACATCACACGCGGCTCCCCGTTGCACTGTAACTTCTACGCGGGGGGCCGCGCTTCGTTGCAGGTCCATTATGCCATATTTGCGACAGATTATCGACTAATAGTCGTTAAATTGACATTCTATTTGATATTAGACATAATGTACAACAAGAGGATAGATGTTGCGCCACCTGATGTCAACCACAATTTTTCAGGTGTGTTTATTAGTAGACATTTTCACATATTTGTCTAATTACTCCATACCCCTGGTAGGGTGGTGGGGATTGCAGGGGCTACCAGTTACTTCCGTCCGGGCCGGGTCATGGCACCGCCGGGAGCCGGGCAGAGTGTGAGAGCAAAGGAAGTGTGAATGGCCCTCGACCGCCGCGTGCAGCGAACGCGCGAGCTGCTGCGCGAATCGCTGATGGAGCTGATCCTCGAAAAAGGGTACGACGCGATCACCGTGCAGGAGATCACCGACCGCGCCAACCTGGGCCGCGCGACGTTTTACCTGCACTACAACGACAAAGAGGACCTGCTGTTTTCCACCTTACAGGACACCGTCGAAGAGTTGAAGCAGCTTGTGAAGTCAGGCCGCCACGAGGCCAGCCTCGACGCCGAGTGGCCGAACGTGCTCGCCTTCAACCACGCCGCCGAGCACGCCGACTTTTACCGCGTGCTGCTCAGCGGCGAGGGATCGGGCAAGCTGCTCTCCCAGCTTCGCTCATACATCACGGGCGTGATCGAGGAGATTATCTCGGCGGCTCTGCCCGCCGGGGGGAGCAGCATCCCGCTCGACGTGGCGAGCAACTACTTCTCCGGCGCGCTGCTGATGATGATCGAGTGGTGGCTGCGCAGCGACATGCCCTACCCGCCGACCGAGATGGCGCGCATGTTCCGGCAGCTAACGCGCTTCGGGCTGCGGTCCGCCTTCGGCGACGACGTGCTGCCCCTCAGCGCCGCTGACAGCACATCACCCGACGCCGCGACGACCTGAGAGACGCACCCGACCGCTGCGTGCCCGCCGCCGGGCGCTCTTCATTCACAAAAAAATCGGAGGGCGCGGAATTCCACACCCCCCGATGCACCCCGGCGCTGCCGGGACACTCCATCCGGGCTAAGCCGGATGGAGTGTCAAGCAAACCTGTGGTTTGCCGGGTTACTTCTTCCTGGACTTGTCGCCGTTACCTTCCAGCATCTTGCGGGCCTTCACGGCGATCTGGTGGACCGGACCGGGCTTCACCTTGGGCAGCGTGATGTTCAGCACGCCGTCCGACAGCTCGGCCTCCACATCATCCGCCTTGACGCCTTCCGGCAGCCGCACCGAACGCTCGAAGCGCCCGTAGTGCCGCTCGACCACGTGCCAGCGGCGATCCTCGTCCTCATGCTCGTGGCGGACCTCGCCGGAGATGGTCAGCACGTCGCCCGTGACGCGCACGTCGATGTCGTCCTCCTTCAGGCCGGGCACGAGCGCCTCGACATGGTAGGCGTCCTCATCCTCGGAGAGGTTGAGGGCAGGCCCCGCCATCCCGGAGGTCGACCAGTCTGCATCCGGCCAATCCAGCGGCGACCGGCGCACGATGCTGCGCATCCGGTTTAGCATCCGGTCCATTTCGCGGAACGGATCGTCTTCACGATAAGGTACCAGCCAGTTCATGTCATTACCCTCCTGCCAATCTGCGAAATTTCTGCACCGGGCAGGGTTCACACGCCCTTGCCTGTCTTACGCTTTCAGGTATACGACTTTTGTGTAAGATTCAGATCAGAGCGAAATAGGAAAAACCTAAAATAGCGCGGGCGTTCCGCGCCCGGATTATTTTCTCTGATAGAGAAGGTGGATACGAATGGCTGGCGATTTTCAGAACATGTCGACTCTGACCCTCGAAAACCCGCACCTGCGCGTCGACGTGCTGTCCGGGGTTGGCCCGCGCATCGTGCGGCTCATCCCGGCGGCGACGGGGAAAAATCTGCTCGCAGATGCCCCCGGCGCGACGTGGGATCACGCCTACGGCACCTACCGGCTGATCGGCGGTCACCGGCTGTGGCACGCGCCGGAGGCCACGCCGCGCACCTACATCCCCGACGACGAGGGGCTGGACGTAGATGAGATCCCGCAGGGCTTCGCGCTTCAGGGGAAAGTCGAGCCGGGGACCGGAATCCGCAAGCACATGGACGTAACCCTCTCGCCGGACAGCCCGTCGCTGACCGTCTGTCACCGTCTCGAAAATCACGGGCTGTGGCCGGTCAGGCTGGCCCCCTGGGCGATCACAGCACTGGCCTTCGGCGGGATCGCGGTGCTGCCGCAGCCGGTCGGCCCCGCCGATCCGGACGGGCTGCTCGCCAACCGGCGGCTCGTGCTGTGGCCGTATACGCGCTGGGCCGATCCCCGGCTGCACGTCGCGGACGACCTGATCTGCGTCGAGGGCCGCGAGCTGACGCCGCCGTGCAAGGTCGGGACGTTCGCGCCGCAGGGGTGGTTGGCCTACCTGCGCGATGGCGTGCTGTTCGTGAAGCACGTCGACGTGGAGCCGGAGGCGGATTACCCGGACATGGGCTGCAATGCCGAGGTGTACAGTGGGGATCAGTTCATCGAGGTCGAGTCGCTCGGCCCGCTGACCGTGCTCGATCCGGGCGGCGCGGTGACGTATGAGGAACGCTGGACGATCCACACCGGGCTGGACGTAGCGGCGACGCCGGAGGGCGCGCGGGAGGCGGTCGAGCAGGTCGGGTTGTGAGGCTCCTGTTTCGGTAGGCTGTATTTAGAGCTATTGTGTTAATGTGAAAAAAGCAGGGCAATGCCCTGCTTTTTTCGTGCTGGAATATAGATGCTAACGAGCAAATGCATCGTAGTTTTCACCCATTAAGTCATCGTAAATCCGAGCAGCAATTCCTTCCCAATCTATCTTATCGTAATCAAAATTGCTTTTTGGAGTGGGGGAAAGAAGTATTGGTAATACGAGTTTTTTCTTAGTTGAGAGAATATATAGAAGGCGATGTCCTTTTCGACCTTTGACATGAACTCGTCTAATGTTTCCCTGCAAATGAGGGTTATTAACTCCCCTCATCATTTTTCCATATGTAGGGTCGGAAGCGATTTCTTGAAGTGCTGTTGCTAGAGGCTTCTTAAGCTCTAGATGCTCTTCACACACTTGCGTGCTTTGTTCTATAAAAATCTGGTGAAAGAGAAGTCTATAGGAATTTCCCACTCCTTTCGACCTTTCCTATATCGAAATCGCTGTTTTCGAGGCCATCAAGGATGCTCTCCATAGCCTCACTAAACCCTGGAGTCAAAGCTAGCTCAAGATCGTCACAATCTTCTTCTGATAAACCAAGCTCAACTATATCAGGTACATTGTCTTCTAATATTACGTCACCTTTGTTACTTCTGACAAGATCAGGATCAGCATGAGCTATACTCTTTAATGCATTATGTGACATATATCCAAAGTTACGTATGCTACTATCAATGCCTGCTTTCAAAGTCTCTGAGAAGCTCATTATGGCTTCTTCTAAGAGATCAAGTTGCACATTTTCTGCTAGCATCCAATTATGACTTTGCCTAGTTTCGTTTGGAGGCAAACTGTGAACCAAACCCATTCTCTGTAATTCATTTCGAGTAGTTCTCGCTTCAAGCGAGAATTGTCCAAGCTTAGTATGTTGGAACAAGAATGGGTGATAGTCAGCATTTTTGAGTGCGTAATATAGCACCTTCTGGAATCTTAGATTCCCAAAGACTCCGTCTCGAAACTTTCCAATAAGATATAGAACCAAAATCCGTCGAAGTGTATCTTTCGAAACGTGCCCCATGAGTATCCCCTCTCTAGAAACACGTAAAAAAGCATTCTAGAACAGATGTTCCTTGGTCAATTATACAGATGCTAACGATTGGTGTCCAATGGGGGAAGTTGAGTAGATCATGCATGATAGTCAATCATGATTTTGACACATACGTATATAAACTACCACAAAATAATAGCTTTCGTAAAGTAGCTCTTTAGAATCCTTTGAATTCTCTAAGCTAGCGTTTATACGATTCAGCCCCTTACAGCCCCACCATCGCGTCGATCTGCGCCATGTCGAGCGCACCTTCCAGCGCGTCGGCGAGCCGATCGAACGAGGCCTCGCGGCGTTCGGACGGCGTGAGGCCATCGTCTGCACCCTGCCATCCGAGCGAGGCGAGCCACGCGCGGCGCAGGCCATCGTTCTCGAACAGGCCATGCAGATAGCATCCCCAGACGTGCCCCTCCGGGCTGATCGCCCCATCCGCGACGGACGTTTCCGCCCCGCCCCGGCGGTCGATCTCCAGCCATGCCGCGCCATCGGGGCCGTGCGTCCGGCCCATGTGGATTTCGTACCCGGTGACAGGCCGCCCGGCGACGGCGGCCAGCCAGCCGCCTGAACCACGCACGGTGGCGCGCGCCTGGTGGGTCGCCTTCTCGCCCTGAAAGGTCGTTTCGACGGGCAGCAGGCCCAGCCCGTCCACCTCGTCGACGGACGACTCGGTGTGATCGGGGTCGCGGATCACGCGGCCCAGCATCTGGTAGCCGCCGCAGATGCCGGCCACCGCCCCGCCGCGCGCCGCGTGCCCGGCGATGGCGTCCGCGAGCCCCCCCGCACGCAGCCAGTCGAGGTCGGCCATCGTGCTTTTTGTGCCGGGGATGATCACCGCGTCGGGCGCGCCCAGTTCCTCGACCGATCCGGCGTAGCGCACCCCCACGCCCGGCTCGGCGGCCAGTGGATCGAAGTCGTCGAAGTTTGAGATGCGCGGCAGGCGGATCACCGCCACGTCGATCCCGGCGGCCCGTTCACCCTGCGACGTGTTCTGCCGCTCGATGGCGACGGCGTCCTCCTCCGGCAGGTCGTGGTGCAGATAGGGCACGACGCCCACTACCGGCACGCCGCCCCGCTCCTCGATCATTCGCACCCCGTCCTCGAACAGCCGGATGTCCCCCCGGAACTTGTTGACGATCAACCCCTTGACGAGCGCGCGCTCCGCGTCGTCGAGCAGCCACAGCGTACCGAGAAGCTGCGCGAAGATGCCGCCCCGGTCGATGTCCCCGGCCAGCAGGACCGGGGCCTGCGCGTGTTTGGCCACCGCCATGTTGACGATCTCCCCGTCGCGCAGGTTGAGTTCGGCGGCGCTGCCCGCCCCCTCGATGATGACGAGGTCGTATTCCGCTCGCAGGTCGGCCAGCGCGCCGGTCACGACGCCCCACAGCTCGTCTTTATAGTCGTAGTAGCCGCGCGCGGGCAGAGTCCGCCATGCCTCGCCCATCACGACGACCTGCGAGCGCGAATCGGCCTCCGGCTTGAGCAGGATGGGGTTCATCTGCGCGGTGGGGGCCAGCCCGCAGGCGAGCGCCTGCGTGTACTGCGCCCGCCCGATCTCCGCGCCGTCGGCGCACACGGCGGCGTTGTTCGACATGTTCTGCGCCTTGTAGGGCGCGACGCGCACGCCGCGCCGGGCGTACACCCGGCACAGGCCCGCCACCAGCAGGCTTTTCCCCACCGAGGACATGGTCCCTTGCACCATCAGCACGCTGGCCGTCATGGCATCACCTCTCGTATCGCTGCGAGCAGCCGTTGGTTTTCCGCCGGTCGCCGGGCCGCGATTCGGACACAGGTTGGAATCCCGAACGAGGCGCAGTCCCGAACCATCACGTTCTTTCCGAGCAGCCGCCGCCGGAAGCTCGCGCCGTCCCCGACCTCCACGAGGAAGTAGTGGGTCCGCGACGGCAGGGGACGCAGTCCACAGGCCCGCAGCCCGTCGATCAGGGCGGCTTTCGCGCTCAGTAATTCCGCCAGCGATGTGCTCACGGCGGCATCGCTGCCCAGGGCGGCCAATCCTGCCGCCTGCGCCGGTCCGCTGACGTTCCAGGGGGAGCGCGCCCGCGCGATCGCCCCGACGATCGCGGGGTCCCCGGCGGCGTAGCCCAGCCGCAGCCCGGCCAGCGCGTAGTCCTTCGTCATCGAGCGCAGCACGAGGGCGTTCGGCGCGCCCAGCTTCAGCGCGGATTCCATGCCGGGCACGAACCCCACGTAAGCCTCGTCGACGACGAACAGCGTCTCAGGGTTGCCTGCCGCCCACGCCGAGAGCACATCGCCCGCCAGAACTGCCCCCGTCGGGTTGTTCGGGTTGCAGATGAAGGCGACACGCGGCCTGACATCGCTCAGCGCCCGCGCCATCGCCTCGACCGGCGGCGCGAAATCCCCGGCGGGATCGGCCCGCACCTCGGCCACGTCCGCCCCGGCCAGCCGCGCCGCGCGCGCGTACTCCCCGAACGTCGGCCCGGCGATGAGCGCCGAGTCGCCCCGGTCGAGGAAGCAAAACGCCGCCAGCCACAGCAGTTCCGCCGAGCCGTTCCCGGCGACGATCTGATCGACCGCGACGCCGTGCCGAGCGGCCAGCGCCCGCCGCAGCGCCAGCGCGTCGCGGTCCGGGTAGCGGTCGACCGGCGCGGCGGCGATGGCCTCCCGCACGCCGGGCGGCGGCCCGAACGGGCTGCTGTTCACGCTGAAGTCGAGCACGTCATCGGGATCAATGCCCAGCCGCTCAAGCTCGGCGAAGTCGAGCGCGCCGTGATGGTCGGGCGGCGTGGCGCGGACCTCCGGGCGGGGGGTGATGGGCGTCATGAGCAGCTTACCCCTGAATACGCTCGCTGGAGCAGCGCATCAGTTTGTGTTGTCGAGTGGAAATCACGCCAGAACCCCACCCTTAGTCCCTCCCTCATGCTGTGGAGAAAGCGGAGCTTTCTCCTTGTGAGAACGGCTTTGCCGTTCTCTACGGGGAGGGAAATCTGAGCGAAGCGAAGATGGGCGGGGTTCCGCCCTGAAAAGCAGCGAAGCAAGTTTTTCATCGGTTACCGCTCCACCCTCTCCCCCGCATCACCGCGATCACGGCCAGCGCGCCCGCCGCGATCAGCGTCGCCGCGCCTGCCAGCCGCAGCGCGCGCGGAATGTCGGCGGAATCGGGCGGGCGGTTCCCTGCGCCGAGCGTGTAATGGCCCTCTTTTTCGAGTTCGACGCCCAGCGCACCCGCCGCCGCGCTCATCGGGTGCCCGGCGTTGGGGCTGGCCGTCAGGCCGTGATCGCGCCGCCAGATGGTAACCGCCCGCCGCCCGTCCAGCTCGACCAGCGGCGCGGCGGCGATCAGCGCCAACGCGGTCAGGCGGGCGGGGATCAGGTTCAGCGCATCGTCGAGCCGGGCAGGGACCTTGCCCAGATACTCGCGGGCGGCGTCGCGGTAGCCGAGCATCGAATCGGCGGTGTTGGCGAAGCGGTAGGCCAGCGCGCCGGGCAAGCCGAACAGTGCGTAGTAAAACAGCGGCGCGACGACCCCATCCGAGGCGTTCTCGGCGACCGACTCGACCGCTGCCGCGCTGATCTGCGCCTCCGTCAGCATTGACGTGTCGCGGCTGACGAGGTGCCACGCGGTCAGGCGGCGTGCTTCCGGCAGATCGCCCCGATCCAGCGCGGTGTGAATCTCACCCGCCGCCCGGCCCAGCCCGCGCAGGGCGAGCGTCAGCTTGAGGATCGCCCCGACCGCTAGCCAGCGGACCGGCGGCGGCAGCACGCCGAGCGCGCGCTCGATGGTCCAGCCGATCCCGGCGGCAGCGCCCACCCCGCCCAGCGCGACGAGCGCCCCGTAGGCAAGCTCGGACCCGCTGTCTCCGCGCGGGGCGCGTTTCTGGAGCGCGCCGATGGTCGATCCCATCCACGCGGTCGGATGGAAGCGGTTCGGCGGATCGCCCAGCAGCGCGTCGAACGCCAGCGCGGCGATCAGGGCGAGCGCCCGCTCCATCAGAACTCGATCCCCGGCTTCGCGGAAATCCCCTCGTCGTAGGGGTGCTTGACCTTCTCCATGCGCGTGACGAGGTCGGCGTAGTCGATCAGCGCGTCCGGCGCGTCGCGCCCGGTGACGATCAGGTGCAGCCCCGGCGGCTTATTGGCGCGCAGCCACGCGATGACCTCGCCCGTGTCGAGCCACTCGAAGTGCAGCGGGTAGGTGAACTCGTCGAGGATCACGAGGTCGTACTCCCCGCTCGCGATGCGCTCCTGCGCGATGCCCCAGCCGTGCTGCGCCCGCGCGATCGTCTCGTCCATGTCCTTCGAGGTCCACGTGAAGCCGTCGCCAGTCCCGATCCAGTCCACGCCGTCCAGCTTGCGGGCGGCGCGCACCTCGCCCCACTGGCCCGTCTCGTGTTTGACGAACTGGATCACGCAGATGCGCCAGCCGCGCCCCCACGCGCGCAGCATCGTGCCCAGCGCGGCGGTCGTCTTGCCCTTGCCCTTGCCCGTATTGACGATGACGATCCCTTGATTGGTGGATTTATCAGGCGTCATGGTGATTTTTCATTTCCCTTCTCATTCCGATCGCCGGTGCGGGGCGGCGATGTGGTATGAGAAACGCTCCACGTTTCTCATACGGCTACCATGCGTCGACGGTCGCCGTCGTAATCAAAACGGCCTCCGGGCCGAGCGCCTGCCGGACGGCCTCCGCCGCCCGCGCGGCGTCTGCCTCCGCGCCGGGGTCGAACAGCAGCCCGGCGACCGTCCCGCTGTGGGCAACGTTGACGCCGTACGCGCCGTGCGCCCGTGCGATGGCGATCAGGTCGTCGAGGTAGGGCTTGGGCAGCATCCGCTGGTTGACGCCCGCGCTGAGCGTGGCCGCCCGCCCGATCAGCGCCCGGTCGCCGCGCCGGACCCCCGCCGCCGCCCACTCGTACGCTCGCGAGATCATGCTCATCTCGCCGGGCGTGTAGTCTTTGGGGCGGCGGTTGAAGGCCAGCGTGTCGACCGCCCCGCCGGGGTCCGCGATCAGGACGCGGAACGGAGGGGGCGGGCCGAGCCGCTCGATCAGCTCGCAGCGGCGGTGGTTGTAGGCGACCACGCCGGGGTACATCACGCCGTCGCTGGGTTCGATGCCGCGTGCGATGCGGGATATCGCCCCGGTGGTGAGCGTCCGGCCTGCCGCGCGGGCAGCGGCCCGGCAGGCCGCCACGACATCGGCGGTGCTGCTCGCCATGCCTTTGCCCTCCGGCAGCGCCGATGCGACATCCACCCGCGCGCCGATCCCCGGCAGGCCCAGCGCGTCGAGCGCCCGCCGCACGGCGAGCCGCGTCTTGACCTTGTGCGGTGGGTTCACCTCGACGCGCCCGGACTCATCGAGCCGGACGCGCACCTCCGACCACAGGTCGACCGGCAGCGTGATCAGGAAGTCGACGCCGCCCCCAAGCTGGCCCTGCACGAGTTCGCCGCAGGTGCCGGGGACCCGCGCCGCCCCGGTGCGGGCGGCGTGCGGGCGCGCCGCTGCCGCGTCAGCCATCACGCGCGGGCTGCTGCGGGCCATCGGGGGGTATTCGGATGCGGATACAAAAACTCCCGCCTGCCGGACGGGAGCGTGAAAACGAGCATCGGTGCTCGCCTCCCTTTCCTCGAAGGTGTGCGAGGCAGGGTGTGAGAGCGGGTCATCGGGCTGTTGGACAGGGGCCGCTTGCGCCGTCAGCCTCAAAGAGGCTCACGCCGTCAGCCCCAAAGGGGGCTGCGGCAGCACATACCCCACGCCGGACCGTTGCGGGACAGCGCCGGACTCTCACCGGACTTCCCCCGCTCTCCATCCGTGCCATATACGGCTGTTAACAGACGCTATTATGCCGCGAATCCACCCCGCAGGGTAGTGATGATCGTCCTGCCCGCCGGTTACGCGTCTTCCTCAGGCACGGCGATGGGCAGGGTGAAGGAGATACGCAGGCCCTTCTTGACCTCGTCGCTGATCCAGATGTCGCCGCCGTGCGCGCTGATGATGCCCCGGCAGATGGCAAGCCCCAGCCCCGCCCCGCCCTGTGCGGCGTCGGCCTCGCCTGCGGCCTGCTGGAAGGCCTCGAACACCGTGCTGCGCTCCTCCGGGTGGATGCCCGGCCCCTCGTCGTCCACGTCGACGCGGACGACGCCGTCATCCACCCGCGCGGCGACGCTGATCGTCGTGCCTGCGGGCGCATACTTGGCCGAATTGTGCACCAGATTCTGGATCACCTGCTGGATGCGCTGCGGATCGACATCGACGAACGGCAGGTCATCCGGGATGTCGTAGACGAGGTTGTGTTCGGCGGCCCGCAGGTTGAGGTGAGGCCAGGCGTCCGCCAGAATCGCGCCCAGCGGGTGCGGCTCGCGGTGGATGGTGAGCATCCCGGCTTCGAGCCGCGACAGGTCGAGAAGCTGCTCGATCAACTCGCGCAGGTTATCCGACTCGTCGCTGATGATCTGGATGAACATTTGCTGGGTGTCGGCGTCCCAGGCCACGTCGTCGGCCAGCAGCGTGTCGGCGTAGCCCTGAATCGAGGTCAGCGGCGTGCGAAGCTCGTGTGAGATCATCGCCAGGAACTTGATCTTGACCTGGTTAGCGCGTTCGGCGGCCTGCCGCGCCTGCGCCTCGGCGACGAGCAGACGGAAGGCGTAGATAGCCGCCGCCGCCTGATCGACGAGGCCCAGAATGTGGCGGGCCTCGTCATCCGCGATCCGGTGCGGCTCGTTCCAGTGGAAGGCGATCACCCCGTACCACAGGCCGCTCGCGACGAGCGGGTAGATGACCAGGCTGCGCGTGCCGATGCTCTCGAACGACTTGCGGCGCTCGCCGTCGATGCGTGGATCGTCCTGCGAGTCCTCGATGACGAGGGGGCCGTCGCGCTGGCATAGCTTCAGGAGTTCGTTCTTGTCGAACGAGTGATGCTGTTTGTGGTTCCGGTCGCGCTGCCACACGGCGACCGGCTCGGTGTATCTCGGCGGGCCGTCCCCGTGCGGATTGTCGAAGATGATCAGCGACGCGCGGCTGGCGTCGGCCAGATTCCGGTTCGAGAGCAGCGTTTCGAGCACGCCCATCGGCGTGTCCAGCGAGCTGATGTGGCGGCTCGTCCGGTACAGGTCGCGGGTGCGGGCCAGCGTCTGTTCGAGCCGGCGCTCCACCTCCCGCCGCTCGGTGATGTCCATCACCGAGCCGATGTAGCCCGCGAACGTGCCGTCCTTCGTAAAGCGCGGCACGCCTACGTTCAGCACCCAGCAGGCCGCGCCGTCGCGGCGATACATCCGGTACTCGGCCTGGAACGGTTCACGCGCCTCGAAGGCGTTGAGGTATTGCTGGGTGACCGCCTCACGGTCGACCACATGGACATTTTCCATCCACCCGTCGCCCTGTTCCTGCTTCGTCGAACGCCCGGTGAAGTTCAACCACGTCTCGTTGAAAAACGTGGCAGCTGCCGTCTCGTCCGCCATCCAGATCATGACGGGTGCGGAGTCGGCCATCGTGCGGAAGCGCCCCTCGCTCTCGCGCAGCGCGTCCTCGATGCGCTTGCGCTCCATGATCTCCTGCTGGAGCGTCCGGTTGGCCTCGACAAGCTCCTCCGTGCGGGCCTCGACGCGGGCCTCAAGCTCATCGTGCGCTTCGCGGAGGGCCTGCTCGGCCTCGACGCGGGCCGTCACGTCGATCACGGCGATCCGGTAATGCGTCTCGTCCGCCGCCGTATCGTGCGCGGCGATGCTCTCAAGTTGCCCGTAGAAGTCGCCGCTGTCCATGTACGTCATGCGGACGATGTAGCTCTGCCGTCCGCCCGTCGTGTGCAGGTATTCGAGGAAGCGGTCGAACGCCTCCTCATCGCCGCTGGCGACGTAGTCGACGAGCTTCTGGCCGATCAGGTTGTGGCGCGAAACGCCCAGCATCGCGGTCAGCGTGAGATTCGCCCGCTCGATCACGCCCTCGGCGTCGAGCGTCATGTAGCCGACCGGCGCGAAGTCGTACAGGTCGGAGAACGCATCGCGCGACAGCTCAAGCTGCTCCTGCGTGTCGCGCAGCTCCTCGTTCTGCGCCTCCAGCTCGGTTTCGTGCGTCAGAAGCTCCTCGTTCGTGGACTGAAGCTCCTCGTTCGTGATCCGCAGTTCCTCGATGATGGACTGGAGCCGCTCGCGGGTGATACCGAGTTCCTGCTGAAGACTGGCGACGCGTTCCTCCGGGGTGGCGTCCGCGCTGAGGCCGGACGTGATATCCCCTTCCGCCAGAGCGCTGGTGGCGTCGTCGAGCGCCAGCATCGCCAGATCGGTGTCACGCAGGAGAGTCGGCGCAATGAAGTCCAGCGCCAGATCGATGTGCGGCTCGATATCCGCCCGCCGGAAAATGCGCGCCTCGCGATCGACCGGGTGGAAAAGCGCTCCCTGCTCGCCCGGCGATTCCGATGCGCCCAGAAAGAGGAATCTGTCGGCGTTGAGCACGTAGTGGAACAGCGCAATGAGCTTGTTCTGCAGCTCCCTCCCCAGATAGATCAGGAAGTTGCGGCAGCTAACCAGGTCCAGGCGCGAAAACGGCGGGTCTTTGAGGACATTCTGGGGAACGCAGTACACTATCCTGCGAAGCGAATCCTTGACGGCGTACATCTCGCCGCGCCGGTCGAAAAACCGGGCCAGCCGGTCGGAAGAGAGGTGGGATACATCCTCCGCCGAGTACATACCCGCGCGGGCTTTCTCAAGTCCTCGCTCGTTGATGTCGGTGGCGAATATATCCACCTCGTAGGATACGTTGCGCGCCTCCATCGCCTCGGCGAGCAGGATGGCGATGGAATAGGCTTCCTCGCCCGTCGAGGCGCCCGGCACCCACACCCGGATCGGCTTACCGGGCTTCCGCCCATCGAGCAGCGCCGGGATAACGATCTCCTCCAGCTTCGCCCATGCCTCCGGGTCGCGGAAGAAGCTCGTCACGCCGATGAGCAGCCCTTGAAACAGGGCATCGCTCTCCGCCGGATCGCTTTGCAGGTGGCTCAGGTATTCCCCGGCGTCATCGATCTGGTTGAGCGCCATCCGGTGCTCGATTCGGCGGTTAATCGTGCTGGGCTTGTAGAGGGAGAAGTCGTGCCCGGTGTGGCGCATGACCTCGGCCAGTATCTCGGCGATATGCTCGCTGGAGGCTGGCAGCCGCCGCGCGATCTGCGCGCGGTCGGGCAGGAAGGCGCTCTGTGCGTACGCCACGATCTGATCCGGCATCTCCTCCGGGGCCAGAATGGTGTCCACCAGATCGGTGTCGATCGCGCTCTGGGGCATCCCGCTGTATTTCGCCGTTCTGGGGTCCTGAGCGATGACCAGCCCGCCCGCGCCCTTGACAGCCCTCAGCCCGGCGGCGCCATCTTCGCCCGTGCCGGAGAGGATCACGCAAATCGCGCTCTCGCCCTGCGCCTCCGCCAGCGAGCGGAAAAAGGTGTCGATGGCGGCCCGGCTGCCGAGCACCGTTTCGGGTTTCGCGAGGCGGAGCGCACCGTCTCGCAGCGTCATCCTGCGGCCCGGCGGGATCACGTAGACGTGATCGGGTTGCACGGGCATGTCGTCCTCTACCTCGAAGACGGGCATATCCGTCGAATGCTCCAGCAGACTGCTCAGGATGCTGCTGTGTGCGGGGTCGAGATGCTGCACGACGACATACGCCATTCCCGTGTTGGCCGGGACATTCTGAAAGAATCGCTCGAACGTCTCCAACCCTCCAGCGGATGCGCCGATGCCGACAATCGGGAAGTCTATTGAACGCTCATCG